>NZ_JBIBJK010000006.1:0-254231 GCF_042958635.1 Streptomyces sp. NPDC007971
GCCAAGGAACTGACGGGCGTCTGCGCGGCGCGCGGCGCGCGCGCGCCCGGGGGGGGGGGGGGGGGGGGGGGGGGCGGGGGGGCGGGGGGGGGGGGGGGGGGGGGGGGGGGGGGGGCGGCCCCCCCCCCCCCCCCCCCACCGCGGGGGAGGAGTCAGCCTCCGGCCGGAACCTGGGTGCGCAGCAGCGTCTGCAGACGCGTCGTGCGGGGCCTGGCCGGCACCTCCGCCACCGCCTTGGGAAGGGCCTGCTCCACACCGTGCACCACCGAGAGGTGGCGCTCGGCGCGGCCGAACGCCGTGTACACCCACGGTCTGCTGAGAGTCTGGGCGGCGTCGCCCGGAAGCACCACCACCGCGGCCGGCCAGCGGCTGCCCACCGCCTGGTGCGCGGTCAGCGCCCAGCCGTGCCGTACGCACTGCTCCACCCGCTCCCGCGGCACGACGACGGGGGCGCCCGCGCACTGCAGGTGCAGGCCGTCGGCGTCGGCGTTCACCACCCGGCCCGGCACCGAACGGCCCGGTGCGGGGGCGTAGGCGATCCGGTCGCCGGGGTCGAAGCCGCCGAAGCGGCCGGGGCCGGGGTTGAGGCGTTCCTTGAGAGCGGCGTTGAGCGCACGGGTGCCCGCGGCACCCCCGTGGCCCGGTGTGATCACCACGGTCTGCTCGGGGGGCACCCCGATCGCCCGCGGCACCGAGTCGGCGACCAGCTGCACGGTCCGGTGCACCGCCTCTCCGGCGTCCCGCACCGGAACGATGACGATCTCCTTGCCGGGCGCCTCCACCTGGTTCAGCTCACCGATGCCGATGCCCGAGACCAGCTCGCCGAGCGGCCCGGGGTCGGGGATGCGGGAAGCGACCTGCGGGCACGCACGGGAGGCGAGCAGGTCGGCGAAGACCCGCCCGGGCCCGGCCGACCACAGCACCGCCGCATCGCCGCTCAGCACGAGCCGTGCCCCGTCGGGCAGCGCCTCCACCAGCATCGCGGCGCTCTCCACATCGAGTTGTGGGGCGTCCAGCACGATCAGCAGATCAAGGTCCAGGGCGCCGTCCGGGTCCCGTCCGGGCCCCTCGGCGCCGGCGAGCAGGCCCGCAACCGTGCCCGCGGCACCCTCCCCGGCCTCCTCGCCCGGCAGCGCGGTGAGGCGGCTGCACCCGTCGGGGGTGTGGCAGACAGCGAACGCACGCAGGCCCGCGGCACGGGCGGCGCCGAGCAGCGCGGCCGGTTCGCGACGGGACGCCTCACCGCCGGTGTGCAGCACCAGGCCGTTCTGCGCGAGGGCCCGGGCCAGCTCGGCGGCACTGCCCGACGCCCCGGCCGCGGCCGCCTCCCACCGCTCGGCGTCCTCGGGGGACAAGGAGTTGAGCAGGCGGGCCAGGCCGTCGGCGAGGCTCTCCTCGGCGAGCGCATAGCGCTCCAGGCCGACCAGGACACGGACCGGTGGCTCCTCGTCCCCGTCCTCCTCGCCGCCGCCCGCGGGCGGCGGCGCGCCCGGCTCTTCCAGAGCGTCCTGGAAGGCCAGCGCCTCGCCCTCCGCGAGCGTGCTCTGCACGGCCGCGTCCGGGTCCGGCACGCCCAGCTGGGCCAGTGCCGCGGTGAGCGCCGGCAGCTCCAGAGCGGTGTGCCCGGCGAGCGCCGCCTGCTCCAGCAGCCGGCCGGTCAGCGCGCGGCCGCGCCGCTCGTCGTCAGGGCCGCATGCCGCCCCGAGCAGGGCTCGCGCGAATCCGTCGGCCTGCTCCGGCCGTACACCGGCGACACGCAGCAGCTGCCAGGGGTCCTCCCGGAGCGCGGTGGCCGCACCCTCGCCGAGGGCCGCGGCCACCTGGGGCGCCAGGGTCTCGGGTGCCCCGCCCTCGCCCAGGACCCGCCGGACGGCCTCGACGGCCTCGGGGCCGAGGGCGGCGGGCGCGACTGCGGCGGGGGTGGGGACGGGGGCGGGCTGCGGCCGGGGTACCGGCGCGGGGGCGACGGGGCGAGGGACAGCCTCGGGCTTGGTCTCGGGCCCGGGCTCGCGGAAGACCGTGACGGCCGGCTTCCGGCCGCTCTCCACCGCCCGGACCGCGGCGAGCAGGTCGGCCGCCTTGCCGCTCAGCCCGGCACCGCTCTCGATGGGGGCCTGCTTGTCGGCCCTGCGCTGCTCGATCCGCTCCCGCTCGATCCGCTGCGCGGCCAACTCGGCCTGAGCCTCGGACAACTGCGAGGAGCCGTCGCCCGCGCCTCCTTCAGCATCCGCGGCTCCTTCGGAGCCCTCTGCACCCTCGGCCCCTTCAGCGACCGTGGCCCCCACGGCTCCCTCCGTGCCCCCGGCTCCCGCGGCTCCTTCAGCACCTGCGGCTCCTTCAGCGACCGTGGCGCCCTCCGCTCCCGTGGCTGCTTCGGTGCCCTCCGTACCCGCGGCCGCTTCGGTGCCCGCGGTTTCCCGGGCTCCGTCGGCGCCTTCGGAGTCACCAGCGCTCTCCGCAGCCCCGGCTCCGGCCGCACGGCTGTCGTCGGGCGCCGTCTCCTGTCCCTGGGCCTCCAGGACCTCCGGGGCGTCCGGGGTCCGCGGCCCGGCTTCCTCCGTGGTCTCCGGCTCCGTGCTCACAGCGTGCTCCAGTCGTGATCGGGATAGCGGTGCACCGGCGCCGACACGTCGTCGAGCGCCCGGCAGATCTCGTCAGGAAGACTAAGGGCCTCCACTGACAGAGCCGCCGTGAGCTGCTGCGCGGTGCGCGCGCCGATGATCGGGGCGGCCACGCCGGGCCGGTCCCGGACCCAGGCGAGGGCCACCTGGAGCGGGGTGACCGCGAGCCCGTCGGCGGCCGTCGTCACGGCGTCGACGATGCGGCTCGCCGTGTCGTCCAGGTACGGCTCGACGAAGGGCGCGAGGTGCTCGGAGGCACCGCGCGAGTCCGGGGGAGTGCTGTGCCGGTACTTGCCGGTCAGCACACCGCGGCCCAGCGGCGAGGAGGGCAGCAGGCCGACGCCCAGGTCGAGCGCGGCCGGCAGCACCTCGCGCTCGACGCCGCGCTGCAGCAGCGAGTACTCCAGCTGGGTGCTGGCCAGCCGGGTGCGGGTGCCCGGTGCGGCGAGCTGCCAGGTGGCCGCCTTGGCCAGCTGCCAGCCGCAGAAGTTGGAGACTCCTGCATACCGTGCGCGTCCGCTGCTGACCGCCAGGTCCAGCGCCTGGAGCGTCTCCTCCAGCGGGGTGCCGGGGTCGAAGGCGTGTATGTGCCACACGTCGACGTAGTCCGTGCCGAGGCGGGCCAGGGAGGCGTCGAGGGCGGCGAGCAGATGGCCGCGCGATCCGTCGAAGCGGCGGTCGGGATCGGGGACGCTGCCCGCCTTGGTGGAGACGACCAGGTCCCGGCGCGGCACCAGGCCTTCCATGAGCTGCCCGAGCAGATACTCCGCCTCCCCGTCGCCGTATACGTCCGCGGTGTCGACGAGGTTTCCGCCGGCCTCCCAGAACGCCTTCAGCATGTCCGCGGCGGCGTGCTCGTCGGTGTCCCGGCCCCAGGTGAGGGTGCCGAGTCCGATCCGGGACACGCGCAGGCCTGTGCGGCCGAGATGCCTCTGCTCCATGACCGCGAGATTACTGGCCAGAACTGGTGCCGTGGGTTGCCTGTGGATAACTCCGGTCACGGTGATCGACCGGGTGAACGGACCCTGATCCCGGCCGCGCTCTGCCCGAGGGCCCCGACGCCGCGCTAAGGTCTCCCGCCAAAGGACGTTACTCGTGAGTAAGGGGAATCGGCCATGCAGCTCGGGATCAACCTCGGCTACTGGGGTGCCGGGATGGACGCGGACAATCTGGCCGTGGCGCAGGAGGCCGAGCGGCTGGGCTACTCCGTGTGCTGGGCCGCCGAGGCGTACGGATCGGACGCGGCCACGGTGCTGAGCTGGGTCGCCGCCCAGACGGAGCGCATCGACGTGGGCTCGGCCATCTTCCAGATCCCGGCCCGGCAGCCGGCGATGACCGCGATGACCGCGGCGACGCTGGACTCGTTGTCCAAGGGCCGTTTCCGGCTCGGTCTCGGCGTCTCCGGACCGCAGGTCTCCGAGGGCTGGTACGGCGTCAAGTTCGACAAGCCGCTGGCGCGCACGCGCGAGTACGTGGAGATCGTGCGGAAGGCGATGACGCGCGAGCGGCTGTCGTACGAGGGCGCCCACTGGACGCTGCCGCTGCCCGGCGGCCCGGGCAAGCCGATCAGGCTGACCGTGCACCCGGAGCGCGAGCACATCCCGCTCTACATCGCCGCCATCGGGCCGAAGAACCTGGAGCAGACCGGCGAGATCGCGGACGGCGCGCTGGTGATCTTCCCCTCCGCCGAGCACCTGGAGGAGACCACGGTCAGCCACCTGCGCGCCGGGCGGGAGAAGGCCGGCAAGACCCTCGAAGGGTTCGACATCTGCCCGACCCTGCCGCTCGCGGTCGGCGACGACAAGGACGTGTCCCGGCTCGCCGACACCTTCCGCCCCTACACCGCCCTCTACGTGGGCGGCATGGGCAGCGCCAAGCAGAACTTCTACAACCAGCTCGCCCGGCGCATGGGCTATGAGAAGCAGGCCGCCGAGATCCAGGAGATGTACCTGTCCGGCGACAAGCAGGGCGCCGCGGCCGCCATCCCGCAGGACCTCATCGACAAGACCACGCTGCTCGGCTCGGTGGAGCGCATCGCCGACCGGATGAAGGCCTACGCCGCCGCCGGGGTCACGACCCTCAGCCTGGCCCCCGCCGGATTCACCCTCGACGAGCGGCTCGCCTCCCTGCGGGCCGGCAGCGAGGCCCTGGAGCTTGCCGGGCTCGCCTAGGCCCGCAGGATCCCGGCCGGCACCGGGACGTTTTCAGCGGCCGTGGTGGGGGCTCGGGGGTCTTCCCCGCCACGGCCGTCACGGGAGACAACGCGCCGGACGCCGCTCGGTTACGACCCGTTCGTCCTGCTGCCGGCCGAGCCGGACCGCACTGCTGTTGCGTCTCCTGTCCGTCCCCATTTGACTCGTTCTCCGTGGAACCCTGCGGAATGCGGCAGAGAGGGGTCTTCCATGCTGCCGGCCAGGAGTCTGTTCCAGGAGATCCTCGACGACGACGAGTCCTTCCGGCTGTTCTGCTCCATCGCCGCCGGCGGGGAGTCCCAGGGCGGGTGGGAGAACGGGCGCATCGCCGCACTCGTGCCGCAGAGCGAACGCGCCCTCGCCCCCAAGATCGCCCGTCACGGGGCCGACGAGGACAAGCACGGGCGCATCTTCAACGCCCTCATGAAGAAGCGCGGCCTGGAACCCGTCCCCGTCCCGCCCGAGACCGACTACGCGATGCTCCTGGAGCGCCGGGGCATCGGCCTCGCCCACGACCGGCTGCGGCGCAGTGAGCCGCTCACCGTGCGCGACATCGTCGTCTACCTCTCGCACAGCAGGGTCACCGAACAGCGCGCCGCCGACCAGATGACGATGCTCCGCGCGCGCTTCGCCGACCACCCCGAGGTCGGCAGGGCCGTCCGCATGGTCTCCCACGACGAGGACAACCACCTCGCCTACACCCACGAGGAACTGCTGCGTCTGGCCGCCGCCGGGCACGGCCGGCTGATCCAGCACACCCTGCGCGTCTGCGTGCTCGCCGAGATCCGCGTCCACCGGGACGTCAGCCTCGCCGTCATGGCCCGCATGGGCCGCGTCCTCGGCTGGCCGAGGACGAAGTCCGCCCTGCTCGTGGCAGGCATCCACGCCGTGTACGGCTATGAGCGCCTCAGCGGCTGGCGCCGCATGGTGACCCTGCGCATGCCCGAGCGCCGCAACGCCCTCGGCGGCCCCACCCCCGCCCCCGAGTTCGCCTGAGCGGCCCTCACAGCCAGCCGCGCCGCTTGAACTGGCGGTACAGCAGCACCTCCAGGGCCACCAGCACCACGATCACCGTCGGGTAGGACCACAGCCAGTGCAGCTCGGGCATGTGGTCGAAGTTCATGCCGTAGATGCCCGCGACCATCGTGGGGACCGCGGCCATGGCCGCCCAGGCCGAGATCTTCCGCATGTCGTCGTTCTGCCGCACGCTCATCTGTGCCAGGTGGGCCGACAGGATGTCCGAAACCAGCCGGGCCAGGGCCTCCACGGACTCGTTCACGCGCGCGAGATGGTCGTTCACGTCCCGGAAGAACGGCCGCGCCTTGTCGTCCACGAACGGCACGGCGGCGCCGAAGGGGCCGGTGCCCGCCAGCCGGGTCAGCGGCAGCGCGAGCGGCCCGGTGGCCCGCCGGAACTCCAGGATCTGCCGTTTGAAGGTGTAGATCCGGGACGCGGTGTGGCGCGAGCCTCCGCTGCCCGGCTCGAACACCGCCGCCTCCAGCTCCTCCAGATCCGTCTGCAGCTCCGTCGCCACCTCCAGATAGTGGTCCACGACGGCGTCGGAGATCGCGTACAGCACCGCGGTGGGGCCCTTGACCAGCAGCTCCGGCTCCTCCTCCAGACGGTGCCGTACGGCCGCCAGCGGCGCGCCCTCGCCGTGCCGGACGGTCACCACGAAGGCGTTGCCGACGAAGACCATGACCTCGCCCGCGGAGACGGTGTCGCTCTCGGGCTCGTACACGACCGGCTTGAGGACCATGAACAGCGAGTCGTCGTAGATCTCCAGCTTGGGCCGCTGATGCGCCTTGAGGGCGTCCTCGACCGCCAGCGGATGCAGCCCGAACTCCTCGGTGACCAGGTCGAACTCACGCTCCGAGGGCTCGTACAGACCGATCCACATGAATCCGCCCGCCGCCCGCGCCTCGGCAAGCGCGTCCGACAAGTCCTCCGGGCCCTCGCTCCGGTGCCCGTGGGTGTAGATGGCGCAGTCCACGATCACGCAGCGCATTCTCCCTTCGCGCGGCCGCCCTCGCATTTCTGCTCATGTGTGTGTACCCGCCGCTCCGGCACGGGATGCGCTTACCCTGGGCGGCATGCCCACGCTGATCCTCGTCCGGCACGGACGGTCGACCGCCAACACCTCGGGCGTGCTCGCCGGGTGGACGCCCGGCGTTGCCCTGGACGAACGCGGGGCCGCGCAGGCCGCCGCACTGCCCGCACGCCTGCGGGAGCTGCCCCTGTCCGAGGTGGTCGTCAGCCCCCTCCAGCGCTGCCAGGAGACGGTACGGCCGCTGCTCGACGCCCGGCCCGGGCTGCGCGTCCACACCGACGAGCGCATCGGGGAGGCCCATTACGGCGACTGGTCCGGCCGCAAGCTCGCCGAGCTGACGGACGAGCCGCTGATGCAGGTCGTCCAGGCGCACCCGTCGGCCGCCGCCTTTCCGGGCGGCGAGTCCATGCGGGCCATGCAGACCCGCGCCGCCGAGGCCGTACGCGAATGGAACGCGCGCGTGGAGCGCGACCACGGCGCCGACGCCGTCTACCTCATGTGCTCGCACGGCGACATCATCAAGTCGCTCGTCGCGGACGCCCTCGGACTCCATCTCGACCTGTTCCAGCGGATCTCGGTGGAGCCGTGTTCCGTCACCGCGATCCGCTACACCCGCCTGAGGCCGTTTCTCGTTCGTCTCGGCGACACCGGTGATTTCGCCTCTCTTGCCCCGCGCGAGGAACCTCCGGGGGAAGACGCACCGGTCGGGGGCGGTGCGGGCGCACCGTGATCGTCGGGCGCAGTAGGGTGAAGCGATCCGCACGGTCGCCTTCCCGTACGGCCCGCACCGCAGCAACTCTCGAATCCAATGGAGACAGGACGTGTCCCGTCAGGTGTTCCTCTACGATCCGCCGGACCGCTTCGTGGCCGGCACGGTCGGGCTGCCCGGACGCCGTACGTTCTTCCTCCAGGCCGTCGCAGGCGCCCGGGTGACCAGCGTGGCTCTGGAGAAGACCCAGGTCGCCGCCCTCGCCGAGCGTATGGACGAGCTGCTGGACGAGGTCGTACGGCGCAGTGGCGGCAGCGCGGCCGTCCCCGCGATGGCCCCCTCCGAGATCGCCGACACCGACCCGCTGGACACCCCCGTCGAGGAGGAGTTCCGCGTCGGGACCATGGCTCTGGCCTGGGACGGTGAGGAACAGCGCATGATCGTGGAGGCGCAGGCCCTCGTGGAGCTGGAGGCCGACACGGAGGAGGACCTCGCCGAGGCCGAGGAGCGGCTGCTCCAGGACGAGGAGAACGGGCCCCCGATGCTCAGGGTCCGGCTGACCGGCGCGCAGGCCAGGGCCTTCGCCAAGCGTGCCCTGGACGTCGTCAACGCCGGGCGGCCGCCGTGCCCGCTGTGCAGCCTCCCGCTCGATCCGGAAGGACATGTATGTCCGCGCCAGAACGGATACCGCCGCGGAGCGTGACCGCAGCCGACGCAGGGACCGCCACGGCCGCCGCGGAGCTGCTCGCCCGCGGTGAGCTGGCCGTGCGCGGCCGGATCCGCGAGGCGTCCAACGCGGCACTGTTCTGCACGGTCTCCCACGACGGCCGCGAAGCCTCCTGCGTGTACAAGCCCGTGGCCGGCGAGCGCCCCCTGTGGGACTTCCCCGACGGCACCCTGGCCGGCCGCGAGGTGGCCGCCTACGAGGTCTCCGAAGCCACCGGGTGGGATCTGATCCCGCCGACCGTGCTGCGCGACGGCCCGTACGGCGAGGGCATGTGCCAGCTGTGGATCGACGTGAACCCCGAGTCCGAGCTGCTCGCGCTGGTGGACGGCGAGGAGCCCGGGCCGGGCTGGAAGGCGGTCGGTTTCGCCGAGGTCGGCGAGGGCCGCACCGCGCTGCTCGTGCACGCCGACGACGAGCGGCTGCGCCGCCTCGCCGTCCTGGACGCCGTGATCAACAACGCCGACCGCAAGGGCGGCCACCTGCTGCCCACGACGGACGGACGGCTCTACGGCATCGACCACGGGGTCACGTTCAACGCCGAGGACAAGCTGCGCACCCTGCTGTGGGGCTGGGCCGGGGAACCGCTGACGGCAGAGGCCCTCGACGTGCTCAAGGGGCTGCGCAAGGGCCTCGCCGAGGGCGGGGAGCTGGCCGGGCGGCTGGCCGGGCTGATCACGGCGGCCGAGATCGAGGCCACGCGCGCGCGGGTCGAGGCGCTGCTCGCATCCGGCCGGCATCCGGAGCCGGGCGGCGAGTGGCCGGCCATCCCCTGGCCGCCGGTGTGATCACATCGCCGGCTGGCGCGCAAGAGGGCCCAACCGGTCATCCGGTCCGATCCCGTTCGTATACGCAGCTCGCGGCCGGTTAGGCTCATGTACATGCATGCCTGGCCCGCTTCCGAGGTCCCCGCCCTGCCTGGTCAGGGCCGCGACCTGAGGATCCACGACACCGCGACCGGCGGTTCGGTCACCCTCGACCCCGGTCCCGTCGCCCGTATCTACGTCTGCGGCATCACCCCGTACGACGCGACCCACCTGGGTCACGCGGCGACCTACAACGCGTTCGACCTCGTTCAGCGCGTGTGGCTCGACACCAAGCGGCAGGTTCACTACGTCCAGAACGTCACCGACGTCGACGATCCGCTGCTGGAGCGCGCGGAGCGCGACGGCGTCGACTGGGTCGCCCTCGCCGAGAAGGAGACGGCCCTCTTCCGCGAGGACATGACCGCCCTCAGGATGCTCCCGCCGCAGCACTACATAGGTGCTGTGGAGGCGATACCCGGCATCGTCCCGCTCGTGGAGCGGCTGCGCGAGATCGGCGCGGCCTACGAGCTGGAGGGCGACATCTACTTCTCCGTCGAGTCCGACCCGCATTTCGGCCAGGTCTCGAACCTGGACGCGGCCGCCATGCGGCTGCTGTCCGCCGAGCGCGGCGGCGACCCGGACCGCCCGGGCAAGAAGAACCCGCTCGACCCGATGCTGTGGATGGCGGCCCGCGAGGGCGAGCCCAGCTGGGACGGCGCCTCCCTCGGCCGGGGACGCCCCGGCTGGCACATCGAGTGCGTGGCCATCGCGCTGGACCATCTCGGCATGGGCTTCGACGTCCAGGGCGGCGGCTCCGACCTGGCCTTCCCGCACCACGAGATGGGTGCCTCGCACGCCCAGGTGCTCACCGGTGAGTTCCCGATGGCCAAGGCCTATGTGCACGCCGGCATGGTGGCCCTGGACGGCGCGAAGATGTCCAAGTCCAAGGGCAACCTCGTCTTCGTCTCCCGGCTGCGCCGCGACGGCGTCGACCCGGCCGCGATCCGGCTGGCGCTGCTCTCCCACCACTACCGCGCCGACTGGGAGTGGACCGACCAGGTCCTGCAGGACGCCACGGCCCGTCTCGGCCGCTGGCGCTCGGCCGTCTCCCGGCCCGACGGCCCGTCCGCGGACGCGCTCGTCGAGGAGATCCGCGAGGCTCTCTCGGACGACCTGGATGCCCCCGCGGCGCTCGCCGCCGTGGACCGCTGGGCGGCCCGCCAGGAGGCGGAGGGCGGCACCGATGCCGGTGCTCCCGGTCTCGTGAGCCGGGCGGTGGACGCGCTGCTCGGCGTGGCCCTGTAGCCCGGACGTGACAGAGGGGCGGTTCCCACCCGGGGAACCGCCCCTTCTTGCTGCTCAGTCCTCCGACGTGTCCTCGTCGCCGCCGTCCGGGGAGCCCTCCGAGGAGCCGTCCGGGGCATCTCCGGAGGTTCTTCCCGAGGGGCCTGCGGAGGACCCTTGGCCCGAGCCTTCGGGGAAACCTTCCGAGGAGCCTTCCGCGGTTCCGGACGCTCCGGGCTTCGGCGGCTTCGGCGGACGGGTCCTGCCGCTCGGGCTGTCCCGCAGGTACGAGGTGTCGCCGCCGTCCGCCGTCGCGTGCCCGCCCGGCGGGCTGATGTCCCGGCGCCGCAGGTAGCGCTCGAACTCGCGGGCGATCGCCTCGCCGGACGCCTCCGGCAGCTCGGCGGTGTCCCGGGCCTCCTCCAGCGTCTGCACGTACTCGGCGACCTCGCTGTCCTCGGCGGCCAGCTGGTCCACGCCGACCTGCCAGGCCCGCGCGTCCTCGGGCAGCTCGCCCTGCGGAATCCGCAGGTCCAGCAGGTCCTCCAGCCGGTTGAGCAGCGCCAGCGTGGCCTTGGGGTTGGGCGGCTGGGAGACGTAGTGCGGCACGGCCGCCCACAGCGAGACCGCGGGGACGCCCGCGTGCGTGCACGCCTCCTGCAGAACCCCGACGATGCCCGTCGGGCCCTCGTACTTGGTCTCCTCCAGGTCCATCCGCTGGGCCAGGTCCGGGTCGGAGGTGACCCCGCTGACCGGGACCGGACGCGTGTGCGGGGTGTCACCGAGCAGGGCGCCCAGGACGACCACCAGCTCCACGCCCAGCTCGTGCGCGAAGCTGAGCAGCTCGTTGCAGAACGAGCGCCAGCGCATGGACGGCTCGATGCCGCGGACCAGCACCAGGTCGCGCGGCTTGTCGCCGCCGACCCGGACCACCGACAACCTCGTCGTGGGCCACGTGATCTTGCGCACTCCGCCGTCCATGAACACCGTGGGACGGTTCACCTGGAAGTCGTAGTAGTCCTCGGCGTCCAGCGCCGCGAACACCTCGCCCTTCCACTCGCGTTCCAGATGCGCGACCGCCGTGGAGGCGGCGTCGCCGGCATCGTTCCAGCCCTCGAACGCGGCCACCATGACTGGGTCGATCAGCTCGGGAACCCCCTCCAGCTCGATCACCCAGTGCCTCCTTCCGACGTGCCCTCGCCTGACGTCCCCACCTTACGGCGTCCGGCGGGGGCGCCCGCAGCCCCCCGGCCCGGGGGATGAACGGATCACTGCCCCGTTCGTCACCTCGGAACACCCCGCCGGTGAACGAGGTGACCGACCGGTTCCGCAGGGGACTTCACGGGGTGTCACAGCGTGCTGCGCAGCCATTGCTCCACGCTCGCGATGTGCACGGTCGCCCAGGAGCGGGCCGCCTCCGCGTCGCGGTCGCGCAGCGCGGCGAGGATCGCCCGGTGCTCACGCAGCGTGCGGGCGACCGCGTCCTCCTGGGTGAGCCCCCGCCAGATCCGGGCCCGGGTGGTCGGCCCCGACAGGCCGTCCAGCAGCGAGCACAGCACCGAGTTGCCGGCGCTCTGCACGATGCTGCGGTGGAACTCCAGATCGCAGGCGACCAGCTCCTCCACCGAGGGCGTGGTCCCGAGTGCGTCCAACTGGGCGGCCAGCGCGTCCACTTGCTGCTCGTCGATGCGCACGGCGGCCATCGCCGTCGCGGCCGGCTCCAGGATCCGGCGCACCGCGAGGAACTCCAGGACCGTGTCGTCGCGGTGGAAGTCCACGACGAAGCTCATGGCCTCCAGCAGCAGTTGGGGATCGAGGCTGGTGACGTAGGTGCCGTCGCCCTGCCGCACGTCCAGGATCCGGATCAGCGACAGGGCGCGTACGGCCTCCCGCAGCGAGTTGCGGGACAGGCCCAGTTCGGCGGCGAGTTCGCTTTCCTTCGGCAGCCGGTCGCCCGGGCGCAGGGCACCGGAGACGATCATGCCCTTGATCTTCTCGATCGCCTCGTCGGTGACTGCCATGACCGGCCTCCCTGTCGCCCAGACATCGGATGTCTCAGCACATTATGCGGGCGCGGTCGGAGGCTGTTCCGGCGAGCGCGGAAAGCCCGTCAGCCGAAGACCTTGACGGCCTGGTAGTACGTCCACGCCGTGCTGGTGCAGGCGGTCTTCGTGGCGCCGCTGGAGGCGTCGCACACGCGCTTGAGGTCCTCGTACAGGGCGCTGCGGGTGACGATCAGGTGCCGGTCCATGCCGCACTCGTCGGTCCCGAGCACGAGGAACGCCCCGTCGCCGATCTCCGCCACGGACGTCCGTCAGGGCTCGGGCAGCACGATCCCGTGCCGGGACTCGAAGGCCCGCACCGCCTGACGGCCGAGGGCCGGCTCCCCGCCGTCGCCGTCGCCGTCAGCGAACGCCTCGCGCAGGCAGGCCGGTTCCGGGATCCGCGTGATCGGTGTTCATCAGGCCATGGATATCGGCCGGCACCGGCACCCGGGCACAGGAGAGGGGCGGCTCCATCGGCGTGGAGCCGCCCCTCCCGTCGTGTCCGGCCCCGGTGCGGCGGGGCCGTCCCTCATGACCGCCGGCTCCGGTCAGGGCGAAGGACCGGCGGCGGGCTCACTTCTTGTCGAGCAGGTCCTGGACCTTCGCGCGGACGTCGTCCGTGGCCAGGCCCCGGATCGTCAGGGTCGTGCGGCGGCGCAGCACGTCGTCCGTCGTCTCGGCCCACTCGTGGTCGCGGGCCCAGACGACCTGCGCCCAGATCTCCGGGGCGTCCGGGTGGACGCGCTCGGCCAGCTCCGGGCTCTCGTTCGCCAGGCGGGCGATGTCGAAGGCCAGCGAGCCGTAGTGGGTGGCCAGGTGCTTGGCGGTGTCGGCGGCCATGCGCGGGCCGGGCGCCGGGTGGTCCACCAGGAGCCGGTGGGCGACCGCGCGCGGGTTGGCGACGCCGGGCAGCGGCAGCTTCTTCGGCAGCGAGGAGATCGGCTCGAAGTCGTCGCCCAGCGGGTGGCCGGGCAGCGCCTCCAGCTTCTGCATCACCGTGCGGCCGATGTGCCGGAAGGTGGTCCACTTGCCGCCCGCGACGGACAGCATGCCGCCCTTGCCCTCGGTGACGACGGTCTCGCGCTTGGCCTTGGCGGTGTCGCCGGGACCGCCCGGCAGGACGCGCAGGCCGGCGAAGGCGTAGGTGATCAGGTCGCGCTGGAGCTGCTGGTCCCGGACGGAGAACGCGGCCTCGTCCAGGATCTGGGCTATGTCCTTCTCGTTGACCGAGACGTCCGCCGGGTCGCCCTCGAACTCCTCGTCGGTGGTGCCGAGCAGCAGCATGTCCTCCCAGGGGAGGGCGAAGGTGATGCGGTACTTGTCGATGGGCGTCGCGAGCGCGGCCTTCCAGGGGGAGGTGCGCTTGAGCACCAGGTGCGCGCCCTTGGACAGGCGGATGGAGGGCGCCGCGTTCGGGTCCTCCATGCGGCGCAGGTGGTCGACCCAGGGGCCGGTCGCGTTCAGGACCAGACGGGCGTTGACGCCGAACTCGTCGCCGGACGTCCCGTCCCTGAGGTCCGCGCCGGTGACCCGGCCCTGGGTGAAGCGCAGGCCGGTGACCTCGGCGTGGTTGAGGACGACCGCGCCCGCCTCGACGGCCGCGCGGACCGTCATCAGCGCCATGCGGGCGTCGTTCATCTGGTCGTCGCCGTAGACCGCGACGGCCTTGAGGTTCTCGGTGCGCAGCTCGGGAACGTCCTGCGCCGCCTTGGCGGGGGAGAGCAGGTGGCCCACGCCGTCGCCGAACGCGGAGAGCGCGGAGTAGGCGAAGACGCCCGCGCCGAGCTTCGCCGCGCCGTGCGGCCCGCCCTTGTACACGGGGAGGTAGAAGGTGAGCGGGTTCGCCAGGTGGGGGGCCACCTGGCGGGAGACCGCACGGCGCTCGAAGTGGTTCTCCGCCACCAGCTTCACGGCGCCGGTCTGCAGGTAGCGCAGACCGCCGTGCAGCAGCTTGGAGGAGGCGGAGGAGGTGGCGCCGGCGAAGTCGCCGGCGTCGACCAGCGCCACCCTGAGTCCGGACTGCGCGGCGTGCCAGGCGGTGGAGATGCCCAGGATGCCGCCGCCGATCACAAGAAGGTCGTACGACGCCTTGGAGAGCTGCTCCCTGGTCTCGGCCCGGCTCGGGTTGGAGCCGGAGGCCGGGTGCGTCCCCAGGGCAGGCACGGACTTCAGGGTGGACTGACTGGTCATGTCGGGTTCTTACTCCTCGTCAGAGCTGACTGGGCGGTCCGGGCCGCTCAGTCCTCGTCCTCGATCCAGCCCATGGTCCGGTCGACGGCCTTGAGCCAGTTCTTGTACTCACGGTCGCGGGTCTCCGCGTCCATGTGGGGGGTCCACTCGGCGGCCCGGCGCCAGTTGGCGCGCAGTTCGTCGGTGCTGGACCAGAAGCCGACGGCGAGACCGGCGGCGTAGGCGGCACCGAGGCAGGTGGTCTCGGCGACCATCGGGCGCACCACCGGTGCGTCCAGGACGTCCGAGAGCGTCTGCATCAGCAGGTTGTTGGAGGTCATGCCGCCGTCGACCTTCAGGGCCACCAGCTCGTCGCCGGAGTCCTTGGTCATGGCGTCGGCGATCTCCCGCGTCTGCCAGGCGGTGGCTTCCAGGACGGCACGCGCGAGGTGCGCCTTGGTGACGTACCGGGTCAGACCGGCGATCACACCGCGGGCGTCGGAGCGCCAGTGCGGGGCGAACAGGCCCGAGAAGGCCGGTACGAAGTAGGCGCCGCCGTTGTCCTCGACCGAGAGCGCGAGCGTCTCGATCTCGGCGGCGGTGGAGATCAGGCCCATCTGGTCGCGCATCCACTGCACCAGCGAGCCGGTGACGGCGATCGAGCCCTCCAGCGCGTACACCGTCGGCTGCTCACCGATCTTGTAGCCGACCGTGGTCAGCAGGCCCGCGTAGGAGTTGATGATCTTGTCACCGGTGTTCATCACCATGAAGGTGCCGGTGCCGTAGGTGGACTTGGTCTCGCCCTCGGAGAAGCAGGTCTGGCCGAACAGGGCCGCCTGCTGGTCGCCGAGCGCGGAGGCCACCGGGATGCCGCCGAGCAGGTCGCCGAGCCTGCCGCCGGTGACCTCGCCGTAGACCTCGGCGGAGGACCGGATCTCGGGCAGGATCTGCAGCGGCACACCGATCGACTCGGCGATCTTCTCGTCCCACTGCGTCGTGTGCAGGTTCATGAGCATGGTGCGGGAGGCGTTGGTGACGTCGGTGACGTGCTTGCCGCCGTTGACACCGCCGGTCAGGTTCCAGATGACCCAGGTGTCCATGGTGCCGAAGAGGATGTCGCCCGCCTCGGCGCGCTCCTTGAGGCCCTCGACGTTGTCGAGCAGCCAGCGGGCCTTGGGCCCGGCGAAGTAGGAGGCCAGCGGGAGGCCGGTCTCGCGGCGGAAGCGGTCCTGGCCGACGTTGCGCCCCAGTTCCCTGCACAGGGCGTCGGTGCGGGTGTCCTGCCAGACGATGGCGTTGTGGACCGGCTCACCGGTGTTCTTGTCCCACAGCACGGTGGTCTCGCGCTGGTTGGTGATGCCGATGGCCTTGATGTCGTCGCGGGTGATGCCGGCCTTCTGGATGGCTCCGGCGACGACCTCCTGGACGTTGGTCCAGATCTCGTTGGCGTTGTGCTCGACCCAGCCCGGCTTCGGGAAGATCTGCTCGTGCTCCTTCTGGTCGACGGAGACGATGCGGCCGTCCTTGTCGAAGACGATGCAGCGCGAGGAGGTCGTGCCCTGGTCGATCGCCGCGATGAACGGGCCGGTGGTGTGGGCGTCGGTCACTGTGTGCTCCTGAAGTTCCGTGGTGATGGGGCTGTACGTACGGCGCGTGCTCGGGGAGCTTCTTAAGCGAAGGCGACGTTGTAGATGCCTGCAGCGATCGCG
This sequence comes from Streptomyces sp. NPDC007971, assembly GCF_042958635.1. NCBI lineage: Bacteria > Bacillati > Actinomycetota > Actinomycetes > Kitasatosporales > Streptomycetaceae > Streptomyces > Streptomyces sp. NPDC007971. The sequence continues at coordinate 16,310 of NZ_JBIBJK010000006.1, forward strand.
CCGCCGATCAGCGGACCGACCACCGGGATCCAGGCGTAGCTCCAGTCGGAACCGCCCTTGTTGGGCAGCGGCAGCAGGGCGTGCACGATGCGCGGACCGAGGTCACGGGCCGGGTTGATCGCATAGCCGGTGGGGCCACCGAGCGAGAGCCCGATGGAGACGACGACCAGCGCGGTGATCAGGGCGCCCAGGGTGCCCAGGCCGTTGCCCTTGTCGTTCAGTCCCTGCGTGAGGACGGCGAGCACCAGCACCACGGTGCCGATGATCTCGGTGAGGAGGTTCTGCACCGCGTTCCGGATCTCGGGACCGGTGGAGAAGATGCCCAGGACCGGGCCGGCGCCCTTCTCCTGCGCCTCGACGGCCTTGGCCGCCGTGGCCTGCGCACCCGGACCGCCGACGATCTCCTTGTCGGTGAGGTGCGCGTGGAACTGGCCGTAGTAGGCCACCCAGACCAGAGCCGCGCCGATCATGGCGCCGAGCAGCTGGCCGCCCCAGTAGACGGGGAGGTTGCTGAAGTCCTTGTCCTTGATCGCGAGCGCGAGCGTCACGGCCGGGTTCAGGTGGGCGCCGGAGAGCGGCGCCGAGGTGTAGACGGCCGTCAGGACGGCGAAGCCCCACCCGAAGGTGATGGCGAGCCAACCGGCGTTACGGGCCTTGGAGGCCTTCAGGGTCACAGCGGCGCAGACGCCGCCGCCGAGCAGGATGAGTATGGCGGTACCGATGGTCTCGCCGATGAAGATGTCGGAGCTGGACACCCGCGACTCCTTTGTCCTTCGTCCAGGGGACCGAACCCCGGGTCCCTCCGGAGGTTCGAGCTGCCCTCGGGGGTGAGAGCGATGCCGGCCCTTGGCGTTGTCACACTCTAGCGCGTATTGCCGGTAGGTGTTCGACAATGCCGACCGATGGACGGGAGTCTTGCTTTGGCGTTACGCGTGCGTCAAGAGTTCTGTTATCGAAAACAGGATCGTTATTGATCGCTGCTGGTTGTCGTTCTTCGTGCGCCCACGCACGGTCTCGCCCCATATGTCCATTTCAGGGTAGGGCGATAGCCGGGACGCCGCCTTGCGTCCCGGTCGTCACCGTATGAAGCGCCCCCGTGGGGACCGCTCAGAACCGCCCCGCGCCGAGGTCCCGGGAGACCGCGCGGGCGCAGTCGCGCACCGAGGCGATCACTTCGGGGCGCAGCTCTCCGTCACGGCACAGCCGCTCCACCGCGCCCGTGATGCCGACCGCGCCCACCGGCATGCGGCGCCGGTCGTGGATGGGTGCGGCGACCGACGCCACGCCCTCCCAGGTCTCCTCCACGTCGGCCGCGTACCCACGCGCGCGCGTGATGTCGAGGAGGTGCTCGAAGTCCGTCGGATCACACACCGTGCGGTCCGTGAACGGCTTGCGGTCGGCCTCCAGCGCCTCGCTGTGCGCCACCGGGTCGTACGCCGAGAGCACCTTGCCCAGTGCCGTGGAGTGCAGCGGCTGCATCGCCCCTATCTCCAGCACCTGCCGGCTGTCGTCCGGCCGGAAGACGTGGTGCACGATCAGCACGCCCTGCTGGTGCAGGACGCCCAGGTACACGCTCTCCCCGCTGGCGCGGGCCAGGTCGTCGGTCCATACCAGGGCCCGTGCCCGCAGCTCGTGGACGTCCAGGTAGGTGGTGCCCAGGCGCAGCAGCTCGGCGCCCAGCTGATAGCGGCCCGAGGCGTCGTCCTGCTCGACGAAACCCTCCTGCTGGAGGGTGCGCAGGATGCCGTGGGCAGTGCCCTTGGCGAGGCCCAGCGACGAGGCGATGTCCGAGAGGCCCAGTCGCCGCTCGCCGCCCGCGAGCAGCCGCAGCATCGCGGCCGCCCTTTCGAGCGACTGGATGTTCCGTGCCATCCCCGTCCTGCCTCCGTCCCCTTCGACCGTCGACGAACAGCATGGAACACATACCGTTCGGCAATGTCGAACACTACCGGTCCATGTCGACCTACCGCCAATGGTCGGACGACACTTGTTACATCTGCCGTGGCCCACCCGTCGTGCCTCGGCCATCCGGGTTCACCACCTGCGTCCGCCACGTGGACGCCGGTGCCCATCCAAGCCCACTCCCGGTTACCCTGACGCCGTGCCCCTTGCCCGGTCCGCGCCGGGGAAGCCGCATAGCCGACAGCCGTCGCACCTCAGGGAGCCCCTTCATGGCCTCGTTGCCAACGTCCCCTCACGCCGACAGCCGGACCCGTGTGTCCGCACTCCGAGAAGCGCTCGCCACCCGCGTGGTGGTCGCCGACGGGGCCATGGGCACCATGCTCCAGGCCCAGGACCCGACGCTCGAGGACTTCCAGCAACTCGAGGGCTGCAACGAGATCCTCAACCTCACCCGCCCCGACATCGTCCGCTCCGTCCACGAGGCGTACTTCGCCGTGGGCGTCGACTGCGTCGAGACCAACACGTTCGGGGCCAACCACTCCGCCCTCGGCGAGTACGACATCCCCGAGCGTGTCCACGAGCTCTCGGAAGCGGGCGCCCGTGTGGCCCGCGAGACCGCCGACGAGTTCACCGCCAAGGACGGCCGGCCCCGCTGGGTCCTGGGCTCCATGGGCCCCGGCACCAAGCTGCCCACCCTCGGCCACGCCCCCTACACCACCCTGCGCGACGCCTACCAGCGCAACGCCGAGGGCCTGGTCGCCGGCGGCGCCGACGCACTGCTCGTCGAGACCACCCAGGACCTCCTCCAGACCAAGGCGGCCGTCCTCGGCGCCCGCCGCGGCCTCGCCGCCCTCGGCCTGGACATGCCGGTCATCGTGTCGGTCACCGTCGAGACCACGGGCACCATGCTGCTCGGCTCCGAGATCGGCGCGGCCCTGACCGCGCTGGAGCCGCTCGGCATCGACATGATCGGCCTGAACTGCGCCACCGGCCCGGCCGAGATGAGCGAGCACCTGCGCTACCTCGCCCGCAACGCCCGCATCCCGCTGTCCTGCATGCCGAACGCGGGCCTGCCGGTCCTCGGCAAGAACGGCGCCCACTACCCGCTGACCGCACCGGAGCTGGCCGACGCCCAGGAGACCTTCGTCCGCGAGTACGGCCTCTCGCTGGTGGGCGGCTGCTGCGGCACCACGCCCGAGCATCTGCGCCAGGTCGTGGAGCGCGTGAGGGGCCTCACCCCGCCCGAGCGCGACCCGCGGCCCGAGCCGGGTGCCGCCTCCCTCTACCAGACGGTGCCGTTCCGCCAGGACACCTCCTACCTGGCCATCGGCGAGCGCACCAACGCCAACGGCTCCAAGAAGTTCCGCGAGGCCATGCTGGAGGCCCGCTGGGACGACTGCGTGGAGATGGCGCGCGAGCAGATCCGCGAGGGCGCACACCTGCTCGACCTGTGTGTGGACTACGTCGGACGGGACGGCGTCGCCGACATGGAGGAACTGGCCGGCCGCTTCGCGACCGCGTCCACGCTGCCGATCGTCCTCGATTCCACCGAGGTCGACGTCATCCGGGCGGGCCTGGAGAAGCTCGGGGGCCGCGCCGTGATCAACTCCGTCAACTACGAGGACGGCGACGGCCCCGAGTCCCGTTTCGCCAAGGTCACCGAACTCGCGCAGGAGCACGGCGCCGCGCTGATCGCGCTCACCATCGACGAGGAGGGCCAGGCCCGCACCCCCGGGAAGAAGGTCGAGATCGCCGAACGGCTGATCGACGACCTCACCGGGAACTGGGGCATCCGTGAGGAGGACATCCTCATCGACACCCTGACCTTCACCATCTGCACCGGTCAGGAGGAGTCCCGGGGAGACGGCATCGCCACCATCGAGGCGATCCGCGAGCTGAAGAAGCGGCACCCGGCCGTGCAGACCACGCTGGGCCTGTCCAACATCTCCTTCGGCCTCAACCCGGCCGCCCGCATCCTGCTGAACTCCGTCTTCCTGGACGAGTGCGTCAAGGCGGGCCTGGACTCCGCGATCGTGCACGCCTCCAAGATCCTGCCGATCGCCCGCTTCGACGAGGAGCAGGTCACCACCGCACTGGACCTCATCTACGACCGCCGCGCCGAGGGCTACGACCCCCTGCAGAAGCTGATGGCCCTCTTCGAGGGCGCCACGGCGAAGTCCCTGAGGGCCGGCAAGGCCGAGGAACTGGCCGCCCTCCCGCTGGAGGAGCGCCTCAAGCGCCGCATCATCGACGGCGAGCGCAACGGCCTGGAAGCCGACCTGGACGAGGCCCTGCAAAGCCGCCCCGCCCTCGACATCGTCAACGAGACCCTCCTGGACGGCATGAAGGTCGTCGGCGACCTCTTCGGCTCCGGCCAGATGCAGCTGCCGTTCGTCCTGCAGTCCGCCGAGGTCATGAAGGTGGCCGTCGCCCACCTCGAACCGCACATGGAGAAGTCGGACGCCGAGGGCAAGGGCACCATCGTGCTGGCCACCGTGCGCGGCGACGTGCACGACATCGGCAAGAACCTCGTCGACATCATCCTGTCCAACAACGGCTACAACGTCGTCAACCTGGGCATCAAGCAGCCGGTCTCCGCGATCCTGGAAGCCGCCGAGGAACACCGGGCCGACGTCATCGGCATGTCCGGCCTCCTGGTCAAGTCCACGGTGATCATGAAGGAGAACCTGGAGGAGCTGAACCAGCGCGGCCTCGCCGCCCGCTTCCCGGTCATCCTCGGAGGTGCCGCCCTCACCCGCGCCTACGTCGAGCAGGACCTGCACGAGATCTACGAGGGCGAGGTCCGCTACGCCCGCGACGCCTTCGAGGGCCTGCGCCTGATGGACGCCCTGATCGGCGTCAAGCGGGGCGTGCCCGGCGCCCAGTTGCCCGAGCTCAGGCAGCGCCGGGTCCGCGCCGCCGCCGTCGAGATCGAGGAGCGGCCCGAGGAGGGCCACGTCCGCTCCGACGTCGCCGTCGACAACCCCGTGCCGGCCCCGCCGTTCTGGGACACCCGCGTCATCAAGGGCATCCAGCTCAAGGAGTACGCCAGCTGGCTGGACGAGGGCGCCCTGTTCAAGGGCCAGTGGGGCCTGAAGCAGGCCCGCACCGGGGAAGGGCCGACGTACGAGGAACTCGTCGAGACCGAGGGCCGTCCCCGCCTGCGCGGTCTGCTCGACAGGCTCCAGACGGAGAACCTCCTGGAAGCCGCCGTCGTCTACGGCTACTTCCCCTGCGTCTCCAAGGACGACGACCTGATCATCCTGGACGAGCGGGGCAACGAACGCACCCGTTTCACCTTCCCGCGCCAGCGCCGCGGACGCCGCCTGTGCCTGGCCGACTTCTTCCGCCCGGAGGAGTCGGGCGAGACGGATGTCGTCGGCCTCCAGGTGGTCACCGTCGGCTCCCGCATCGGCGAGGAGACCGCCAAGCTCTTCGAGTCCAACTCCTACCGCGACTACCTCGAACTGCACGGTCTGTCCGTGCAGTTGGCGGAGGCGCTCGCCGAGTACTGGCACGCCCGCGTCCGCTCCGAACTCGGATTCGCCGGCGAGGACCCGGCCGGTATCGAGGACATGTTCGCCCTCAAGTACCGCGGCGCCCGCTTCTCCCTCGGCTACGGCGCCTGCCCGGACCTGGAGGACCGCGCCAAGATCGCCGAGCTCCTGCAGCCCGAGCGGATCGGCGTCCACCTGTCCGAGGAGTTCCAGCTGCACCCCGAGCAGTCCACCGACGCGATCGTGATCCACCACCCGGAGGCGAAGTACTTCAACGCACGCTGAACCGGCAGCTACGCCGGCTCCGGCAGCTCCGGCAGCTCCGGCAGCTCCGGCAGCTCCGGCAGCTCCGGCAGCTCCGGCTGGTCCGACCCGGCTCCGGCGCCTCCGGTGGCTCCGCCGGTACCGGTGGCTTCGGCGGTACCGGTGGTTCCGGTGACTTCGGCGGGCGCCGACCCGCCCGTGCCGGTCACATTGAGGCGTTTACCCGCCGAGGGTCGTACACTGGTCGGTCCACCACAGGCCGGTTCCCTGTCCGGGAACCGGCCTGGTCGTCCCTCAAGGAGGTGCGCCAGGATGACCAGCACGGTCCCCGCGCTCGGAACCCGTACGGCCGAAGGATCAGCCCTGCAGGCCGTGCTCCTCGACATGGACGGCACCCTGGTGGACACCGAGGGCTTCTGGTGGGACGTGGAGGCGGAGGTCTTCGCCGGCCTCGGCCACACCCTGGACGAGACCTGGCGCCACATCGTGGTCGGCGGTCCCATGGCGCGCAGCGCCGGGTTCCTGATCGAGGCCACCGGCGCCGACATCACCCTCGCCGAGCTCACGACACTGCTCAACGACGGGTTCGAGGACCGCATCGGCCGCGCCCTCCCGCTGATGCCGGGCGCCGCCCGGCTCCTCGCCGAGCTGTACGAGTACGAGATCCCGACCGCCCTGGTCTCCGCCTCGCACCGGCGGATCATCGACCGCGTGCTGGACTCACTGGGGCCCCAGCACTTCGCCCTGACCGTGGCCGGCGACGAGGTGTCGCGCACCAAGCCGTACCCGGACCCGTACCTGCTCGCCGCCGCCGGGCTCGGCGCCCACCCCGCCCGGTGCGCGGTGGTCGAGGACACCGCCACCGGCGTCGAGGCCGCGGAGGCCGCGGGGTGCCGGGTCGTCGCCGTGCCCTCGGTGGCCCCGATCGCACCGAGTGCCCGCCGCACCGTCGTGACCTCCCTGGAAGAGGTCGACCTGGCATTTCTGCGCGGCCTGATGACGGAAATGCGCTAGCTGTTCACCCAGCGTGCAATGATCATTGGACGGGATGGACAAAAATCCCGGTCAGTACACCGGGGCGGAATTCCCGTCGGCCCGCCCGGCTGAATTCCGGCAACTCCCCACCCGGTTCGGAGTGTGAGGTTGCCCACGTCCGCAGGCCTCGACAACGTTGCCCCGGTGTGTAGGTGACCCCCGATCGGGACGGTTCGACGTGCCCTTGTGTCCCGATTGATGGGACGCTGCACTAATCCTGCCGCTGTCGGGTTTTCGGTGTGTCCGCACCCGGTTTCACTGCGTGATGAGGCCTCAACTCGCGGGGCTGTGAACGGTCCTGCGGGCGCGGACTAATCTCATCGCGAGAACATCGCCGCAACCCCCGTGATCCGCCGCGCCACCCCTGCATGCCGGGTACACGGACACGAACAGCTCTGGAGAAACTCCCGCATGAACCGCAAGACTTTGGTGCTGCCGGCGGTGGCCGGCCTGCTCACGCCGGTTCTCGCTGCCTGTGGCGGATCCGACAGCGGGAGCAAGAGCAGCGATGCCATCGTCGTGGGCACCACCGACCGGTTCACCGCCACCAGCGACGCCCCCGCGCCTCTCGACCCGGCCTACGCCTACGACGTCGGCACCTGGAACATCCTGCGCCAGACCGTGCAGACCCTGATGACCCAGCCCAAGGGCGAGGGCGACCCGGTCCCGGACGCCGCCGAGAGCTGTTCCTTCACCGACAGCGGCAGCGAGCGCTACGCCTGCAAGCTGCGCTCGGACCTGAAGTTCGCCGACGGCGACGCCGTCACCGCCTCGGACGTCAAGTACTCCATCGAGCGGGCGCTGCACATCAAGGCCGACTCGGGTGTCTCCGCCCTGCTGAACAACATCGACACGGTCGAGACCCAGGGCGACCGCGAGGTCATCTTCCACCTCAAGACGGCCGACGCCACCTTCCCGTACAAGCTGTCCACTCCGGTCGCGGGCATCATCAACCCCAAGGACTACGAGAAGGGCAAGCTGCGCGACGGCTTCGAGGTCGACGGCTCCGGCCCGTACACCTTCAAGGCCGACGTCAAGGACAACACGATCGTCTCCGTCACCTTCGACAAGAACCCCTCCTACAAGGGCTATGTGAAGGTGGAGAACAACGAGGTCGTGATGCGCAGCTACGACGACGCGGCCGCCATGGGCACCGCGATCGCCGACGGCAAGATCGACGTCATGACCCGCACCATGTCGCCGTCGCAGATCCAGAAGCTCGACAGCGGCGCCGACGCGAACGTCGACCTGGTCGACATGCCGGGCCTGGAGATCCGCTACCTGGCCTTCAACACCAACGCGCCCACCGTGAAGAGCAAGGCCGTCCGTCAGGCCATGGCCCAGCTCATCGACCGCGGCGAGATCGTCTCCAAGGTGTACGGCACCCAGGCCGAGCCCCTGTACTCGCTGGTCCCGGCCACCCTCACCGGCCACTCCAACTCGTTCTTCAACAAGTACGGCAACCCCAGCAACTCCAAGGCGAAGGAGCTGCTGACCAAGGCCGGCATCACCACCCCGGTCAAGCTGACGCTGCACTACACGACCGACCACTACGGCTCGGCCACCAAGCAGGAGTTCGAGATCCTGCAGAAGCAGCTCAACAACAGCGGCCTGTTCGACGTCAGCCTCCAGGGTCACCCCTGGTCGGCCTTCCGTCCCGCCGAGCAGAAGGGCCAGTACGACGTCTACGGCATGGGCTGGTTCCCCGACTTCCCCGACGCCGACAACTTCCTCGCGCCCTTCCTCGACAAGGACAACTTCCTCGGCTCGCCGTACTCGAACAGCACCATCCAGCGCACGCTGATCCCCGAGTCCCGGCGGGAGTCCGACCGGCTCAACGCCGCGAAGAGCCTGACCGAGATCCAGGACACCGTCGCCGAGGACGTCCCCGTGCTGCCGCTGTGGCAGGGCAAGCAGTACGTCGCCGCGCGGGACGACATCACGGGCGTCTCCTACGCCCTCAACTCCTCCTCGACGCTCCAGCTGTGGGCGCTCGGCCGCGGCGTGAGCGGCTGACATCACCCGCAGGGGTGTCCTCCGGGCCCAGTCGGCGGGAGCGACGGTGCGTCCTGCTCGACCGAGCGGGGTGCGCCGACCCCGTGTCGCCGACGGCGGCCCGCACGACACCCCTTCCGTCCGGGGCACGAAACGGGGGCCTCGGATCGACGAACCGACGACAAGGCACATGCAGTGAAGATGCGAAACCAGTGGCCGGTCCTGCCCCTCGTGGCGGGGCTGGCCTCCGGCCTGTTGACCGGCTGCGGCTCGGAGAGCGGGGAGTCGGGGGGAACCGGCTCCTCCGTGGTGATGGGGATGTCCGACGACGTCCTCGCCACGGACCCCGCCTCGGGCTACGACCCCGGATCCTGGCTGCTGTTCAACAACGTCTTCCAGTCGCTGCTCAGTTTCCCCAAGGGCGCCACCCAGCCCGAGCCGGAGGCGGCGAAGGACTGCTCCTTCAGCGACGACCGGGCCACGGTCTACAAGTGCGAACTCAAGCCCGGCCTGAAGTTCAGCAACGGCGACCCGCTCACCGCCGAAGACGTGAAGTTCTCCTTCGACCGGATGCTGAAGATCAACGATCCGGCCGGCCCGGCGATCATGTTCCCCTCACTGGACAAGGTCCAGACCCCTGACGCGAAGACCGTCGTGTTCAGGCTCAAGGTGCCCGACGCCACCTTCCCGAGCAAGATCGCCTCCGGTGCCGGCTCCATCGTGGACCACCGCCAGTACGACGCGGGCGGCCTGCGCACCGACGACAAGGCCGTCGGCTCCGGCCCCTACAAGCTGGACTCCTTCGACAAGGACCGCGCGGTCTTCTCGGTCAACTCCGACTACCAGGGAACCGCCAAGGCCAAGAACTCCGGCGTGACCCTGAAGTTCTTCCACGGCGACCGCGCCGCCCTGAAGAAGGCTCTCGAAGGCGGCGACATCGACCTCGCCTACCGAGGCCTGACCGCCACCGACATCGCCCAGCTCGACCAGCAGGACGACACCAAGGGCGTCGACGTCGTCGAGGGCACCAGCGCCGAGGTCCAGCACCTGGTCTTCAACATGAAGGACCCGGTCGCCGGCAAGATCGGCGTCCGCAAGGCCATGGCCTACCTCATCGACCGCGACGCCCTCGTCAAGAACGTCTACCAGGGCACCGCCACCCCGCTGTACTCGATCATCCCGGCGGGCATCGTCGGCCACAACACAGCCTTCTTCGACACCTACGGCGCTCGCCCCTCCAAGGAGAAGGCCGCCGCCGCGCTGCGCGCCGACGGCATCAACGGCAAGGTCAGGCTCACCCTCTGGTCCACGCCCTCGCGCTACGGCCCCGCCACCGACCAGGAGCTGAAGGCCATCGCCGGCCAGCTCAACGCCAGCGGACTCTTCCAGGCCGACGTCAAGTCCGTCGCCTTCGGCCAGTACGAGAAGGACATCGCCCAGGGCCGGTACGGCGTGTACGTCAAGGGCTGGGTGCCCGACTACCCGGACGCCGACAACTTCACCGCGCCGTTCTTCGGCAAGGACAACGTGCTGGGCAACCACTACGCCAACGGCACGATCACCGGCACCCTCATCCCCGCCACGGCCGCGCAGAGCGACCGCGCCGCGACCGACCAGAACTTCGGCAAGCTGCAGACCATCGTCGCCGACGAACTGCCCGTGCTCCCGGTCTGGCAGGCCAAGCAGTACGCGGTCGCCCGCGACGGGGTCTACGGCCTGGAGTACTGCCTGGACGCCTCGACCGTGTTCCGGTTCTGGGAACTGAGCAAGAGCTGAGCGGACCATGCACCGAGGGCGCTGCCTCCCCGAGGGGGAAGCAGCGCCCTCTGCCGTGTCCGACGACGTCCTGCCGCTCGGTGCACCAGCTCCTGCCGCGCCGTGCGCGGCCGCCTACTGGGCGCCGGGCCGCACCAGCCCGCTCTCGTACGCGTACACCGCGGCCTGCACCCGGTCCCTCAGGCCCAGCTTGGTCAGCACATGCCCGACGTGCGTCTTCACGGTGGTCTCGCTGACGAACAGGTCGGCGGCGATCTCCGCGTTGGACAACCCGCGCGCCACCAGCTTCAGCACCTCCACCTCACGGTCGGTGAGGGTGTGCAGGGTGTCCGGCACCGGCTCCTCGCCCGAGGGCAGATGCGTGGCGTACTTGTCCAGCAGACGACGCGTGATGCTCGGAGCCAGCAACGCCTCGCCGGCCGCGACGACCCGGATGGCCTGCACCAGCTCATGGGCGGGCGCGTCCTTCAGCAGAAAGCCGCTCGCCCCGGCCCGCAGCGCCTCCACCACGTACTCGTCCAGGTCGAACGTGGTCAGCACCAGCACCTTCGCCGGACCGTCCCGCCCCGGCCCGGTGATCTGCCGGGTCGCCTCCACCCCGTCCATCCGCGGCATCCGGATGTCCATCAGCACGACATCGGGCTGCAGCGCTCGCACCTGATCGAGGGCCTGCAGGCCGTCACCGGCCTCACCGACGACCGCAAGATCCTGCTCGGCCTCCAGGATCATCCGGAAACCCGTACGCAGCAGGGGCTGGTCGTCGACCAGTAGGACGCGGATGGCCACGTGACACTCCTTCGCTAGTCCGGGCCCATTCTGCCCTGCGACGCGGTCCCCGACTCAGCCGCCCTCACCGGCTGCGACCGTGCTTCCCGGGGCAGACCCCTCGGAACCCCCGGCCGCACGCCCGTCGTCGGCCCCCGCCGGCCGCGGCTGCGCTTCCCTGGGGACATCCTCCGTACCCCCGGCCGCACGTCCGCCGGCCGCCCTCACCGGCAGCGGATACGGCGGGGGAGTGCCGCCGAACTCCGGACAGTGCGCCTGGTGGTCGCACCAGCCGCACAGCTTGGTCGGCCGCGGCCGCCACTCACCTGACTCCGTCGCCCGCCTGATCGCCTCCCACAGGGCGAGCAGCTTGCGCTCCACACGCTCCAGATCGGCCAGGACGGGGTCGTAGGTCAGCACGTCCCCGCTGCCGAGATAGACCAGCTGGAGCCGGCGCGGGACGACCCTCTTCAGCCGCCACACCACCAGGGCGTAGAACTTCATCTGGAACAGGGCGCTCTCGGCGTACTCCGCACGCGGCGCCTTCCCCGTCTTGTAGTCGACGATCCGCACCTCACCGGTCGGCGCCACATCCACCCGGTCGATGATCCCGCGCAGCCGCAGACCCGAATCCAGCTCTGCCTCCACGAACAGCTCCCGCTCGGCCGGCTCCAGCCGCGACGGATCCTCCAGCGTGAACCAGCGCTCCACCAGCTGCTCCGCCTCACCGAGCCAGCGGGCGAGCCGCTCGCCGTCCGGATCGTCGGTGAACAGCTCCGTGACCTCCGGCCTGCTCTCCCGCAGCCGGTCCCACTGCCCCGGGATCAGCGACTTGGCGCGCGGCGCCGTCCGCTCCGCGGCGGGCGCGTCGAACAGCCGCTCCAGCACCGCGTGCACCAGCGTGCCCCGCGTCGCCGCCTCGCTCGGTTTCTCCGGCAGCCGGTCGATCACCCGGAACCGGTACAGCAGCGGGCACTGCATGAAGTCACCGGCGCGGGAGGGGGACAGCGAGGTGGGCGCCGTGGCCGCACGCTCGCCCGCCGGCTCCGCCGCACCGCTGCCGGCGGCCGCCCCCGCGTCCGTCTCCGCCTCGCCCGCCGGCCGGGCCGCGCCGCCCGCCGCCATGGCCGCGTCCTCCATGCTGCTGTCCATGACCACAGACCATACGGCCCGGCACTGACAGTGACCCAGCCGTGTGCCGAACCGGCCGTGCGACGGCGGGGCAAACACAGGGGGTGCCGGGGCGGAACGTGCCACCACGGACGCATACCATCGACCAGAGACCCTTCCGGCCCACACGGCACGGAAGACGCTTCGAACGAGGGGACACCGTGGACGTGAGCGGCGGGAGCGGACAGCCGCGGTCCGGCAACGACGAGCAGGCCGAGCACCCTGCAGCACCTACGGCCCCGGCGACCGGACCCACCGACCACCCCGGGCCGGAGCCCCACGACGCCCCGGCACCCCCGCCACAACCGACAGCCCCACGGCCGACCCCCGACGAACCCGAGCAACGCGGCAAGCCCGACGAGTCAGAGCAGCGCGGCAAGCCCGACGAGCCCGAGCAACAAGGGAAGCCCGAAGAGCCCCGGGAGCCCGACGGGCCCGGGGAAACCACAGGCCAGGGTCCGCGAGCCGCCGAGAAGTCACCCGCCGGCGATCAGAAGCCGACCCCTGACCGGGCGACTCCCACCACCGGTCAGGAGCCGACGGCCGACGCCGCCAAGGAGACGTCCGCCGGTCGGCCCGGGCCACGTACCGGCCTCGACGCCCCGGCAGCCCGGCCGGACCCGCAGGCCGGGCACCCCCCCGCCGCGGACAGCGATCCCCACACGGGCGAGCACCGCTCCCTCGCCCACTCCGGGATCGCCAAGGGCGAACCGCCCCAGCCACGGCCCAAGGAACCCGGCGGCGGTCTGCTGATGGGCCGGCCCTTCGGCGTACCCGTCTACGTCGCGCCGAGCTGGTTCCTCGTCGCCGCCCTGATCACCTGGGTCTTCGGCGGCCAGCTCGACCGCGTCCTGCCCGAACTGGGCGCCGCCCGCTACCTGGTGTCCCTCTTCTTCGCCGTCGCCTTCTACGCCTCCGTGCTCGTCCACGAACTGGCCCACACGGTCGCCGCGATCCGCTTCGACCTGCCCGTCCGCCGTATCCAGCTCCAGTTCTTCGGCGGCGTCTCCGAGATCGAGAAGGAGGCCGAGACCCCCGGACGGGAGTTCGTCCTGGCCTTCGTCGGCCCGCTGCTCTCCCTCGTCCTCGCCGGACTGTTCTACCTGGCCATGAAGCCCGTGGAACCCGACACCGTCCCCGGCGTCCTGCTGGCCGGCCTGATGATCTCCAATCTCATCGTCGCCGCCTTCAACCTGCTGCCCGGACTGCCCCTCGACGGCGGCCGCATGCTCCGCGCCGTCGTCTGGAAGATCACCGGCAAGCCCATGAGCGGCACCATCGCCGCAGCCTGGGTCGGCCGCGCCCTCGCCCTCTCCGTCCTGGTCGGCCTCCCGCTGCTCAACCAGTCCGGCGCCTTCGGCGGAGGCAACCAGGACATCAGCGGCATGGACACCGTCACCGACGCCCTGCTCGCCGCCATCCTCGCCGCGATCATCTGGACCGGCGCCGGCAACAGCCTGCGCATGGCCCGCCTGCGCGAACACCTCCCCGAACTGCGGGCCCGCACCCTCACCCGCCGCGCCGTGCCGGTGCAGACCGACACCCCGCTCTCCGAGGCCCTGCGCCGCGCCAACGCCGCCGGCGCCCGCGCCCTGGTCGTCGTCGACGCCGACGGCCACCCCCTCTCCCTCGTCCGCGAGGCCGCCATCGTCGGCGTACCCGAACACCGCCGCCCCTGGGTCGCGGTCAGCGGCCTCGCCCAGGAACTGACCGACGGCATGCGCGTCTCCGCCGAGCTGGCCGGGGAAGCACTGCTCGACGTCCTGCGGGCCACCCCCGCGACCGAGTACCTCGTCGTCGAGGAGACCGGCGAGATCTACGGCGTCCTGTCCGCCGCCGACGTCGAGCGCGCCTTCGTGCGGGCGATGGCACGCCCGAGCTGACCGTCCGGCCTCCCGCCCCGCGTGGTCGGCGGCCCCCTCAGGTGCCGGTACGCTGGTCACATGTCCGAACCGACCGGTGCCGCCCGCAGGCGCGGGCCCTTCAAGGTCGGGGACCAGGTTCAGCTGACCGACCCCAAGGGCCGCCACTACACGTTCACGCTCGAAGCCGGGAAGAACTTCCACACCCACAAGGGCTCCTTCCCGCACGACGAACTGATCGGCGCTCCCGAGGGCAGCGTTGTCCGCACCACCGGCAACGTCGCCTACCTCGCGCTGCGCCCCCTGCTCCCCGACTACGTCCTGTCCATGCCCCGCGGGGCAGCCGTCGTCTACCCCAAGGACGCGGGGCAGATCCTCGCCTTCGCCGACATCTTCCCCGGCGCCCGCGTCGTCGAGGCCGGCGTCGGCTCCGGCTCGCTCAGCAGCTTCCTGCTGCGCGCCATCGGCGACCAGGGCATGCTGCACTCCTACGAGCGCCGCGAGGACTTCGCCGAGATCGCCCAGCAGAACGTCGAGCGCTACTTCGGCGGCCCGCACCCCGCCTGGCAGCTCACCGTCGGCGACCTCCAGGACAACCTGTCCGACACCGACGTCGACCGCGTCATCCTCGACATGCTCGCCCCCTGGGAGTGCCTGGAGGCCGTCTCCAAGGCACTGGTCCCCGGCGGCATCCTGTGCTGCTACGTGGCCACCACCACCCAGCTCGCCCGGACCGTCGAGTCCATCCGGGAGATCGGCTGCTTCAACGAGCCGACCGCCTGGGAGACGATGATCCGCAACTGGCACATCGAAGGCCTGGCCGTCCGCCCGGACCACCGGATGATCGGCCACACCGGCTTCCTGCTCACCGCCCGCCGCCTCGCCGACGGCGTCGAGCCGCCCATGCGCCGCCGCCGCCCCGCCAAGGGCGCCTACGGCGAGGACTACGCAGGACCCAACGCCGACGGCGGCTCCGGCCGCTGACCGGCTCCCGGCGAGCACAACGCGAGGGCGCCGTGCCCGAGTTCCCCACCGATCCCGGGAACCCGGACACGGCGCCCGCCCGTTGACCGGACACCAGGACGCGTACGCCCCCCCCGCGCGTGCTCCCCGCCTGCGGAAGTCCGTACCGACCCCGCCGTTCCCCCGCTCCGTGACGTGTGGCAGCATGCTGGCCACCCCACCGGCACAGCCCTCACAGGAGACACTCCTAGTGCAGCCATCCGCCGTTCCGGAGCTCGCCCACACCCACAGCCACCCCATCCACTGGGTCGCCACCGCCACCGCCGTCTCCGGCGTCGTGGCCCTGTCCGCCCTCCTCCAGCCCGGATCGGCCACCGCCGCCCAGCCGGCCCCCGGCGCCGAGGTCAAGTCGGCCCCCGCCGCCGTCGCACCGCCCGGCACGGCAGGCGTGGCCTTCCCCCTGGCGTGCGGCCCGGTGAAGGCGGTAGTGGTGAAGAAGGCCACCGGAGACCTGGACGGGGACGGCCGACCGGAAACCGTCGCCGTCGTGCACTGCGACGCTCCCATGGGCACCCCACCGGACGGCGTCTACGTCCTGACCCGTGGCACCGACGGCGGCAGGGCCCGCGTCGTCGCCACCCTGGTCGACCCCAAGGACCGGCTCACCGTCACCGACTTCTCCCTGCACGCAGGAACCGTCGGCGCCACCCTGCTCGGCTACTCCTCGGACGACGTGCCCAGTTGCTGCCCCGACGTGAAAACCCCGGCCAAGTGGCAGTGGAACGGCAGCGCGTTCCTCCGCTCCACCCCGACCGGGGACCACAGCGTCTGACCCGCCCGGGGCCGGCCCGCACTCAGCCGGCGTCGGGCCCGTACACCTCGACCCTGTCCGAAACCCGGCGTACATGGATGCACTCGCCGGGACACTCCTTCACCGAGTCCACGACATCCACGAGGAGCGGCAGCGGCACCGGCACCGTGGCCCCCCTGTCCTGAAGCAGCTCGTCGTCCGAGCCCTTCACATAGGCCAGCCCGTCGATGTCCAGCTCGAACACCTCCGGGGCGTACTGGGCGCAGATCCCGTCGCCGGTACACAGATCCTGGTCGATCCAGACCTCCAGCGCCTCGCCCCCCGGGGCCTCCTGCTGCACGGTCATCTCTCCTGCCGTCGGTTCGCCGGACCGTACCGCCGGCACCGAGGCCAGCCGGGTCCGCTCCAGCGGCTGTTGAACACCCCGACCCTACCTCCGCCCGCATTCCGGCCGTCTTCGACGGGTGCGGGGTTTCCGCCCCGCCCCCCTCGGGTAGAGCCGCCCGACCGGGGATCACGGCCCCGCAGACCGCAGGCGAACACTTCACGCCACCCCACGGTGACGCCCACCGCCCGGACCGTCGCTCAGTGTGATGAGCGCGCGCCTGCCCTCACGCCTGCCCGCGAACCGGCCGACCGCCCCGCAACAGACAACTCCGGCCACTCCTGAAGGGTTTTGACCACCACTGACAAGGAACAAGCCGCTTCCGAATCACGTTGAGTGGGTATTCCCTCCGTGCGAGAGGGAGCGCACCGGGTGACCGACGACACACCTTGACAGTCAATGTGATCTAGGGGTTTCAATCGTCACCCACCCAGGTAGGGTCTGGAAGCGTCCAGCTCCCCTTGGAGGAGGTGAGGACCGTGGCAGCCCACGACGACGACATGAACCGCGGCATCCGCCCGGGACGAGGGTCCGACGACCCGGCCGGGCAGATCGCCTACCTTGAGCAGGAGATCGCCGTCCTGCGACGCAAGCTCGCCGACTCTCCGCGGCACACGAGGATTCTCGAAGAGCGGATCGTCGAACTGCAGACCAACCTGGCCGGCGTCTCCGCACAGAACGAACGCCTGGCCAACACCCTCCGCGAGGCCCGCGACCAGATCGTGGCCCTCAAGGAAGAGGTCGACCGCCTCGCCCAGCCGCCGGCCGGCTTCGGCGTCTTCCTGCAGGCCAACGAGGACGGCACCGCCGACATCTTCACCGGCGGCCGCAAACTGCGGGTGAACGTCAGCCCAAGCGTCGAGGTCGACGACCTCAGGCGTGGCCAGGAGGTCATGCTCAACGAAGCGCTCAACGTGGTCGAGGCCATGGAGTACGAGAGCGTCGGCGACATCGTCACCCTCAAGGAGATCCTCGAGGACGGCGAGCGAGCCCTCGTGCTGGGGCACACCGACGAGGAACGGGTGGTACGGCTCGCCGAGCCGCTGCTGGACGTCACCATCCGCCCCGGCGACGCCCTCCTGCTCGAACCCCGCTCCGGCTACGTCTACGAGGTCGTGCCCAAGAGCGAGGTCGAGGAACTGGTCCTCGAAGAGGTCCCCGACATCGGCTACGAGCAGATCGGCGGCCTCGGCAACCAGATCGAGGCCATCCGCGACGCGGTCGAGCTGCCCTACCTCTACCCGGACCTGTTCAAGGAGCACGAGCTGCGCCCGCCCAAGGGCGTCCTGCTCTACGGCCCCCCCGGCTGCGGCAAGACACTCATCGCCAAGGCCGTCGCCAACTCGCTCGCCAAGAAGGTCGCCGAGGTCACCGGCCAGGCCGCGGGCAAGAGCTTCTTCCTGAACATCAAGGGCCCCGAGCTGCTCAACAAGTACGTCGGCGAGACGGAGCGGCAGATCCGCCTCGTCTTCCAGCGTGCACGTGAGAAAGCCAGCGAGGGCACCCCCGTGATCGTCTTCTTCGACGAGATGGAGTCCCTCTTCCGCACCCGCGGCTCCGGCGTCAGCTCGGACGTGGAGAACACCATCGTCCCCCAGCTCCTCGCCGAGATCGACGGTGTGGAAGGCCTGGAGAACGTGGTCGTGATCGGCGCCTCCAACCGCGAGGACATGATCGACCCCGCCATCCTGCGCCCCGGCCGGCTCGACGTGAAGATCAAGATCGAGCGCCCGGACGCCGAGGCCGCCAAGGACATCTTCGGCAAGTACCTCACCGAGCGCCTCCCGCTGCACGCCGACGACCTCGGCGAGCACGGCGGCAGCAAGGAAACGACCGTCCAGAGCATGATCCAGACGGCCGTCGAGCACATGTACGCCGAATCCGAGGAAAACCGCTTCCTGGAAGTCACCTACGCCAACGGTGACAAGGAAGTCCTCTACTTCAAGGACTTCAATTCCGGCGCCATGATCGAAAACATCGTGGGCCGCGCCAAGAAAATGGCGATCAAGGACTTCCTGGAGAAGAACCAGAAGGGCCTCCGCGTCTCCCACCTCCTCCAGGCCTGCGTGGACGAGTTCAAGGAGAACGAGGACCTGCCCAACACCACCAACCCCGACGACTGGGCCCGCATCTCCGGAAAGAAGGGCGAACGGATCGTCTACATCCGTACCCTCATCACCGGAAAGCAGGGCGCGGACACCGGACGCTCCATCGACACGGTGGCGAACACCGGACAGTACCTGTAGAACCGGGGCGGCTGCGGGTGCCCTCGCCGGGGTACCCGCAGCCGCTGTTTTTCCGGCCACGACCGGAGCAGGCAATGACGCAAATGATCTCCCCACCAGCGCAAAGGCGTTCTAGGCTCTTTCCTACCGCCGAGTCGCGCAGTGCGGGGACGGGCACCGCACACGCACCGGAGCGCCAGCGGTACGTGAGCGGCGCCCACGACCGAGGGCGCCGCCGGGCAAGGAGGGCCGCATGACCGTACGGCGAGTAATGGGCATCGAGACGGAGTACGGGATCTCCGTCCCCGGCCATCCCAACGCCAATGCCATGCTCACCTCGTCCCAGATCGTCAACGCCTACGCGGCGGCGATGCACCGGGCCCGCCGGGCCCGCTGGGACTTCGAGGAAGAGAACCCGCTGCGCGACGCACGAGGCTTCGACCTCGCCCGGGAGGCCGCCGACGCCAGCCAGCTCACCGACGAGGACATCGGCCTCGCCAACGTCATTCTCACCAACGGCGCTCGCCTCTACGTCGACCACGCCCACCCCGAATACAGCGCCCCCGAGGTCACCAACCCCCGCGACGCCGTGCTCTGGGACAAGGCCGGCGAACGCATCATGGCCGAGGCCGCCGAACGCGCGGCCCAGCTGCCCGGCGCCCAGCAGATCCACCTCTACAAGAACAACACCGACAACAAAGGCGCCTCCTACGGCACCCACGAGAACTACCTGATGAAGCGGGAGACCCCCTTCTCGGACATCGTGCGCCACCTCACGCCCTTCTTCGTCTCCCGTCAGGTCTTCGCCGGAGCGGGCCGCGTCGGCATCGGCCAGGACGGCCACGAACACGGCTTCCAGCTCAGCCAGCGCGCCGACTACTTCGAGGTCGAGGTCGGCCTGGAGACCACCCTCAAGCGCCCGATCATCAACACCCGCGACGAGCCCCACGCCGACGCGGAGAAGTACCGCCGCCTGCACGTCATCATCGGCGACGCCAACCTCTCCGAGATCTCGACCTACCTCAAGCTGGGCACGACCGCCCTGGTCCTGTCCATGATCGAGGACGGCTTCATCGCCGTGGACCTCGCCGTCGACCAGCCCGTACGCACCCTCCACCAGGTCTCCCACGACCCCTCGCTCAAGCGCCTGGTCACGCTCCGCAGCGGCCGCACACTGACCGCGGTCCAGCTCCAGATGGAGTACTTCGAGCTGTCCCGCAAGTACGTCGAGGAACGCTTCGGGGCCGACGCCGACGACCAGACCAAGGACGTGCTCTCCCGCTGGGAGGACACCCTCAACCGGCTGGAGAACGACCCGATGAGCCTCGCCGGCGAACTCGACTGGGTCGCCAAGCGGGAACTGATGGAGGGCTACCGCCGCCGCGACGGCCTCGACTGGGACGCCGCCCGGCTCCACCTCGTCGACCTCCAGTACGCCGACGTACGCGCCGAGAAGGGCCTCTACAACCGCCTGGCGGCCCGCGGACGCATCAAGCGGCTGCTGGACGAGGCCGAGGTCGACCAGGCCCGCACGAAGCCGCCGGAGGACACCCGTGCCTACTTCCGCGGCCGCTGCCTGGAGCAGTACGCGGACGACGTGGCCGCGGCCTCCTGGGACTCGGTCATCTTCGACCTTCCCGGGCGCGACTCCCTCCAGCGCGTTCCAACCCTCGAACCGCTACGCGGAACGCGAAATCACGTCAAGGAACTGCTGGACCGCTGCCGCACAGCAGAAGACCTGGTCAGGGTCTTGTCGGGCGGCTGAACGCGGTCGGCGGGCACACGTACCGTCCCGGGCGGACAGGGTGGAAACCCCACCGCCCGGGAATCATCGAGATGGCCCCCGCACGTTGTCGAAACTGCGGGGCCGATGTCGGACCCGGCTTGTAGGGTCTGATCATCACCGATCGGCAGGAATGCCGACCCGTCGACCATGTCGGGCGAACTGAGCGGGGTGAGGGATATGGCAACCAAGGACACCGGCGGCGGCCAGCAGAAGGCCACACGCTCCACCGAGGAGGTCGAGGAGCAGGCGCAGGACGCGCAGGCCTCCGAAGACCTCAAGGAGCGGCACGAGAAGCTGAGTGACGACGTGGACTCCGTCCTGGACGAGATCGACGACGTCTTGGAGGAGAACGCGGAGGACTTCGTGCGCTCGTTCGTTCAAAAGGGTGGACAGTAGTCACATCCATGAACGACGGGGGATCGAAGAAGTGCTCGACGTGCCAGAAGGTACTTTCGGTCGGCGCATTCGCGGGCAACAGGTCTCGGCCTGACGGCCTGCAGGCCAATTGTCGCGAGTGCGCTGCCGAGTACCACCGGCGACGACAGGAAGCACAGGGCAAGACGGTGCGCGAGAAGGCGGACGTGCCCGACGGGTACGAGCTCTGCCGGTCGTGCGGCGAGATCAAGTCCCACAGCGAATGGCACCGTAACGCGACCGCTTCCGATGGGCGGTCGACGCGATGCAAGGCTTGCCGGGCCGTCCGTGGGCGGGCGGACCACCTCAAGCGCAACTACGGCCTCACCGAGTCCGAACGCGACGCGATGGTCGCCGCTCAACGCGGCCTCTGCGTGATCTGCCTGGATGCCCCCGCCGCGCATGTGGATCACTGCCACAAGACGGGTAGGGTCCGTGGCGTACTGTGCTTCAACTGCAATTCGGCCATCGGCAAGTTGGGTGACAACCCCGACGCCGTGCGCCGGGCAGCCGCCTATCTGGAAGGAAACTCGTGGAAGCCAATACTCGTGGCACCGGGCGTCTACCAGCTGCCTTCCTGACGCCTGGGTCCTCTTCGTTCATGGACTTCCTGTCGGAGCACCAGCCGGAGATGCTGCCCGGCAACCGGCAGCTGCCTCCCACCCGGGGGGTGATCGAGGCCCCGCACGGCACGACGATCGTCGCGGTGACCTTCCCCGGCGGCGTGGTGCTCGCCGGTGACCGCCGGGCGACCATGGGCAATGTCATCGCCCAGCGGGACATCGAGAAGGTCTTCCCGGCGGACGAGTACTCGGCCGTGGGCATCGCCGGCACCGCCGGTCTGGCCGTCGAGATGGTCAAGCTCTTCCAGCTGGAGCTGGAGCACTTCGAGAAGGTCGAGGGCGCCCAGCTGTCGCTGGAGGGCAAGGCGAACCGGCTGTCGACGATGATCCGTTCCAACCTCGGCATGGCCATGCAGGGCCTGGCCGTGGTGCCCTTGTTCGCCGGGTACGACCTGGACCGGGAGAAGGGGCGCATCTTCTCCTACGACGTCACGGGCGGCCGCTCCGAGGAGCACAACTTCGCGGCGACGGGTTCCGGCTCGGTCTTCGCGCGTGGTGCCATGAAGAAGCTGTTCCGTGACGACCTGTCCGAGGAGCAGGCCACGACCCTGGTGGTCCAGGCCCTGTACGACGCGGCAGACGACGACTCGGCGACCGGTGGTCCCGATGTCGCCCGCCGGATCTACCCGATCATCACCGTGATCACCGAGGACGGTTTCCGCCGGCTCACCGAGGACGAGTCCTCCGGGCTGTCCCGTGCGGTGCTGCAGCAGCGTCTGGAGGAGCCGGACGGCCCCAAGGCCGCCCTGCTCTGAGAGCGGGCCCGCTTCTTATCAAGGTGATCCAGTGACCATGACAGAAAGGGACGGATAACCGGTGTCGACGCCGTTCTATGTCTCACCTCAGCAGGCCATGGCCGACCGGGCGGAGTACGCCCGCAAGGGCATCGCCCGGGGCCGCAGTCTGGTTGTGCTGCAGTACGCCGACGGCATCGTGTTCGTCGGCGAGAACCCGTCCCGTGCGCTGCACAAGTTCAGCGAGATCTACGACCGGATCGGTTTCGCGGCCGCCGGCAAGTACAACGAGTACGAGAACCTCCGGATCGGCGGCGTTCGCTACGCAGACCTGCGGGGGTACACCTACGACCGGGGCGACGTGACCGCCCGCGGTCTGGCCAACGTCTACGCCCAGACCCTGGGCACGATCTTCTCCAGTGCGGCAGAGAAGCCGTACGAGGTGGAGTTGGTCGTGGCGGAGGTCGGGGAGACCCCGGAGGGCGACCAGATCTACCGGCTGCCGCACGACGGCTCGATCGTCGACGAGCACGGTTCGGTCGCGGTCGGCGGCAATGCGGAGCTGATCAGCAACTATCTGGACCAGCGCCACCAGGACGGCATGACGCTGGCCGAGGCGCTGAAGCTGGCCGTGCAGGCCCTGTCCCGCGAGTCGAACGGCAGCCAGCGGGAGATTCCCGCCGAGCGCCTGGAGGTCGCGGTGCTGGACCGCACGCGCCCGCAGCAGCGCAAGTTCAGGCGCATCGTCGGCCGTCAGCTCTCCCGGCTCCTGGAGGAGGGCGGCGCGGCCACCGAGGCGGAGAGCTCCGAGGAGGGCGGCTCCGAGGAGGAGTAGTCCCGCCTCTCTTCTGCCCACCCTGTCCCGCTCATGGTGCCCCGGCCGGTTCTCCGGTCGGGGCACCACGCGTGTCAGGGGCTGCGGGGAGGTGCCGTCGAGCCGCGTACGACGAGTTCGACCGGGATGTCCCCGCCGTCCGGCTCCCGGCCCTCCAGGACGGCCAGCAGGGCCTCCATTCCGCGTTCCCCGAACCGTTCGGCGTCCAGTCGTACCGTCGTCAGTTCCGGGTCGAGGGCGGTGGCCAGGGCCAGGTCGTCGAGGCCGGTCACCGAGACGTCGTCGGGGACGCGCAGGCCGAGGCGGCGCAGGGCCTTGTAGGCGCCGGCGGCGAGTTTGTCGTCGTCGCAGACCACGGCGGTGGGCCGGGGCCCGGGTGCGGTGAGGGCGGCCACGGTGGCGGTCAGGGCGCCCTCGATGGAGATCGGGGCGGCGGCGGTGCGGATCTCGGTGCCGGGGACGCCGGCCAGGCGTGCGGCCAGCTGACGGGCGCGCATCTCGAAGGTCCAGGAGGGTACGTCGGCGGCGAGGTGCAGGATGCGGCGGTGGCCGAGCCCCAGGAGGTGTTCGGCGACCTGCCGGACGCCGTCGGCGATGTCCAGGTTGACGGTCGCCGCGCCGAGGCTGCCCTCGGGGTCGCTGTCGAGCATGACCAGGGGGAGCTGGTCGCCGCGGATCGCGGTGAGTGCGTCGGCGGCCATGGAGGAGGCGATGACGCCGTCCAGGGCGGCCTGTGCGGAGGCGAAGGGGTTGCGGGCGGGGCCGATGCCCTCGGGGGAGGGGTAGAGCACGACGCCGAAGCCGTGCCGGGCGGCGACGCGGGCGGCGCCGGTGTAGACGCCGGCGAAGAACTCGGTGGTCAGTGCCGGCACGACGAGCAGGACGGTGCGGGTGCGGCCCAGGCGCAGGTTGCGGGCGGCGAGGTTGGGCCGGTAGCCCAGTTCCCGCGCGGCCTCGCGGACCCGCTCGGCGGTGGTTTCGGAGACGCGGCCGCGCCATTTGTCGCCGAGGACGAGGGAGACGGCGGCCTGGGAGACTCCGGCCGCCTGGGCGACGTCACGGCTGGTCGGGCGCGTGCTGCTGCGTGCCACCGTGGGCGTGCTCCTGTTCGTGTGGTCGTTCGCCTCCGGGTGCTGCGGCCGGGGCGGGGTCCCGGTCGTGCTCGGCCCTTCGGGCTCTGGCGCGCTCGTGGCCCCGGCACCGGCGGGCCCGTCGGCTCGCTCCTGGTCGTCTGGACGTGTGAACAGCGCACATGGTACGTATGGATGAGGACGTTATACGTAACACGGGGAGGTTGGGCATGGCTGCCGGATACCTGGAGATCCTCAGGGCGAGGCACGCGGCCCGCCTGCTGACCGGCACTCTGGTGGGGCGGCTTCCCAATGCGACCGCCGCGATCGCCCTGGTGCTGTTCGTCCGTGCCGAGGGCGGCACCTACAGCCTGGCGGGCGCCCTCGCGGCCGTGTACGGCGTCGCCAACGCCGTGGGCCAGCCGGTCCTCGGGCGGCTGGTGGATCTCTACGGGCAGCCGCGTGTGCAGCTGCCCGCGGCCGTCGTCTCCGCTCTCGCCATGGTGGCCTTCGCCTTCGCGGGCACCGATCCGCTGCCGCTCGCGTATGCCGCCGTCGCGGTGGCGGGCCTGTTCACCCCGCCTCTGGAGGGCGGTCTGCGCGCGCTGTGGCCCTCCGTGCTGCGCCGTGAGGAGCAGGTGCACACGGCCTACGCGATGGACGCGATCGCGCAGGAGGTCATGTTCACCGTCGGGCCGCTGCTGGTGACCCTGTGCGTGTCCCTGTGGTCGGAGCGGGCGGCCCTGCTGGTGCTGAACGCCGTCGGTGTCCTCGGTGCGCTCTCGGTGGTCGTCTCGCCGCCCTCGCGCGCGTGGCGTTCGGCGCCGCGCGAGGCACACTGGCTGGGTGCTCTGCGTTCGCGCGGCCTGCTGGTGCTGCTCGGTGCCTTCCTGTTCATCGGCATCGCGCTCGGTTCCATCACGGTGGCCTCGGTGTCGTACGCCGACGCGCACGGCGGGGACGCGGTCTACGGCTGGATGATGGCCGCGCTCGGTCTCGGTGCCCTGGTGGGCGGCACGGTGTACGGCGCGCGGCAGTGGGGTGGCTCGCCGGAGCGGCGACTGCGCGTCCTGGTGGCTCTTCTGGCGGTGTGTTATCTGCCGCTGATGCTGATGCCGGGTGCGGTGGCCATGGTGGTGCTCGCGGCGGTGTCCGGGGTGTTCCTCGCCCCCTGCATCGCCTGTGCGTTCATCATCGTGGACCGGCATGCGCCGAGCGGAACCGTCACCGAGGCGTTCTCCTGGCTTGTGACGACGTTCACCGTGGGTGCCTCGGTCGGAACGGGCCTGGCGGGCCCGGTCGTCCAGGGGGGCGGCGCCCTGTGGGGTTTCGCGCTGCCGGGTGCGGCGGGAGCCGTGTCGCTGCTGGTCCTGCTCGCCACCGGACGGGTCCTCGCAGCTCCCGCGTGGGGCGGGGTTGTTGCGGCTTCATCGGAAACTGATCCAAATCGTGCTGTCGAACCCCGTTTCAGCTCAGGGGATCGGGCGTAATGTTCAGTCATGGACCGCCGCATTTTCGGGCTGGAGAACGAGTACGGCGTCACGTGCACGTTCAGGGGACAGCGCCGCCTGTCGCCTGACGAGGTGGCGCGGTACCTCTTCCGCCGTGTCGTGTCATGGGGCCGCAGCAGCAATGTCTTTCTGCGAAACGGCGCCCGGCTCTATCTCGACGTGGGGTCACATCCGGAATACGCGACACCCGAATGTGACAACGTGACCGAGCTGGTCACCCACGACAAGGCCGGCGAGCGCATTCTCGAGGGACTCCTGGTGGACGCGGAACGACGCCTGCACGAGGAGGGAATCGCGGGCGACGTCTACCTCTTCAAGAACAACACCGACTCGGCGGGCAACTCCTACGGGTGCCACGAGAACTATCTGGTGGCCCGGCACGGGGAGTTCTCCCGGCTCGCGGACATCCTCATCCCGTTCCTGGTGACCAGGCAGCTGCTGTGCGGTGCGGGCAAGGTCCTGCAGACGCCGCGCGGCGCGGTCTACTGCGTCAGCCAGCGGGCGGAGCACATCTGGGAGGGCGTCTCCTCGGCGACGACGCGTTCCCGGCCCATCATCAACACCCGCGACGAGCCGCACGCGGACGCCGAGCGCTACCGCCGACTGCATGTCATCGTGGGCGACTCCAACATGTCCGAGACGACCATGCTGCTCAAGGTCGGCGCGACCGATCTGGTGCTGCGCATGATCGAGGCGGGCACGGTGATGCGTGACCTGACCCTGGAGAACCCGATCAGGGCGATCCGCGAGGTCAGCCATGACATCACGGGTCGGCGCAAGGTGCGGCTGGCCAGTGGCCGGGAGGCCTCCGCGCTGGAGGTGCAGCGCGAGTACTTCGACAAGGCCGTGGACTTCTGCGACCGCCGGGGCATCCGTACCGGCACGGTCGCACAGGTCCTGGAGCTGTGGGGCCGTACGCTCGACGCGATCGAGACGGAGGAGCTGGACCGGATCGGCACCGAGATCGACTGGGTGATGAAGTACAAGCTCATCGAGCGGTACCGGGCCAAGCACAACATGACGATGTCGCATCCGCGGGTCGCTCAGATAGACCTCGCCTACCACGACATCCACCGCCGTCGTGGGCTGTACTACCTGCTGGAGAAGAAGGGGCAGGCGACGCGGATCTGCAACGACCTGAAGATCTTCGAGGGCAAGTCCGTTCCTCCGCAGACCACTCGGGCCCGGCTGCGCGGGGACTTCATCCGCCGGGCGCAGGAACAGCGGCGGGACTTCACGGTCGACTGGGTGCACCTCAAGCTCAATGACCAGGCGCAACGCACCGTGTTGTGCAAGGACCCGTTCCGTTCGGTGGACGATCGGGTGGAGAAGCTGATCGCCGGAATGTGACCGAAGCGGGCGAGTCAAGTGTTTCGGCACCGAAATGCCGGAACGCCACACGGGCGTCGTACGTTTACCGTACGGCGCCCTTCTCGCGTCGTAGAGTTGCGCGCACGTCAATCCGCAAGATCGATCGATTACGAGGCTTCTCCGTGCGCCGACGTTCACTCCTCCTTGCCGCCGTTCCCGCAGGACTGGTCACGATCGCCGGGTGCGGCGACGACAAGTCCGACTCCAGCAAGGCCGGCGCGTCGCCGTCGCCGTCGTCCTCGGTGTCGGCGCCCCCTCCGCCCAAGATCGTGGAGGGGCCGCTGCCGGCGATCACGGCGGGCACGAAGTTCGGCGAGAAGCCGACCGTGGCCAAGGGGTCGGGGGACCCGTCGAAGGACCTCGCGGTCAAGACGGTCATTGCGGGCGGCGGCCGGACCGTCGCGGAGAACGACTTCGTCCAGGCCAACTACCTGGGCCAGATCTGGAGCACCGCCAAGGTCTTCGACAACTCCTACGACCGCCATCGTCCGCTGGTCATGCAGCTCGCCAAGGGCAGCCTCATCGACGGCTGGCTGTATGCGCTGGAGGGCAAGAAGACCGGCAGCCGGGTGCAGATCGCCGTCCCGCCCACCTGGGGGTACGGCAAGTCGGGCAACACCCAGGCGGGGATCAAGGGCACCGACACCCTGGTCTTCGTCATCGACCTGATCGACTCCTTCAACTCGAAGAGTTCCGTCAAGGGCACGCCGGTCCCGCAGAGCGACGCCGCCCTGCCGACGGTCGGCACCAACACGGACGGCGCCGAACCGAAGATCACCGTCCCGAAGTCCGACCCGCCGAAGAAGCTGGTGTCGAACTACGTCCTGGAGGGCGACGGAGCCGAGCTGAAGGGCGACCAGACGATCCTGTGCCAGTTCAAGGGCGTGGTCTGGGACAGTGGCAAGACGTTTCAGCAGACGTATGGCTCCGGGCGGCTGAGCCAGTTCTCGCTGGAGCAGATGCAGCAGGTCGTCAAGGGCCTGTCCCAGGGCCTGGCCGGCAAGAAGGTGGGCAGCAGGGTTCTGGTCGTCGTACCGCCGGACCTGGGCTACGGCGACAACCCGCCGAGCGGCGGCCCCGTCAAGAAGGGCTCCACTCTGGTGTTCTCGGTGGACATCCTCGCGGCGATGTAGCCAAGCGGCGGCGTGGCAGGCGGTGGACCTGCGGAGATGACAGACTGTCCGTGATTCGTGTCGTATCACAAGCAGGAGCTTTTGACGTGAACATCGACAAGCCCGAGATCGACTTCCCGGACGGCCCGGTCCCGGCGGACCTCGAGATCAAGGAGATCTGGGAGGGCGACGGCGAGGTTGCGAAGGCCGGCGACTTCGTCAAGGTCCACTACGTGGGCGTCGCGTTCTCCACCGGCGAGGAGTTCGACGCCTCCTGGAACCGCGGCACCCCGCTGGAGTTCCAGCTCGGCGCCGGCCAGGTCATCCAGGGCTGGGACAACGGCGTGGCGGGCATGAAGGTCGGCGGGCGCCGCAAGCTGACCATCCCCCCGCACCTCGCCTACGGCGACCGTGGCGCGGGTGGCGGCCGGATCGCCCCGGGCGAGACGCTGATCTTCGTCTGCGACCTGGTGGGCGTCGGCAAGCGCTGACCGTTCCTGGTCGAAGAAGGGCCCGTGCTGTCTGCACGGGCCCTTCTTCTGTGCTCTGTGCTGTCCGCATGATCCCTCCTTGTCTGCTCCGGCTTTTGCCGCGACACCCGGGAGCGGTACGGTCAACGGTCGGAAGCACCATGAGGAGGCGAAGGGCGTCGATGGCCATTGCCAAGGCCGAGCGGCTGATGAACCTGGCGCTGTGTCTGCTCGGGACGCGGCGACCGCTCAGCAAGCGCGAGCTGCGCGGGTCCATCGAGGCGTACCTCGAAGCGGGCAGCGACGACTCCTTCAACCGGATGTTCGAGCGGGACAAGGACGACCTGCGCGAGCTGGGCCTGGTCATCGCGACCGTCGAGAACCTCGACGGCGAGGTCGGCTATCTCGCCCGCCGCGACAGCAACCGTCTGCCCCCCATCACCCTGGACGCCGAGGAGGCCGCCGCGCTCGGCCTGGCCGCCAAGGTCTGGCAGCAGGCCCGGCTGGCCGGCGCCGCCAGCGGCGCCCTGCAGAAGCTCCGCGCGGCCGGCCTGCCCGAGGACGTCGACCCGTACGAGGCGCACGGCGCCCTGGAGCCGCGCATCCCCGTGCACGAGGCGGCCTTCGAGCCGCTGATGCTGGCCTGCCGCGACCGCCGCCCCGTCGTCTTCGACTACCGCAAGGCCGCCGCCGCCCACCCCGAGCCGCGGCACGTCGAGCCGTGGGCGCTGGAGTGCTGGCGCGGCCACTGGTACCTGGCCGGCTGGGACCGCGACCGGGGCGCCGAGCGCGTCTTCCGGCTCTCCCGGATCACCGGCAGGGTCCGCTCGCGCGGGACGGGCTTCACCGCTCCCGTGCCCGACGTCGTCACCGTGCGCGAGACCGTCGCGAGCTGGGCGGGCGAGATCGCCGACCGTTCGGCGCTGATCCGGCTGCGGGCCGGTGCCGGCTACCCCCTTCGGGCGAAGGCCACCAAGGTCCGGGAACTCGGCGACGGCTGGGACGAGTTGGAAATCCCGTACGGGCACGGCCTGGACGCCTGGCTGGTGGAGTTCGGGCCGGTCGTGGTGGTCCTGGAGCCGGCCGAGCTGCGGGCCGATGTGGTGGACCGGCTGCGTGCCGTGGCCAAGGGCTGAGGGGGAGCGGAGCAGGACTATGGCAGGCAAACCGGTCAGGCCCGTGAACGCCATCGACCAGACCCGGCGGATGCTCTCCCTGGTGACCTACCTCAGGGAGCGCCCCGGCGCGCGGATCGCCGATGTCGCACGCGCCTTCGGCATCACCGAGGACGAGCTGGTCTCCGACCTCGATCTGCTGCCCATGTGCGGCACCAGCTTCCGCGGCGGCGATCTGCTGGACATCGACACCGACGGCGAGCGCATCTGGTGGCACAACCCGGCCGCGCTCGGCGAGGAGGCCGCCGAGCCGCTGCGGCTGGCCGCCGACGAGGCCACCGCCCTGCTGGTGGCCGCCCGCGCGGTCTCCACGCTGCCCGGTCTCAGGGAGGGCGACCGGCAGGCCCTGCTGCGGGCGACCGCCAAGGTGGAGACCGCGGCCGGGGAGGCGGCGGGCGCCAGCTCCCGGCTGTCGGTGACCTTCGAGTCCGAGGGCGGTGTCTTCGCCGACGTCGACCGGGCGATCGCCGAGCGCCGTCGGCTGTGGATCCGCTACTACTCGCCGGCCCGCGACGAGGTCACCGAGCGCGAGATCGACCCCATCCGTCTGGTCAGCGTCGGGCACACCTATGTCGAGGCCTGGTGCCGCCGCTCCGAGGCGCGCCGTACCTTCCGGCTCGACCGGGTCGCCGAGATCAGGATCCTGGACGAGCCGTCGGCCCCGCCGGAGATCGAGCTTCGGGATCTGTCCGAAGCGCTGGTGCAGCCGGCCGCCGAGGATCCGGAGGTCGTGATCGAGGTCGGCCCGGGCGGCCGCTGGGTGGCCGAGTACTACCCGCACGACAGCGCGGATGAGCTTTCCGACGGCGGTCTGCGTATCACGCTGCGCACCCCCGATCCGGCCTCTCTCAGACGGCTGGCGCTGCGGCTCGGCCGCGACGGCCGGATCGTCTCGCCGCCCGAGCTGGCCGACAGCGCCCGACGGGCGGCTCGCGAGGCGCTGGCGGCGTACGACACACCGGCGGGCGCGGTGCGTGGTGGGCACGACGGGCGGGACGACAGGCAGCGGTGAGCCGCCGCGGTGCGGGGCCCCGGGGTCCCTCCGCCGTGAGCGTGTCCGGACGTGGGGAGCGCACAGGCTCCAGGGGCTGAGCGCGGCCGGTCTTTCGGCACCGGCCGTGGCGCCCCGACGGCGAACGACCAGAATCGAGGAGCGAGGGCTTTGAGCGAGTCTCCGGTGTCCGGTGCGAGGGAAATGACGGTGGCGGCCGCCTTCGCCGGGATGAAGAGAGCGGTCCCCGTGGTGTTCAGGGCCGGCTGCCCGGACTGCCGGGGCCGCTTCGAGCTCGCCGCGAGCGCCCTGCGTCTGGCCATCGGCGGCTCCAGCCGGACGACCTTCTACTCCTTCACCTGCCCCGACTGCGGCGTCTGTGTCCGCAAGCCCGCGGGGGAGCGCATCGTCGAGCTGCTCACCGGCGGCGGGGTCAGGACCCTGCGGCTGCACTCCACGGTGTAGGACCGTCTAGGCTCGGCACCATGTTCTGGCCGATGTTCGCGGTTGCCGTGGGTTTCCTGGGTCTCGCCGTCCTGGGGGTGCTCGCCGTCCGGGTCTTCCTGGAGGCGCGGCGCCTGGGACAGCAGGTCGCGGATTCCGCGAGCCGTATCAACAGGGCGGCCGAGGACCTGGAGCGGGCTGCGGCCAGCGCGGCCCGCGCCGTGGACACGCTGTGAGGGGCGCTGCGAGCGGCCGTGCCAGGCCCGAGTGAAGCGGTTTGCGTCACTTCGCCCTGTCATGGTGCCCACCGGGACAGGTACGCTGCTGATCGCGGTGCGAAGAACGAGGCGCGTACCGTGGACCGGGAGTACGCACGGGGATTGCCTCACGTTTACCCCTGAGCGTTACGATCGCTGCCAGCACGACTTCTCGGACAGATGTCCGACTGGTCGGACAGCTCCCCACTCAGCCGCCTCCGTGAGAAGGTAAAGACTTATGTTCGGAAGGCTCGGAGCCCCCGAGATCATTCTCATCCTCGTCGTCATCGTGCTGCTCTTCGGCGCGAAGAAGCTTCCGGACATGGCCCGCTCCCTCGGCAAGTCCGCGCGCATCCTCAAGAGCGAGGCCAAGGCGATGAAGGAGGACGGCAACGCCTCCGCCCAGGCGCCCGCCTCCAACGAGCAGCCCCCGGCCCAGCGCACCATCCAGGCGGCCCCCGGTGACGTGAACAGCTCGCGCCCGGTCAACGAGCCGACGGACACCACCCAGCGCTGACACAAGGCCGGAGCCCCCGGCCTGCCGCACGAGATGAGGACGTGGGTTGCCCAAGTCTGCCCGCAAGAAGGAGACAGATCCCGAGGGGCGCATGCCCCTTGCGGATCACCTCCGTGAGCTCCGCAACCGGCTCGCGAAGGCCTTGCTGGCCATCGTCGTCGTGACGATCGTCGCCGCCTTCTTCTACAACGACATCATCAACTTCCTGACCAAGCCGATCCTCGACTCGGTCGGTTGCGCGCAGACCTTCGAACAGTTGGCGAAGGCCTCGAACAAGCACCAGTGTGCGGAAATCACGATCAACGGGCTTCTCGCCCCCTTCACGCTGGCCCTCCAGGTCTCGCTGATGGCGGGCGTCGTCGCCGCCTCGCCGATCTGGCTCTACCAGCTGTGGGCCTTCGTCGCGCCGGGTCTGCACCGGCACGAGAAGAAGTACGCCTACGCCTTCGTCTTCACCGGTGCGCCGCTGTTCTTCGCCGGAGCCTTCTTCGCGTACGAGGTGCTGCCCACCACCGCGAAGGTGCTGATCGACTTCACGCCGAACGGCAACATCAAGAACCTGCTGCCGCTCGACGACCTCCTGCAGCTGGTCACCCGCATGGTGATCGTCTTCGGTCTCTCCTTCGAGCTGCCGCTGCTGCTGATCATGCTCAACCTCACCGGGATCCTCACCGGCCAGCGCATGCTCGGCTGGTGGCGCGGCATGATCCTCGGTATCACGGTCTTCGCCGCCGTCGCCACGCCGAGCACCGACCCGCTCTCCATGCTGGCGCTCGCCGGGCCGATCTGGGTGCTGTACTTCGGCGCAGTGGCCTTCTCGCTGCTCAACGACAAGCGCAAGCGCCGTCGCGAGGCGGAGGGCCCGGCCGACGACGAGGCCTCCGAGCTGGACCTGACGCCCGACCACATCGGCGACATCGAGCCCGTCTCCGCCACCCGGGCCCTGCCCGAGCAGACGAGCACCGACCGGGTCAACGGTTACGACGACATCACCTGACGTCACGCGCCGTGAGCCGAGCCGGCCGCGCACCGCACACCGCGATGCCCCCGTCCCTTGAGGACGGGGGCATCCGTCGTTGTCGATCAGCCCAAGATCCGGATAATGATCGTCCTGTTGTCAGTGGCGCCCGGTACGCTCGAAAGCACGATGACAGAGGACCTCTCACCGGCCGAGCGGTACGCGGCAGCCCGGAGACGGGCAGCCGAGCAGGCCACCGCGCTCGCGTCCTTCCGCGAGATGTACGACTTCGGCCTCGACCCCTTCCAGATCGAGGCCTGCCAGGCGCTCGAAGCGGGGAAGGGTGTGCTGGTGGCCGCTCCCACCGGCTCGGGCAAGACGATCGTGGGCGAGTTCGCCGTCCACCTGGCCCTGCAACAGGGCAAGAAGTGCTTCTACACGACGCCCATCAAGGCGTTGTCGAACCAGAAGTACGCCGACCTGTGCCGCCGTTACGGCGCGGAGAAGGTCGGCCTGCTCACCGGCGACAACAGCGTCAACTCCGACGCCCCGGTGGTCGTGATGACCACCGAGGTGCTGCGGAACATGCTCTACGCCGGCTCCCAGACCCTCCTCGGCCTCGGCCATGTGGTCATGGACGAGGTGCACTACCTCTCCGACCGCTTCCGCGGCGCCGTCTGGGAGGAAGTGATCATCCACCTGCCCGAGTCGGTGACCCTGGTGTCCCTGTCGGCGACCGTGTCCAACGCCGAGGAGTTCGGTGACTGGCTGGACACCGTCCGCGGCGACACCGAGGTGATCGTCTCCGAGCACCGGCCGGTCCCGCTGTTCCAGCACGTCCTGGCCGGCCGCCGGATGTACGACCTGTTCGAGGAGGGCGAGGGCCACAAGAAGGCCGTCAACCCCGACCTCGCCCGCCTCGCCCGCATGGAGGCGACGCGGCCCTCGTACCAGGACCGCAGACGCGGCCGGGCGATGCGCGAGGCCGACCGCGAGCGCGAGCGCAGACAGCGCTCGCGCGTGTGGACGCCGGGCCGGCCCGAGGTCATCGAGCGCCTCGACTCCGAGGGGCTGCTGCCCGCGATCACCTTCATCTTCAGCCGCGCCGCCTGCGAGGCCGCCGTCCAGCAGTGCCTGTACGCCGGCCTCAGACTCAACGACGAGGAGGCACGGGAACGGGTCCGGGCGCTGGTCGAGGAGCGCACCGCCGCCATCCCGTCCGAGGACCTGCACGTCCTCGGCTACTACGAGTGGCTGGAGGGCCTGGAGCGCGGTATCGCCGCCCACCACGCGGGCATGCTGCCGACGTTCAAGGAGGTCGTCGAGGAACTGTTCGTGCGCGGACTGGTCAAGGCCGTGTTCGCCACCGAGACCCTCGCGCTCGGCATCAACATGCCCGCCCGCTCGGTGGTGCTGGAGAAGCTCGTCAAGTGGAACGGCGAGCAGCACGCCGACATCACCCCCGGCGAGTACACCCAGTTGACCGGCCGGGCCGGGCGCCGCGGCATCGACGTGGAGGGACATGCGGTCGTGCTCTGGCAGCGCGGCATGAGCCCCGAGCACCTCGCCGGTCTCGCGGGCACGCGCACCTACCCGCTGCGCTCCAGCTTCAAGCCGTCGTACAACATGGCGGTCAACCTGGTCGAGCAGTTCGGGCGGCACCGCTCGCGCGAGCTGCTGGAGACTTCCTTCGCCCAGTTCCAGGCCGACAAGTCGGTCGTCGGGATCTCCCGGCAGGTGCAGCGCAACGAGGAGGGTCTGGAAGGCTACAAGGCCTCCATGACCTGCCACCTCGGCGACTTCGAGGAGTACGCACGGCTGCGGCGCGAGCTGAAGGACCGGGAGACGGAACTGGCCCGGCAGGGCGCGAACGAGCGGCGCGCGGAGGCCGCCGTCGCCCTGGAGAAGCTCAAGCCGGGCGACGTCATCCACGTGCCCACCGGCAAGTACGCGGGCCTCGCCCTGGTCCTGGACCCGGGCCTGCCCGCCGGCCGCTCCAACGGCCACCGCGGCTTCGACCACCACGACGGTCCGCGGCCGCTGGTGCTGACCGCCGAACGGCAGGTCAAGCGGCTGGCGTCGATGGACTTCCCGGTGCCGGTCGAGCCGCTGGACCGGATGCGGATCCCGAAGAGCTTCAACCCGCGCTCCCCGCAGTCCCGTCGGGACCTCGCCTCCGCGCTGCGCGCCAAGGCCGGGCACATCCCGTCGGAGCGGGCCCGCAAGAAGCGGTCGCAGGCCGCCGACGACCGCGAGATCGCCCGGCTGCGCACTGCGATCCGCGCTCACCCCTGCCACGGGTGCAACGACCGTGAGGACCACGCCCGCTGGGCCGAGCGCTACCACCGTCTGCTGCGCGACACCTCGCAGCTGGAGCGCCGCATCGAGGGCCGTACGAACACCATCGCGCGGACCTTCGACCGGATCGTGGCGCTGCTGACCGAACTGGACTACCTGCGCGGCGACGAGGTCACCGAGCACGGCAAGCGGCTCGCCCGGCTCTACGGCGAACTCGACCTGCTGGCCAGCGAATGCCTGCGCGAGCGCATCTGGGAGGGCCTCGGCCCGGCCGAACTCGCCGCCTGCGTCTCGGCGCTGGTGTACGAGGCGCGGGTCGGGGACGATGCCATGGCGCCCAAGCTGCCCTCCGGCAAGGCGAAGGCCGCGCTCGGCGAGATGGTCCGTATCTGGGGCCGGCTGGACGCGCTGGAGGAGGACTTCCGGATCAACCAGACCGAGGGTGTCGGCCAGCGGGAGCCGGACCTCGGCTTCGCCTGGGCGGCCTACATGTGGGCCTCCGGCAAGGGCCTGGACGAGGTGCTGCGCGAGGCGGAGATGCCGGCGGGCGACTTCGTGCGGTGGTGCAAGCAGGTCATCGACGTGCTCGGGCAGATCTCGGCGGCTGCTCCTGTGGAGGGCTCGACCGTGTCGAAGGTCGCGCGCAAGGCCGTCGACGAGTTGCTGCGGGGTGTGGTCGCCTACTCGTCGGTGGGCTGATCCTGCGCTTGCGGGCGCGGGTGAACTGTCGCTGGTCGCGCAGTTCCCCGCGCCCCTTCCTGCGTTCGGCCCGGCCACTGAGCCTGTGCCTGTTTGCCTGCGCCTGCGCCTGCGTCTGTGTTCTTGGGCGTGGGTGGTCTGTGGCCGGTCGCGCAGTTCCCCGCGCCCCTTCGGGCGCTTGTCAGGGTCTCGGTCTGTTACTGGTCCTGCGCCTGCGGGTGAACGGTCGCCGGTCGTGCAGTTCCCCGCGCCCTTCGGGCGCGCGGGTGGGCTGTGGCTCGTTGTGCGGTTCCCCGCTGGCCCTCGGGGCGCCATCGTTTCTCTGGTCCGTCGAGGTCCGGGCCGTCCCGAAGTTCTCTTTTTCACTCATCACGGTGAGTTGCTTTCGCATGCCCGTTCACCGTCACGGGCCGTGTTCGAATGATCTCCGAGCGTGCAAATGGAGCCGAGCGTACCCCTGTCGCGCGGGCGATTTCAGGTGCTTGCCGAATATGACACGGCGATGATCCGGTCGGACTAAGCTCGCCCGCGGCGCACCGAGTTGAGGTGAATTCGTGCGCCTGTTCCCAAACACCCAGAAGATCCCGTCAGTTCCATGAACCTTCCCCCCGAAAGCCCCTCTGACACCCAGCCGATTCGTCCCAGAAGGCATCCATGGTGAGTGTTCGAAAGCCGACCGGCGGCCGTGAACGTCCTTACGCGCGCGTGCTGTTGCTCCCGGCCATAGTGATGGCCGCGGCGACCGGGGCCGCCGCCGCCCTGGTACCGGCCACGGCCCGGATCGCCGTCGGCGGGTGCGGGGCGGTGGCCGTGCTGCTGGTCGTCGCCACGGGCGCCGAAGCCCTGCGTCGCGGACGCAAACTCCGCGAGGCGCAGGCCGAGCACGCCCGTCACACCGCGTATCTGGAGCGGCGCCTCGCCGCCCATGACGAGGAGATCGTCCGCCTCGGTACCGACGTCCTGCCCACCGCGCTGCACCGGCTGCGCTACGGAGAACCGCTCCGCGAGGTGATGCGCAAGGTCATCGACCTCGACCCCGAACTGCGCCACATCCCCGAGTCGCAGCGCACCCTGCTGCACAACGCGCTGCGCGGCGCCGACCACGAGATCTCGATGCGCGACGCGACGGAGCGCTCCTTCGTCAGCATCGCCCGCCGCATCCAGGCCATCGTCCACCAGCAGGCCAACGAACTGCGCGAGATGGAGGAGGACCACGGCCGCAACCCGGAGGTCTTCGACGACCTGCTGCGCCTCGACCACGGCACCGCGCTGATCGGCCGACTCGCCGACACCATCTCCGTGCTGGGCGGCGGCCGCCCCGGCCGTCAGTGGCCCCTGCCCGTCTCGCTGTACAGCGTGCTGCGCGGTGCCATGTCGCGCATCCTGGAGTACCGGCGCATCGAGCTGAACTCCATCGTCAACATCAACATCAAGGGCACGTCCGTCGAGCCGATCATCCACGCGGCCGCCGAACTGCTCGACAACGCCACCCGCTACTCGCCGCCGTCGACCAAGGTGCACGTCACCGCCGCCGAGGTGCAGACCGGCGTGGTCATCGAGATCGAGGACGCCGGCGTCAGCCTCAGCGAGGAGTCCCGCGCCCGCATCGAGAAGGCGATCACGGACGCCATGGCGGGCGACGACGCGGACAACCTGGGCCCCAGCCCGCGCCTCGGCCTCGCCGTCGTCGGCCGGCTCTGCAAGGCCTTCGACATGCAGGTCTCGCTGCGTGCCTCCGCCTACGGCGGCGTCCGCGCGATCCTCGTCGTACCGAGCGTCATGACGACCACCGAGCCCGGTGTCGGTGCCGCCCACGGCATCGGTGCCACCGCCGTGCCCAAGCCCGAGCTCGGCGCGGTCGAGGGCCCGAAGCGCCCGCCCAAGAAGCGCCGCCCCACCAGTCCCCGCATCCCGGCCGGGATCTCCATGGAGGACGACGTCCCCGAGGTCACCGAGTGGACGGCGGGCGGACTCCCGCAGCGCCGCAGCCGGGTGAAGACCCCGCTCAGCCAGCGGATCGCCGAGCAGGCCGCCATCGAGCGCGCCGAGCGCGAGGGCCGGCCGACCATCTGGTCGCAGCACAAGCCCAAGCCCGAACCCGAGCCCGAGATGGACCCCGAGCTGAAGAAGCTGCGGGAGCGGCCGCCGGGCATGTGGGTGGACGACTTCTGGAACGGCCTGAAGAAGGGCATGCCCGAGGGTGCCACCGCGGCCGAGCTGACCGACTTCACGCTGAACCCCACCGCGTACCAGCACCTGCTCAACGATTCGGACACCGTTACCGAGGCCGCCACCGAGGCCGACGACGAGGGGGA
The DNA here is from genome assembly GCF_042958635.1 of Streptomyces sp. NPDC007971. Lineage (NCBI taxonomy): Bacteria > Bacillati > Actinomycetota > Actinomycetes > Kitasatosporales > Streptomycetaceae > Streptomyces > Streptomyces sp. NPDC007971. Next base: position 54,540 of record NZ_JBIBJK010000006.1, read on the forward strand.
CCTCAAGTGATCCAGCAGCGAGGCAACTTCGACTGGATGCTCAAGCAGCTCAACGACGGCGTACCGGGCATCGAGATGATCGTGGTCCTCTCCGCCGACGGACTGCGCATCGCACGTCACGGCGGCGACCCCGACGCCGCCGACCGGGTCGCCGCCGCCTGCGCGGGCGTACAGAGCCTCGCCGGCGCCATCATCCAGGAGATCCCCGGCGCCGGTGAGATGAAGCTCGTCGTCATCGAGATCGACGGCGGCTACTTCTACCTCATGAACGCGGGCGCCAACGCCTACCTCGCGGTGCTCGCGGACGTGACCTGCGAGCCGGGCCGGATGAGCGGCATGATGCGCGACCTGGTCGTCCGAGTGGGCGCCCATCTCACCAGTCCGCCCCGGCGGAACGGGCAGACCGTATGACTCCTCCGCAACGCAAACGGCGTCAGCCGCAGCCGCGGCCGCCCGCACCGTCACCGTCCGCGCCCCCTCGGCCCGCGCCGCCTCCGTCGCCCCCGTCGGCGGGCGGCGAGGAACCGCGCAGGTACCCCGAGCGGCTGTACACCATCGCCGGTACCGACGACGGCGGCCGGGCCGAACTGGACCTGGTCACCTTGATCGTGGCGCGCGCCGCGCCGCCGCCGTCCGCCTCACCGGAGGAGGCGGCCGTGCTCCGGCTCTGCGGTGCCCCCCTGTCCGTGGCCGAGCTCTCGGCCTACCTCAATCTGCCGTTCAGCTCGATGACCGTCCTGATCACCGAGCTGATCACGACCGAACTGGTGCAGGCGCGCGCCCCGATCGTCCGCAAGGCGGTCGCCGACCGTTCCATCCTCGAAGCGGTGATGCATGGACTTCAACGGCTCTGACAACCTCCCCGGACCACGCACCGAGGACCATCTGCCGCACTCGGCGCAGTCCGCGGTGAAGATCGTGATCGTGGGCGGCTTCGGCGTCGGCAAGACCACGATGGTGGGTTCGGTCAGCGACATCAGGCCGCTGACCACCGAGGAGACCATGACCCAGGCCGGGATCGGGGTCGACGACAACTACGGCTCCGACTCGAAGACGGCCACCACCGTGGCCATGGACTTCGGCCGCATCAGCGTCACCGACAAGCTGGTGCTCTACCTCTTCGGCACCCCCGGCCAGGAACGCTTCTGGTTCCTGTGGAACGGCCTGTTCGAAGGAGCGCTCGGCGCGGTCGTCCTGGTCGACACCCGGCGCCTGGAAGTCAGCTTCGACGTCATGGGGCGCCTGGAGGAACGCGGGGTCCCCTTCGTCGTGGCCATCAACTCCTTCCCGGACGCGCCCCGTTACCCGACGGACGAACTGCGCACCGCGCTCGACCTGGCTCCGGAGATCCCGATCATGGAGTGCGACGTGCGCCGCCGGGCCTCCAGCAAGGACGTGCTGATGACCCTGATGCGCTTCCTGCACTCGCTCGCCCTGTCCGGCGCCCTCACCTGACCGGCACCCTGCCCTGTCCCCCCCACACACACCTTCCGTCTTCCGTCCCGGAGCGACACTGTGACGCCTGAACCCCAGTCCCTGACCGGCACAGACCCCACCTCCGGCCCGCCGCCGGGCTGCCCGGCGCACGGCCGGGGCCCCGGGGGACTGCACCGGCTCTACGGTCCCGACGCGGCCGACCTGGGCGACCTCTACGAGTGCCTGCGGGAGGAGCACGGTGCCGTGGCACCCGTGCTCCTGCACAACGACGTACCGATGTGGGTGGTCCTCGGGCACGCCGAGAACCTGCACCTGGTGCGCAGTCCCTCCCAGTACACCCGCGACAGCCGGATCTGGACCCCGCTGCAGGAGAGCATGGTCAAACCCGACCACCCGCTCATGCCGCACATCGCCTGGCAGCCCATCTGCTCGCACGCCGAGGGCGACGAGCACCAGCGGCTGCGCGCAGCGGTCACCGGCGCCATGTCGACCATCGACCACCGCAGCATGCGCCGTCACATCGGCCGCTACACCCAGGAACTGGTCAACGGGTTCTGCGAACGGGGCCGGGCCGACCTGGTCTCCCAGTTCGCCGAGCACCTGCCGATGGCCGTCATGTGCGAGATCCTCGGCATGCCCGAGGAGTACAACGACCGGATGGTGCAGGCCGCCCGTGACGCACTCAAGGGCACCGAGACCGCCATCGAGAGCCATGCCTACGTCATGGACGCGCTGAGCCGGCTCACCACCCGCCGCCGCACCCGGCCCGACGACGACTTCACCAGTCACCTCATCACCCACCCCGCGGGGCTGACCGACGACGAGGTCCGCGAACACCTGCGCCTCGTCCTGTTCGCGGCCTACGAGGCCACCGCCAACCTGCTCGCCAACGCGCTGCGCATGGTCCTCACCGAGCCGGGATTCCGGGCCCAGCTCAACGGCGGCCAGATGACCGTGCCGGAGGCGATCGAGCAGTCCCTGTGGGACGAGCCGCCGTTCAGCACCGTCCTCGGCTACTTCGCCAAGCAGGACACGGAACTCGGCGGCCAGCGCATCCGCAAGGGGGACGGGCTGCTCTTCGCGCCCGCCCCGGGCAACGTCGACCCGCGCGTGCGCCCCGATCTGTCCGCCAACATGCAGGGCAACCGCTCGCACCTCGCCTTCGGCGGCGGCCCGCACGAGTGCCCCGGCCAGGACATCGGCCGTGCCATCGCCGACGTCGGCGTGGACGCCCTGCTGATGCGGCTGTCCGACATCCAGCTGGACTGCCCCGAGGAGGACCTGAGCTGGCGCTCTTCCATCGCCTCCCGGCATCTGGTGGCCCTGCCGGTGCACTTCGAACCGAAGCCCCAGCAGGATGTGCAGCGGCCGCCCAGCCCCGCACCCATCCCCTCGCAGCGTTCCACCTGGCAGGTCGGCACCCCCGTTGCGGACCCGGTGTCCGTCGCCGAGCCCCTGCCGGCGGCGGCCCCGCCCGCTCCCGAGCCTCCCGCACCGCAGCCGGCCCGCCGCCCGAACCCGTGGCGGCGCCTGCTGCGCTGGTGGCGCGGCGACTGAGCGGGCAGGTGCGGCGCTGCCCCTGAGCAGACGGGGAGGCGTCGCCCGGGAGCACACCGAGAGGTGGCGCCGCCCGCGAGCAGAGCGGCGGGCGGTGCCACCCGTGAGCACGCCGAGGGGCGCCGCCACCCGTGGGCGCACCGAGGGGCGGCGCTGTCAGGCCTCCGGGTCGGCCCACTGTGCCGGGGCCGACCACGCCGCGAGCGTCCGCCCGCTGACGAAGGTGTGCTCCCTCCCCGTGACCGGATCGGTGAACTCCAGCCTTAGCGCGAGCAGTTGCAGCGGGCGCCGGAAGTCACCGGCCGGCACGGGGGCGGTCACCTCCGGGTAGAGCGGGTCGCCGAGGATGGGCACGCCCAGCGCGCTCAGATGCACCCGCAGCTGATGGGTCTGCCCGGTCTCGGGGACGAGCCGGTACCGGCCGAGTCCCGCCCGGTGCTCGGCCAGTTCCACCCGTGTCACCGCGTTCGGCTCGCCCTCGACCTCCCGGGCGGCCGGCACCCCGCGTTCCTTCACGATCCGGCTGCGCACGGTCCGGGGCAGGGCGAGCGAGGGATCGTACGGCGCCACGGCCTCGTACTCCTTGCGCACCAGGCGGTCCCGGAACAGCGTCTGGTACGCGCCGCGCTCCTCGGGCCGCACCGTGAACAGCACCAGACCGGCGGTGAGCCGGTCCAGCCGATGGGCGGCGGTCAGCGCCGGGAGGTCCAGTTCGTGGCGCAGCCGGGCCAGCGCGGTCTGGGCGACATGGGCGCCGCGCGGGGTCGTCGCGAGGAAGTGCGGCTTGTCGGCCACGACGATGTGCGCGTCCCGGTGGACCACCTGGAGCGGGAACGGCACGGGAGGCTCCTCGGGCAGCTCCCGGTGGAACCACACGAACATCCCCGGCTCGTACGGTGCGTCCGGCGCCACCGCCCGCCCGTCGGCCGCCACGACCAGCCCCGCGTCGAACATCTCCTCGACCATGCCGGGCCCGGCCCCCGTCAGCCGCTCCACGAGATGCTCCCGGACGGTGGCCCATGTGCCACCGAAGGGCAGCCGCACCCGCACCGGGTCGACACCGTCGCGCTGGGGCAGCGGGGCGGGCGGGGGTGTCGTACGGCGTCTCATCGCGACCCAGAATACGGTCGGGCAGGTGAATACGGTTGAGCCGGCGGCCCGCTCCTCGGCAGGATGCCGATCATGCCCTTCCTCACCCGCCCGGTCCTGACCGCCGGAGCCCTCACCCGCACCTCCCAGCCCACCCTCCCCACCGGTGACGGCCTGGTCCTGCGCCCCTGGCGGGCCGGGGACGCACCTGCCGTGCACGCCGCCTTCCAGGACCCGGTCCTGCACCAGTGGCACATCAGGTCCTGCGACTCCGAGGACGAGGCGGCGGCCTGGATCGGGGAGTGGCAGCGGGCCTGGGACAAGGAGGACAACGCTCAGTGGGCCGTCGTGGACGAGGTCACGGGCGAGCTGCGGGGCCGGGTCGCCCTGCGGCAGATCCTGCTCGGCGACGGCGTGGCCGAGGTCGCCTACTGGACGGTGCGGGAGGCCCGCGGCCGGGGTGTGGCGGCCCGCGCCGCGACCGCCCTGACCCGCTGGGCCTTCGAGGAGATCGGCTTCCACCGCCTGGAACTCATGCACTCCACCGTCAACGAGGCGTCCTGCCGTGTCGCCGCCAAGTGCGGCTTCGCCCTGGAGGGAACCAAGCGCAGCGCCCTCCAGCACCCGGACGGCTGGCACGACATGCACTTCCACGCGCGCGTGCGCGGCGACTGAACGCGGCCCGCACCGGCGGCCGGTGCGGAGCAACTCCCGGGCCGGGCCGCTGTCCGACCGGTGACCGGTGACCAGGACCGACGTCCGACCGGTGACCGAGGCCGTTGCCCGACCGGTGACATGATGAGGAGCCGAACTCCCCCGCCCCGAGGTGAAGGCCATGCCACCGTACGAGCTTGCGGACCGACTCGTCGTCGGCGTCGCCTCCAGCGCCCTGTTCGACCTGGAGGAGTCGGACGCGGTCTTCCGGGAGCAGGGCGAGGAGGCCTACCGGGCCTACCAGGAAGAGAATCTGGACGCCACGCTCCGTCCCGGGGCCGCGTTCGCGTTCATCCAGCGGCTGTTGTCGCTGAACGACCTCGGGGACCCCGGCGACCCGCTCGTCGAGGTGATCATCCTCTCGCGCAACGACCCCGACACCGGTCTGCGGGTCATGCGCTCCATCCAGGCCCATGAACTGCCGATCACGCGGGCCGTCTTCATGCAGGGGCGTTCCCCGCACCCGTTCATGACCGCCTTCAACATGTCGCTGTTCCTGTCGGCGAACGGGGACGACGTGCGCGAGGCGGTCGCCGCGGGCCTGCCTGCGGGGCACGTTCTCGGCTCCCCGCAGGCGGACGACCCCGCCGACCGGGATCTGCGCATCGCCTTCGACTTCGACGGCGTCCTGGCAGGCGACGCCTCGGAGCAGGTGTACCAGGCGGGCGGCCTGGAGGAGTTCCGCGCCCATGAGGCCCGCAATGCCGCGACTCCGCACGATCCCGGGCCGCTGCGCGACTTCCTGGCCAGCGTCAACCGGATTCAGCGCTGTGAGGAGCAGCGGCGGCGGGACGACCCGGACTACACGATCCGGGTGCATGTCTCCATCGTGACCGCGCGCAGCGCGCCGACGCACGAGCGTGCCGTGACGAGCCTCAAGAAGTGGGGCGTCACCGTCAACGACGCCTTCTTCCTCGGCGGCATAGAGAAGGGCGCCGTCATGAAGGTGCTGCGACCGCACATCTTCTTCGACGACCAGGTGACCCACCTGGAGCGCACGTCCCGGACCACGCCCAGCGTGCACGTGCCCTTCGGCAAGATCAACGAGACGGCGCCCTGAGGGGAGGGGCTCCCGGCGGCTTGGGGGGTGCTTCCGCAGCGGCTTCGGGCGGTCTTGGGGCAGGCCGGGGGTGGCCTTCGAGCAGCCTTCGAGAGGTCTGGGGCCGCGCCCTATGCGGCCGCCGCGCCGTCGCTCTCCTGCTCGGCCTCGATGCGGGCGTTCCAGTCCCGCTTGGAGGCCTGCCAGCCGTCCTCGTTGTGGCCGAGGCGCCAGTAGCCGGAGATCGAGAGGTCCTCGCGCGGGATCTGCAGGTCGACCCGCAGCAGCCGGCGCAGCTCCTTCACGAACGACGCCTCACCGTGCACGAACGCGTGCAGCCGGCCCTGGGGGAACGTGAACGCGCGCACGGCCTCCAGCAGGGCCTCGCCCACCGGCCTCTCCCCGCGGTGGAGCCAGACGACCTCCACGTCGGAGTCGATCTTCTGCTCCTCCTCGGGGCCGGACACCTCCACGAAGGCGTGCGCCCGCGAGCCGGCGGGCAGCGACTCCAGAGCGCGGGCGATCGCGGGCAGCGCGCTCTCGTCACCGACGAGCAGATGCCAGTCGGCGTCCGGGGCGGGCGCGTACGCCCCGCCGGGGCCCATGAAGTGCAGGATCTCCCCGGGCTGCACCCGGGCGGCCCAGGGCCCGGCCAGACCCTCGTCGCCGTGGATCACGAAGTCCAGGGCGAGTTCGAGGTTCTCCGGGTCCCAGGCGCGCACGGTGTACGTCCGCGTGACGGGCCACTGCTCACGGGGGAACTCCGCACGGATCCGCTCCAGGTCGAAGGGCTCCGGATAGGTCACGCCCGGCGGGCCGAACAGCAGCTTCACATAGTGATCGGTGCAGGTGTCCGCCGCGAGACCGGCGAGTTCCTCGCCACCGAGCACCACGCGCTGCATGTGCGGGGTGAGCCGCTCGGTGCGCACCACCCGGGCGGTACGGGGCTTTCGCGGCTGTCGTCCCGGACGCTCTGCCATCACGGCCTCCTGCTGCATTGGTTAGGTTTACCTAAGTTAGCATCTCTCTTCCGCCGACAGGGGTCTCGCGGGGAGCGCGATGAACGCGTTTTACCGGAAGATTCCGTTGTGGATCACTCGCCGAGCGTCGTCAGCAACCGTTGCAGGGAGCCGCCCAGCCCCCAGCGTGCCGCCAGCGCATCGAGGCCGGCCGGGTCGCGCGGGGTGCGCGGCAGCGCGATGTCCACGTCCGGCAGCGGCACGTCGTCCGCGACCCGCACCACCTTCGGCGCGACGGCCACATACGGCCGCGCCTCGGTCAGCCGCTTGCGCTGCGACGGCGTCAGCTTCGCCCGGGGATCGTCGACCGCCGCCATGATCCCGGGCAGATCGCCGAACTCGGCGAGCAGCTTGGCGGCCGTCTTCTCGCCGATCCCGGCCACGCCCGGCAGGCCGTCGCTCGGGTCGCCGCGCAGCAGTGCCAGATCCGCGTACCCCCGGCCGTCGACTCCATACTTCTCACGCAGGGCCGCCTCGTCGGTCAGCTGCAGCGTGCCGACCCCCTTGATCGGGTACAGCACCCGGATCCCGCGCTCGTCGTCGACCAGCTGATAGAGGTCGCGGTCGCCGGTGACGATGTCCACCGGGCCGGCCGCGCGGCCGGTGAACGTGCCGATCACGTCGTCTGCCTCGTAGCCCTGGACGCCGACGCGGGCGATGCCGACCGCGTCCAGCACCGCCTCGATGACCGGCACCTGCGGGGAGAGCGTGTCCGGCACCTCCTCCTCGTCCGGCCCGCCCTCGTGCTCCACCGCGACCCGGTGCGCCTTGTAGGTGGGGATGAGGTCCACCCGCCACTGGGGCCGCCAGTCGGCGTCCATACAGGCCACCAGTTGCTCGGGACGGTGGTCCTTGACCAGGCGGTCGATGAAGTCCAGCAGTCCCCGCACGGCGTTCACCGGCGTGCCGTCGGGCGCCTTCACGGAGTCCGGCACGCCGAAGTAGGCGCGGAAGTACAGCGAGGCGGTGTCGAGAAGCATGAGTCGTCCGGTCACGCTCGCATCATGCCGCACGGCACTGACAGTCACTCGATGCCGGAGACAGGTCGCTATGAGCTGTATCACTTAAAAGTTTGACCAAGGAGCTACTGGAAAGGCGCGGCCTCTGTCCTGTCCCGCCAGACGAGAGGTACGTGTGTCATCCAGGCTTGAGGCCGAGCACCTGTTCAAGGTGTTCGGCAGACGACCGGACCGGGCAGTCGACAGGCTGCGACAGGGCACCGACCGCGAGGAGCTGCGCGCCGACGGCACCACCGCCGCCGTGATCGACGCCTCCTTCCGCGTCGAGGCCGGCGAGATCTTCGTCGTCATGGGCCTGTCCGGCTCCGGCAAGTCCACCCTGCTGCGCATGCTCAACGGTCTGCTGGAGCCGACCGCGGGCCGGGTGCGCTTCGACGGCGAGGACTTGACGGCGCTCACCGACCGCGACCTGCGCGCGCTGCGCTCGAAGAAGATCAGCATGGTCTTCCAGCACTTCGCTCTCTTCCCGCACCGCAGCGTCCGCGACAACGCCGCCTACGGTCTGGCCGTGCAGGGCGTGCCCCGCGCCGAGCGCGAGCGCCGCGCCGACGAGGCGCTCGCCCTGTGCGGCCTGGCCGGCTGGGAGGACTCCTGGCCGGACGAGCTGTCCGGCGGCATGCAGCAGCGCGTGGGCCTCGCCCGGGCCCTCGCCACCGACGCCGACCTGCTCCTGATGGACGAGTCCTTCAGCGCCCTGGACCCGCTGATCCGCCGCGACATGCAGGACCAGCTCCTCGAACTCCAGAAGACCCTGAAGAAGACCATCGTCTTCATCACCCACGACCTCAACGAGGCCATGCGCCTGGGCGACCGCATCGCCGTCATGCGCGACGGCCGCATCGTGCAGACCGGCACCGCCGAGGACATCCTGCTGCGCCCGGCGAACGACTACGTCGCGTCCTTCATCCAGGACGTCGACCGCTCCCGCGTGCTGACCGCCGCCGCGGTGATGGACACCGAGCTCCGTGGCGACGAGGCGGACTGCGGCTGCGAGACGGCCACGCCGGACACGCCGTTCACCGAGCTGTGCGCCATCAGCGCCCGCCTCACCCACCCGGTCGCCGTCCTCGACGCCGGCCGCGCGCTCGTGGGCGTCGTGCCCCGCCGGCGTCTCGTCGGCCTCCTCGGCGACGAACAGGGCGAACCCACGGCGTGCGACAAGGGCGGGAAGAAGGTGATCGCCCGTGCCTAGGCTGCACCTCGGCGACTGGGTCGACTCCGGTGTCGACTGGCTGGTCGCCCACCTGTCCTGGCTGTTCGACGCGATCCGCACGGTCGTGGAGGGCATGTACGACGGCATCGACACGGTCCTCGCCGCCCCCGCGCCGCTCCTGATGGCCGGCATCCTCGCGGTCGTCGCCTGGTGGCTGCGCGGCCTGGTCGCCGGCGTCCTCGCCTTCGCCGGCTTCGCGCTCGTCGACTCGCTCGACCTGTGGGACCGGGCCATGTCCACGCTGGCCCTGGTCCTCGTCGCCACCGTCCTCGCCCTGGTGATCTCGATCCCGCTGGGCATCTGGGCCGCCCGTTCCAAGGCGGTCAGCGCCGCCGTGCGGCCCGTCCTGGACCTGCTCCAGACGATGCCCTCGATGGTCCTGCTGATCCCGGCCATCCTCTTCTTCGGCCTGGGCACCGCCGCCGGTGTCGTCGCCACCCTGATCTTCGCGCTCGCCCCCGGCGTCCGCATGACCGAGCTGGGCATCCGCCAGGTCGACGCCGAACTGGTCGAGGCCGCCGAGGCGTTCGGCACCACACCGCGCGACATCCTGCTGCGCGTCCAGCTGCCGCTCGCCCTGTCGACCATCATGGCCGGCGTCAACCAGGTGATCATGCTGGGTCTGTCGATGGTCGTCATCGCGGGCATGGTCGGCACCGGCGGCCTCGGCGGCGCGGTCAACGAGGCCATCGGCCAGCTCGACATCGGCTTCGGCTTCGAGGCGGGCGTCGGCATCGTCGTCCTCGCCATCTACCTGGACCGCATGACCGGCGCGCTCGGCACCCAGCTGTCCCCGCTCGGCCGCAGGGCCGCCGCGAAGGCCCCGACGACCGCGTGGTCGTACCGGCCGCGCCCGGCGGTCGCCGTCGCCGGTGTCGTCGTCCTCGCGCTCGTCGCGGGCGGCCTCGGGATCTTCGGGCCCTCCTCCGGCACCTCCGCGGCCTCCGGCCAGAACACCGGCAAGGGCAGGCAGATCAGGCTCGGCTACATCCCGTGGGACGAGGGCATCGCCTCCACCTTCCTGTGGAAGGAACTGCTGGAGCGGCGCGGCTTCAAGGTCACCACCACCCAGTACGCCGCGGGCCCCCTCTACACCGGCCTGGCCACCGGCCAGCTCGACTTCCAGACCGACTCCTGGCTGCCCACCACGCACGCCGAGTACTGGAAGAAGTACGGCGACAAGCTCGACGATCTCGGCAAGTGGTACGGCCCCACCTCCCTGGAGCTGACCGTCCCCTCCTATGTCAAGGACGTGAACTCCCTGGCGGACCTGAAGGACCACGCCTCCGAGTTCGGCGGCAAGATCGTCGGCATCGAGCCCAGCGCGGGCATGATGGGCATGCTCAAGGACAAGGTCCTCAAGGAGTACGGCCTCGACGGCACGTACGAGGTGGTCGACGGCTCCACGCCCGCGATGCTCGCCGAGCTCAAGCGCGCCTACGCCAGGAAGCAGCCGGTCCTCGTCACCCTCTGGTCGCCGCACTGGGCCTACAGCGACTACGACCTGAAGAAGCTCCAGGACCCGCGCGGCGCCTGGGGCAAGGGCGACGGCGTGCACACCCTCGCCCGCAAGGGCTTCGCCGCCGACAACCCCGAGGTCGGCAGGTGGCTGAAGGACTTCTCGATGACCGAGAAGCAGCTCACCGGCCTGGAGGCGCAGATCCAGGAGGCCGGCAAGGGCAGGGAGCAGGACGCGGTCCGCACCTGGCTGGGGCAACACCCGGGGCTGGCCGACAGCTGGGCGCCGGTCGCCCGCAAGGGCGCACAGAAGCAGGCGGCCGGGTGACCTGACGGGCCCGGACCGCCGTCAAAGGGGCGGGTGTCGCCGTACGTCCGTCGACGGGCGTGGGGCGACGCCCGCCCCTCGCGGTGTCCGGACCCCTGCGTACGACCTGTCCGGCTACGGCAAGGATCCGGCCAACTACACAGCGCCATGGGCCCCGCCCGGGCGGGAACACGGACGCCCGCTCCCGCCTTGAAGCAGGAGAGACCCGTCCCGCACGGCCGGGCGCCGCACTGGCGCGAACCGTGGGGGTACGGGCCCCGGGGTGTGTCGGGGATGCGCCACCCGCCTGAAACGGTTTGCCGAACATGCGTAGGGTGCAGAGAACTCTTCGGAGGTGCGCCCGGCGGCGGGCACCCTGCCGACGGCACGACGAGTGAAGCAGGGAGCCGGAGCGATGGGCGACCACAAAGACCAGCAGCCCGTGCGGGTGGGCGCGGCCGTACGGCGGCGTCGCCGCGCGCTGGAGCTCACCCTCGCCGTCGTGGCCGAGCGCAGCGGCCTCTCGGTGCCCTTCCTGAGCCAGGTCGAGAACGACCGCGCCCGTCCGAGCCGCACGTCCCTGGAGAAGCTGGCCGACGCCCTGCGCACCACGGCCGTCGAACTCCTCGCCGCCGCCGACCCCGCGTGCAGCGTGGACGTCGTACGCGCCGACCTCACTGCCGAGGGTGAGGGCGACTGCACCCCGCGCACCCGCTCCCTGGTGCGCGGCCACCACCAGCTGCACGCCTCCGAGTTCACCGGCGACCACGAGGCCGGCCGCGAGTTCCAGCACCGCAACGACGAGCTGATGTACGTCGCCGAGGGCGCCGTCGAGATCGAGGCCGAGGGCCGCGCCTACCGCCTCGGCCGCGGCGACACCCTGTACCTCACCGGCGGGGTCCGCCATCGCTGGCGGGCGACCGTCCCGGACACGCGGGTCGTCGTGGTGGCCGTCGCCGAGCACATCGAGGCTGTGCAGGACAGGGCTCGCTAGTGCGCCGGGGGACGGGCCGTCGTGGGGCGTTTGCGGGCCCGTTGTGGTCGATCGCGCAGTTCCCCGCACCCCTTCGGGGCGCTGCCTAGTGCGCGTCGTCTCCCTCGTCCCCTCCCTGACCGAGGCCGTCGCCGTGACGCTGCCCGGAGCCTTGGTCGGCGCCACCGACTGGTGCAGCCACCCGGCGGACCTCGACGTCACCCGTATCGGAGGCACGAAGAACCCGGACACGGACCGTGTCCTCGCCCTGGCTCCCGACCTGGTGATCGCCAACGAGGAGGAGAACCGCGCGCCCGACCTGGACGCCCTGCGCGCGGCGGGTACGGAGGTGCTGGTCACCGAGGTACGGACGGTGCCGCAGGCCTTCCGGGAGCTGGACCGCGTCCTGACCGCGTGCGGGGCGCCCTCCCGGCCCCGCTGGCTGGACGAGGCGGAGGCGGCCTGGGCCGCACTGCCGCAGCCCGCGAGCCGCACCACGGCCGTCGTGCCCGTCTGGCGCCGCCCCTGGATGGTTCTGGGCCGCGACACCTTCGCGGGTGACGTGCTGGCCCGCCTGGGCGTGGACCACCTCTACGCCGCCCACCCCGACCGCTATCCCCGCGTCCCCCTGGACGAGCTGCGCGCGGCCCGCCCGGACCTCGTCGTCCTGCCGGACGAGCCGTACCGCTTCACCGCCGACGACGGCCCCGAGGCCTTTCCCGGCCTGCCCTGTGCCCTGGTCGGCGGACGGCACCTCACCTGGTACGGACCGTCGCTGGCCGAGGCGCCGCGGGTGCTGGCGAAGGCCCTGCGAGCAGCTCACCGCTGAGCATGCCCCGCACCGTCCCGGCCGAGGCCGCGAGCCATGCGGTGACCAGCATCGCGTACAGGCCGACGGCCAGGGCCTCGTACCCGGCGAGCCCGGTGTGCCGGGCGAGGGCGGCGGCTCCGGTGACACAGGTGCCCACCGGGAAGGTGAACGCCCACCAGGTCATGGCGAAGCCCATGCCCCGGCGCCGGGCCCGCACCACGTGCACGGCCGCGAGCACCAGCCACAGCAGCGCGAACCCCATGACCGGCACTCCGTAGAGCACGGCGAACACATCGAGACCACGGGCGTACGGCGCCGGTACGACCCCGGGGGCGTCGTCCGCGATCAGGCCGAGCGCGGTGGTCGACTGCCCGAGCGGGCCGAGGACCAGGAACAGGGTCGGGGTGAGCGCGAGCGGCAGCGGGCCCGAGGTGATCAGCCGGGCGAAGACCAGCGGCAGCATCAGCAGGGTGGCCAGCAGGCTCACTCCGAACAGCGCCAGGCAGGCCAGCAGCAGGGTCTCCCGGGGCTGCCCGGGCGGCAGGTGCGGCACGAGCAGCGGACCGAGCGCGGCGGAGACCATCGGCGCGACGAGCGGCAGCAGCCAGACCGGAGTGGCGTCGGAGGGCTCGACGCGGTGCCGGACCGTCATCAGGTACGGCACCGCGACGGCCGCCGTCAGCCCGATCGCCGTACCGGCTGTGAACAGCACCGTGTCGAGGGCGACGGCCGGGCCGGTGCCGATCCAGTCCCGGCCGACGGTGACGGCACCGCCGCCGACCGCGAGCAGGGCCATGGACAGACAGCCGTAGAAGGGCGCCATCGCTGGGTCGAGGAGGTGGGCGCGGGCCTGGTCGCGGTGGTGGGCCCAGTGCCGGGCCCGGGCGGTCAGCAGGACCGCCAGCACCAGGGAGGCCAGCGCCCAGACCGCCGTGCACAGCCCGCGCAGGGCGCCGAGGTGTACGGGGAGGGCCGCGCCGGCCGTGCCGACGACGGAGGTCCCCATGACGGCGGCGTACCAGTTGGGGCCGAGATGCCGCACGCGCACGGCACGGGCGGCGGGAAGCGAATGTACTGCGGTGACCATGGATCCACCCTCACGCCGCCGATCGCCGCTGACCAGGGGGTTCACATCTATCAGGGCATAAGCTGGCTTTATGAGCGAGAAGTATGCGACGGACGACGGACGGCCCGGTGGCTCGCTGGCGCACCGGGTGCCGGACCTCGGCGCCCTGGAACTGCTGCTGGCCGTGGCACGGCTGGGCAGCCTGGGGGCGGCCGCCCGGGAGGTCGGCATCACGCAGCCGGCGGCCAGCAGCCGCATCCGCTCCATGGAGCGGCAGCTCGGCGTGGCGCTGGTCGACCGCTCCCCGCGCGGCTCCCGGCTCACGGACGCGGGCGCCCTGGTGACCGACTGGGCCCGACGGGTGGTGGAGGCGGCGGCCGCCTTCGACGCGGGCGCGCGGGCCCTGCGTGACCGGCGGGACTCGCGGCTGCGGGTCGCGGCGAGCATGACCATCGCCGAGTACCTGCTCCCGGGCTGGCTCCTGGCCCTGCACGCCGAGCGCCCCGACACGGCGGTGTCGCTGCTCGCGGGCAACTCGGCGAAGGTCGCGGAGCTGTTGCTGGCCGACGAGGCGGACCTGGGCTTCGTGGAGGGGCTCACGGTCCCGGCGGGTCTGGACTCCGCGGTCATCGCCCAGGACCGCCTGATCGTCGTCACGGCCCCCGGCCACCCCTGGGCCCGCCGCCGGCGTCCCGTGACGGCCCAGGAGCTGGCGGCCACGCCGCTGATCCTGCGCGAGCGGGGCTCCGGCACCCGCCAGGTCCTGGACACGGCCCTGGGCGGCCTCGCCCGTCCGCTGATCGAACTCTCCTCGACGACGGCGGTGAAGGCGTCGGCGGTCAGCGGCGCGGGCCCCTCGGTCCTGAGCGAACTGGCCGTGGGGGAGGAGCTGGCCCTGCGGCGCCTGGTGAGCATCCCGGTGGAGGGGGTGTCGCTGCGCCGCGACCTGCGGGCGGTGTGGCCGACGGGGCACCGGCCGACGGGCCCGGCCCGGGAACTGCTGTCGCTGACCCGGCACGCGCCGAGCACGACCGGCGGCTGAGGCAGGCCCAGTCCGGCCCGGTGCGCCGAGGCGCACCGTCCCGTTCAGCTCGGTGTGGCGAGGTGCCGGGCCGGGCGGGAAGGCAGGGTCGTTCTGCCCGGTGCGGCCACGTGCCGGCCCGGCAGGAAGGCGGGCCGGTCAGTCCGATGCGGCGACGTCCGGGGCGTCCGGGACATCCGGGGCCTGCGGGACTTCCGGGACCTGCGGCTCGGGCGGGAGGGCTGTCGATGCGGCGTCGACCAGTGCCCGCATCACCCGCAGGTCCTCGCCCATCTCCGGATGCCACTGCACCCCGAGCGCCCACCCCCGGCCGGGCGGCACTTCGATCGCCTCCACGGTCCCGTCCTCCGCGTGGGCCGACGGCAGCAGCCCCGCCCCGAGCCGGTCCACCGCCTGATGGTGATAGGTGGGCACGGAGGTCTCCTCCGGGACGATCCCCCCGTACAGCGTCCCCGGCTCCGGCTTCACCCGGTGCCTGCCGAACACGCCGACCGCCTCCGTGTGCCCGTCCAGGTGCTGCACCAGCGTGCCGCCGAGCGCCACGTTCAGCAGCTGCATGCCCCGGCAGATCCCGAGCAACGGCACGTGCGCCGCCAGCGCCGCCTCGATCAGCGCGAGCTCCCACGCGTCCCGCTCCGGCGCGGGCGGCCCCGTGCGCGGCGAGCGCTCGGCGCCGTACCGGGACGGATCCACGTCCGGCCCGCCCGCGATCACCAGCCCGTCCAGGCGCCGCACCGCCGCGGCGGCCCGCCCGGGCGCGTCCGGCGGCAGCAGGAAGGCGAGCCCTCCGGCCCGCTGCACCAGGTGCGGATAGCCGGACGGCAGCAGCACGGCGTCCAGCTCCCACACGCCCCAGCGCGCACCGGCCTCCAGATACGTGCTCACACCGATCAGCGGTCGTACGGTCACGCTGCCCTCCAGGGAATCGAAAGGTCCACACGCATACCTTTGCAGAGCCGACTCACGCCAGGAAGCCCCGCAGCAGCGCCGCCGTACCCGCGCAGTGCTCGCGCATCATCTCCCGCGCGCCGTCCGCGTCCCCGTCCAGCACCGCCTCCACCAGCGCGGTGTGCTGGCGCTGCGAGTGCTCCAGGTTGCGCACCAGCAGCGGGATGCAGTCCAGCAGGTCGTTGACGGTCGCCCGTACCGCCGCGTACTGCGCGGTCAGCGACGGCGAACCACACAGCTCGGACAGGGTCAGGTGCAGCAGCGTGTCCAGTCGTCGGTAGTCGGCGAGCGGGGCCTCGTGGGTGCGGTCCAGGGCCTGCCGCAGCCGGCCAGCCTGCTCGTCCGTCAGCCCGTGCGCCGCGCACAGCCCCGCCGCTCCCACCTCGAGCACCTCGCGGAAGCGCAGTACGTCCTCGATGTCGACCTCGGTGATCCGTCGCCGCAGCTCGTCCTCGCCGCCGGCGTCCGCGCGCGGCAGCACGAACGTTCCGCCGTACCGCCCGCGCCGCGACTCCAGCAGGCCCTGGTCCTGGAGCACCTTCAGCACCTCGCGCAGGGTCACCCGGCTGATCCCGAGCCGCTCCGCCAGCTCCCGCTCGGCGGGCAGCCGTTCGCCGCCCGGCACCAGGCCGAGCCGTACGACCTGGAGGATCTGCTCCAGTGCCTCCTCGAAGCCGTTGCCGGCCCGCACCGGCCGCAGCACCGGAGTGAGCCGGTCGGTTCCCATCCGTTCACCGAGCCCCGTCGGATCCACTTCCTGCGACATCCGGCCGTACCCCCTTCCCAAGCAATGGTTCTCGGCAATACCTTATGGCTCCCGGCCCCGCCGCAAAACGCGACGCAGCCCAAGGAGGCTCTCCCGTGGCAGACCGCACACCCCCGCTGAGCGTCGAGGAGCTGCGTGCCCTCGTCGCCGGCGGTGAGATCGACACTGTCGTCCTGGCCTTCCCCGACATGCAAGGGCGGCTCCAGGGCAAGCGGTTCGCGGCCAGGTTCTTTCTCGACGACGTACTCCAGCACGGAACCGAGGGCTGCAACTACCTTCTCGCCGTCGACACCGAGATGAACACCGTCGACGGCTACGCGATGTCCTCCTGGGACCGCGGCTACGGCGACTTCGCCATGCACCCCGACCTCGCCACCCTGCGCCGCATCCCCTGGCACCCCGGCACCGCCCTGCTCGTCGCGGACCTCGCGTGGAACGACGGCTCCCCGGTCGCCGCCGCCCCGCGCCAGATCCTGCGCCGCCAGCTCGACCGCCTCGCCGAACTCGGCTACACCGCCCAGGTCGGTACCGAGCTGGAGTTCATCGTCTTCAAGGACAGCTACGAACAGGCCTGGGACGCGGGTTACCGCGGCCTGACCCCGGCCAACCAGTACAACATCGACTACTCGATCCTCGGCACCGGCCGCATCGAGCCCCTGCTGCGCCGCCTGCGCAACGACATGGCCGGCGCCGGCCTGACCGTCGAGTCCGCCAAGGGCGAGTGCAACCCCGGCCAGCACGAGATCGTCTTCCGCTACGACGAGGCCCTCACCACCTGCGACCAGCACGCTCTCTACAAGACCGGTGCCAAGGAGATCGCCGCCCAGGAAGGCGTCTCGATCACCTTCATGGCCAAGTACAACGAGCGCGAGGGCAACTCCTGCCACATCCACCTCTCGCTCGCCGACGCCGACGGCGGCAACGCCATGGCCCAGGGCCACGAGGACGGCATGTCCGAGGTCATGCGGCACTTCCTCGCCGGACAGCTCGCGGCCCTGCGCGACTTCTCCCTCCTCTACGCCCCCAACATCAACTCCTACAAGCGGTTCCAGCCCGGGTCCTTCGCGCCCACCGCCGTCGCCTGGGGCCACGACAACCGCACCTGCGCCCTGCGGGTGGTCGGCCACGGCCGCTCCCTGCGCTTCGAGAACCGCCTCCCCGGCGGCGACGTCAACCCGTACCTCGCCGTCGCCGGACTCGTCGCGGCCGGTCTGTACGGCATCGAGCACAAGCTGGAGCTGCCCGAGCCCTGCCCCGGCAACGCCTACAGCGCCGACTTCGAGCATGTCCCGACCAGCCTGCGCGAGGCCGCGGAACTCTGGGAGAACAGCCCCGTTGCCAAGGCCGCCTTCGGCGACGAGGTCGTGGACCACTACCGCAACATGGCACGCGTCGAACTGGAGGCCTTCGACGCCGCGGTCACCGACTGGGAGCTGCGCCGCTCCTTCGAACGCCTGTGATTCGAACGCCTGTGAAAGGTCATCACGTGTCCGACCCGCACGAGCTGAAGGTCCTCAACCCCGCCACCGAGGAGGTCGTCGCCACCGTCCCCGCCGCCGACGCGGCCGACGTGGACGCCGCCGTCGTACGGGCCGGGCGCGCCCAGCAGGCATGGGCCGCCCTCGCGCCCGCCGACCGCGCCCGCCTGCTGCGCCGCTTCGCCGACGTCGTCGACGCCCACGTCGACGAACTGGCCCGCCTGGAGGTCCGCGAGGCCGGCCACACCCTCGGCAACGCCCGCTGGGAGGCCGGCAACGCCCGCGACCTGCTGCTGTACGCGGCCGGCGGCGCCGAGCGCCTCCTGGGCAGGCAGATCCCCGCCCCGGGCGGCTGGGACGTCACCTTCCACGAACCCCTCGGCGTCATCGGCGTGATCGCCCCCTGGAACTTCCCCATGCCGATCGCCGCCTGGGGCTCCTTCCCCGCCCTCGCGGCAGGCAACGCGGTCGTCCTCAAACCCGCCGAGACCACCCCGCTCACCGCCCTCCGGCTCGCCGCACTCGCCCTGGAGGCGGGCCTGCCCGAGCACGTCTTCCAGGTCCTGCCCGGCTACGGCCACACCGCGGGCCGCGCCCTGGTAGACCACCCCGACGTGGCCAAGATCGTCTTCACCGGGTCCACCCGCACCGGCCGCGAGGTCATGGAGCGCTGCGCCCGGCTGGTCAAACCGGTCACCCTGGAACTCGGCGGCAAGAGCCCCAACGTCGTCTTCGCCGACGCCGACCTCAAGACCGCCCTCGACCCCTTCTCCTTCCTGGACAACGCCGGCCAGGACTGCTGTGCCCGCACCCGCATCCTCGTCCAGGAGTCGGTGTACGAGGAGGCCCGCGACTTCCTCGCCGACGCGCTGGCCGCCGTCGTGGTGGGCGACCCGGCCGACGAGAAGACCCAGATGGGTCCGCTGATCTCGCGTCAGCAGCTGGACCGCGTACGGTCGTACGTCCCCGAGGGCGCCCCCGCCCTGCGCGGCAGCGCCCCCGACGGGCCCGGCTTCTGGTTCCCGCCGACCGTCCTCACGGGGGAGGGGCCGGACAGTGCGGCGGCCCGCGAGGAGATCTTCGGTCCCGTCGCCGTCCTCCTCCCCTTCGGCGACGAACAGGACGCGATCCGCCTCGCCAACGACACCCCCTACGGCCTGTCCGGCTCCATCTGGACCCGGGACGTCGGCCGCGCCCTGCGGGTCTCCCAGGCCGTGCGCGCGGGCAACCTGTCCGTCAACTCCCACTCCAGCGTCCGCTACTGGACCCCCTTCGGGGGCTTCAAGCAGTCCGGACTCGGCCGTGAGCTGGGCCCGGACGCCCTGACCGCCTTCACCGAAACCAAGAACGTCTTCATCAGCACGGAGGGCCCCGCACAGTGACCGACACCCTTGTTTGCCGCCGCCTGGCCGGCCGTACCGCCGTCGTCACCGGAGCCGGCAGCGGCATCGGACTCGCCGCCGCGCGCCGCCTCGCCTCCGAAGGCGCGCACGTCGTCTGCGCCGACGTCGACGAGGCCCGCGGCAAAGCCGCCGCCGACGAGGTCGGCGGGCTGTTCGTCAAGGTCGACGTGACCGACCCCGAGCAGGTCGAGGCGCTGTTCAAGACGGCGTACGACACCTACGGCAGCGTCGACGTCGCCTTCAACAACGCCGGCATCTCCCCGCCCGACGACGACTCCATCCTGGAGACCGGCCTGGAGGCCTGGAAGCGGGTCCAGGAGGTCAACCTCACCTCCGTCTACCTGTGCTGCAAGGCCGCCATCCCGTACATGCGCCGCCAGGGCAAGGGCTCCATCATCAACACCGCGTCCTTCGTGGCGAGGATGGGCGCGGCCACCTCCCAGATCTCGTACACCGCCTCCAAGGGCGGCGTGCTCGCCATGTCCCGCGAACTGGGCGTGCAGTTCGCCCGGGAGGGCATCCGCGTGAACGCCCTGTGCCCGGGCCCGGTCAACACCCCGCTGCTGCAGGAGCTGTTCGCCAAGGACCCGGAGCGGGCCGCCCGCCGGCTCGTCCACATCCCGCTCGGCCGGTTCGCCGAGGCCGAGGAGATCGCTGCCGCCGTCGCCTTCCTGGCCAGCGACGACTCCTCCTTCGTCAACGCGACCGACTTCCTCGTGGACGGCGGGATCTCGGGCGCGTACGTCACGCCCCTGTAGGCGCACGACCCAGGACGGCGGCCGCCACCCGGGCGGCCGCCACCCACGGCGGCGGCCTCAGAGGAAGGTCTGCCCCTCACCGCGGTACGTCGGCACGGCCGCCGTCACCGTGTCGCCCTCGATCAGGTGCAGCGTGTCGAACCGCTCGCACAGCTCGCCCGCCTTGGCGTGCCGGAACCACACCCTGTCGCCGATGAGCAGGTCGTCGGCGGGCGTCCCGAGCAGCGGGGTCTGCACCTCGCCGGGGCCCTCCTGCGGGTCGTAGCGCAGGCCCTCCGGCAGGTACGGCACCGGCAGCCGGTCGGGACCTGCGGCGCCGGAGGCCGGATAGCCGCCGCCGAGCACGGTGACCACACCCACCCCGGGCCGCCGTACGACGGGCTGGGCGAACAGGGCGGCCGGACGGCCGGTGAACGTCGTGTAGTTGTCGAAGAGCCGGGGCACGTACAGCCCCGAACCGGCCGCGATCTCGGTGACCGCGTCCTCCGCGGCGGTGTGCTGCACACTGCCCGTGCCACCGCCGTTGACGAACTCAAGGCCGGGCGCCACGGCCCGCACCGCACGCACCACGGCGGCGCGCCGCTCGACAAGTTCACGCCGGGCGGTCGCCTGCATCAGCCGTATGGCCCGCGAGCGCAGCGGCCGCCCGGCGACGGCGTCCCCGACCCCGGCGACATGCCCCTCGTACGCCATGATCCCCACCAGCCGGAACCCCGGCCTGCGGGTCACGGCCCGGGCCAGTTCGGCGAGTTGGGCCGGGGTGCGCAGCGGCGAACGCAGCGCACCCACCCGGATCCGGCCGCCCAGCAGTTGCAGCGAGGTGTCCAACTCCAGGCAGACACGCACCACTTCGCGACCGCCGTCGCGGGCCGCGTCGATGAGGTCGAGCTGGGTGACGTCGTCGGCCATCACGGTGACGGCGCCGGCGAGCTTGGGATCGGCGGTCAGTTCCGCGAAGCCCGCACGGTCGGCGGACGGATAGGCCAGCAGGATGTCGTCGAAACCGGAGCGAGCGAGCCACAGGGACTCGGCCAGCGTGAACGACATGATGCCCCGGAAACCGTCCCTGGCCAGGACGCGTTCCAGCAGGGCCCGGCAGCGGACCGACTTGCTGGCGACCCGGACGGGCTTGCCGGCGGCGCGGCGGACCAGGTCGTCCGCGTTGGCGTCGAACGCGTCCAGGTCCACGATCGCGACAGGTGCGTCGAGGTGGGCGGTGGCCCGGTCGTAACGGGCCCGATCAGCGGCACGCGCAGTCATGACGGAAGCCTGCCAGACAGGATTACCGCAGGGTAGGGGGACGTTCCGGGCAGATGCCCCGGCCTGGTGGACTGGTTCTCCTTCTCTTACCGACAAGCCGTAGAGTGACGCGCACGTACGGCGGAACGCCGCAGGCCGCTTCACCTGAACCGGGATGCCGCTCCAGCCGTACGGGTATGCGTGCCCGGACGGAGTTCTCCCACCGGGCACGGCCGGGAAGCACGACGGCCCGCGTACGAGGAAACGGCCCGGGCACGAGGAAACGGGGGGTGCATGAGCACGGAAGCGCGCCGCGCCCCGGTCCCTCCGCGCCCCTCGACACCGCCTCCTGGCCACCCCCGGCCTCCCGGGCACACCCCGGACACCGCTCCCGCCACGCCGCCACCGGGCACGCCCACCGGCTCCACACGGATCCCGGACGGGTACGGTCCCCTCCCTGATGCGGCGCTGCGCCGGGTCCCGGGGGCGCAGCGCACCCCGCCCGCGACCGCGCCGGAGGACGGCGACCTCGCGGGCGACCTCGACGACGAACCCTCCGTCTTCGCACCGCGCCCCGCGCGCACCGCGTCCGCCCCGGCGACGGGGGAGGGGGAGGTGCGGCCGAAGCCCCGGCACACCGGGGGAGCGACCGGAGACGACCGTCCCCGCATCGCCGCCCCGCGCCCCTCCGCCGTACCCGAGGCCACCCACCCGGCGAGCCCGCCGCCACCCCCTGCCTCGGCCCGCTTCCCCGACGCCCCGCCGAGCGCAGGCCGCAGGCCCCACGAGCCGGGCCCCGGCAGGCCGGCGCCGTCGCGCCCGGCCCATCACCCCGGGGTCCGTCCCGGCAGCGCCGAAGCCCCGGCGGGCGACGCCGCCGCCCCGGCCGTGCCGCCGCGCCCGGTGCACGACCCGGGGGCGCCCCGTCGCACCGAGGCCCCGGCCGAGTCCCTGTCGGAGACGACGGCTCCGCTGCGGCGCATTCCGCCGGCACCCGGGCGGCAGCGCCCCGCGCCCGCGTCGTCGTCCGCTTCCGGGTTTCCGGGTTCCGCGCCCGCCTCGTCGTCCGCCACAGGGCGTCCGGGCTTCGCGCAGGGGCCGTCGTCCGCCGCAGGGCGTCCGGGTTCCGCGCAGGGGTCTGCCGCCGGGAAGCGCGAGCCCGTGGCCGGAATGCAGGAGCCTGCCGCCGGGAAACCGGACTCCACGCCGGCTCCCGTCTCCGGCCGTGGGGATGCGCCGGTCTCCGGCCGTGCAGACGGCTCGGTCGCCGGACGTGGGGATACCCCGGCGGCGCTGCGCCCGGAAGTCCCGCCCCGTCGCCCTCAGGCCCCGGCCGAGTCGCCGTCCGAGACGACGACCCGGCTGCGGCCGATCCCGTCGGCAGCCGGGCCCGGGCGCCCGGGCGCCACGGCCGGCTTCGGCAGCCCGGCCTCCGCCTCCCCGGCCTCCGCCTCCCCGGCCTCCGCCTCCCCGGTGTCCTCGCCCCTGCCCCCTGCACGTGAGGCCAGGACCGCCTGGAGCCCGAGCGACCCGGCCCACCCCGTCGGCCCCGCGCCGTCCTTGCCTGACCCCGTGTTCTCCTGGAGCGCGGGAGCGGCCGCCCGGCCCGTCGCCTCCTTCGGGGAACCCGAGAGGTACGACGAGCGGATGCGGACCCGGCCGGCGGCGGTGCGGATACGGCCCCGGACCGCCGCTGCCGCCGCCTGTCTGGTCCTCGGCCTCGGCCTCATCGGCGGTGCCGTGACCGGGAGTTGGCTCACCGGCGACGGCGACGGCGAGGACGGCACGGCCGGGAGCGGGTTCAGCGCCGCTGCGACGCTGTGGCACAGCGTGCCCGTCGACAAGCTCTTCCCGCCCACCGTCCAGGGCACCGGAGCCGGCCCCGGCGGCGCCGACCGGACCTGGACACGGATCGCCGTCGCCCCGGACAGCGGCTGCGCCGACGCCTTCGACCCGCTGCTGCACAAGGTCCTCGCTCCGGTCGGCTGCCAGCGGCTGCTGCGCGCCACCTACACCGACGCCACCCAGACCTACGTCACCACCGTCGGGCTGCTGTTCACCAAGGGCGACGCCGCGAGCATGTCCGCGCTCGCCGCCCGCTTCCGCCGCGAGCACCTGGAGCGGCGCAGCGACCTGATGCCGCGGCCGTACGCCGCCAAGGGCACCGCGGCGGCCGGCTTCGGCGCCAGGCAGCGCGCCGCCTGGACCGTGTCCGTGCTCACCGACGCCCCCGTCGTCGCCTACGCCGTGTCCGGCTGGGCCGACGGCCGCACCGTCGACGCGCCGCAGCCCGCCGCGGACGCCACCGGCGCCGCCACCGGCGCCGCCACCACCACGGCACCCGTTCAGGCCGGCCTCGGCAACGAGGCGCAGGGCCTGGCCGACCGCATCGAACGGCGACTGCGCCAGAGGGTCGGCTCGGCCTCCTCGGAGAGTCCGTCATGAGGCGGCCGAAGGGCGGCAGCCGCCGCAGGGGCCCGCTCGGCGCATCGGCGAGCCTGCTGCTCGCCGGGTCCCTCGTCCTGCTGCCGTCCGCCGCCGCGTACGCCGACGGCATCCGTGCCCAGCAGTGGGGCCTGAACGCCCTCCACCTCGACGAGGCCTGGCGCACCACCAAGGGCCGCGGCGTCACCGTCGCCGTCCTGGACACCGGGGTCGAGGCCGACCACCCGGACCTGGCAGGAAACGTCCTGCCCGCCAAGGACATGATCGGCTTCGGTGCCGGTCCGGGCGACCGCACCTGGGCCCGGCACGGCACCGCCATGGCCGGCATCATCGCCGGACACGGCCATGGGTCCGGCAACGCCGACGGCGTCATGGGTGTCGCCCCCGAGGCGAAGATCCTGCCCGTGCGGGTCATCCTGGAGGACGGCGACCCCGCCCGCACCAAGGCCCGCACCACCCGTGGCGACGCCCTCGCCGACGGCATCCGCTGGGCCGCCGACCACGGCGCCGACGTCATCAACCTCTCCCTCGGTGACGACTCCGACTCCGCGCACCCGGAGCCGAGCGAGGACGAGGCCGTGCAGTACGCCCTCAAGAAGGGCGTGGTCGTCGTGGCCTCGGCGGGCAACGGCGGCGACAAGGGCGACCATGTCTCCTACCCCGCGGCCTACCCGGGCGTCATCGCCGCCACCGCCGTGGACAAGTACGGCACGCGCGCGTCCTTCTCCACCCGCCGCTGGTACGCCGCGGTCAGCGCGCCCGGCGTGGGCGTCGTGATCGCCGACCCCGACCACAAGTACTACGAGGGATGGGGAACCTCGGCCGCCTCCGCGTTCGTCTCGGGCGCGGCGGCCCTGGTGAAGGCGGCCCACCCGGACCTGGCCCCGGCCCAGATCAAGAAGATCCTGGAGGACACGGCCCGCGACGCCCCGGTGGGCGGGCGCGACGACTCCCGGGGCTTCGGCATGATCGACCCGGCGGCCGCGCTCAAGGCCGCGGCCCGTCTCAAGCCCCAGCGTCTGCGTCCGGCGTCGTACGCCGGTCAGTACTTCGGCCCCGGCCCGGACACCCCCAGGGCCACCGGCTCCGCCTCCGCCTGGGCGGGCCCCCTGGCGGGCAGTGCCGGCGGGGTTCTGCTGGTGGCCGCGGTGGTCATGTGGAGAAACCGCAGGGAAACCCGCCGCTAGAAGACCGCAGGGAACCCGCCGCTGCAAACGCGGGCGCCCCCGGAGACAGGGTCGCCCGGAGACAGGGCACCCCGGGGAGATGCGGGCGCCCCCGGAAGCGCGGCGCTGTCCCGGCGTGAGGACCCGCCGCGCAGACCCAAACGGCCCCGCACGCCCGCCACCCACCGACGCCCGAGCACCCCTACGACCCCGAGGCGAACCCGGTCACCGCTGCCTTCGCCGCCGCCTCCACCAGTGTGATCCCCTGGGCCTGGCTCACCGTGCCCCCGGACAACACGGCCACCAGGAAATCGGCCCCGTCCACCGTCACCCGGCCGATGCTGTTCACATCCCACAGCCCGGTCGCGCTGCGCGGCATCCACCCGTTCTTCAGCGCCCACGACGCCCCGACGGCCGCCGCCGACACGCCCCACTGCTGATCGGCCTCCACCCCCTTCATCAGCGCCTGGACGTACGTCCGGGAGGCCGCGCTCAACAGTGACTCCTGGCCGAACACCTGCTGAAGCAGCACCAGTTGATCCGCGGCCGTGGTCTGCGTCAGCCCCCACAGCTCGCCGTCACCGCCCGAGGTCGCCGAGAGGCCGAAGCGCTCGTTCGCCGCGTCCAGACCCCCGGCCCGCCCGATCGTGTGCCACAGGGCCGTCGCGGAGGCGTTGTCGCTGTTCTCGATCATCTTCGTGGCGTACGCCCTCTCGGCCGCCGTCAGCCGCCGCCCCGCGTCCTGCGCCTGCAGCAGCAGCGTGGCCAGGATGTCGACCTTGACGATGCTCGCCGTGTCGAAGGTGGCCTCGCCGTACGCGGCGCTCTCGCCGGAGTCCAGTTCCAGCACCGCCGCCGACACCCGCGCTCGGGACGGCACCGTCACCGAGGCCATCGCCTTCGACAGCAGTTCCTTGCGGCCCACGGCCGACGGCGACGTCGCGGGTTCCACCGATGCCTCCTCGCCCGCCGCGGCCGAGGAGGAGGCCGACGGCTGTGCCGCCGACGATACGGCCCCGGCACCGGAGTGCACCCGTGCCTTCCCACAGACCGTGCCCCACCACGCGACCCCGGCCACGGCGACGACGGCGAGCACGGTGTGCGCAAAGGGGCGGCGCCGCGCGCGGCGGGCACGGCGACGGCCTGCTCCGGTGGACTCCATGCCCGCGATGCTCGTGGCGGTGGCTGTGCGCCCTGTTGGACGGACGTGAGATCCGCGTCAGGGAATGCTGAGATTCCCGTGAAGGCGGCGACGGCAGGCTGCCCGGCCCCGCACGAAGCCGGCCGCATCCCCCCGATAGGGTCGGTGACCGTGGCGAACAAGAACATTCCCGACCCCGGCTTCTCCGACGACGACGGCTCCGCCGACCCCCGGCTGAGCGCCGCGCTCGCCGCCTGGGCCGAGGACCGCACGGCCGTGGGCCCGGTCCTGGAGGCACTGAGGGGCGCCCGGCTCCTGGTGCCCGTGGTGGCCCTGCTCGGCGAGGTCGAGGAGGACGAGAACGGGCTGCGCCGCGAGAAGACCAGCGACATGGCCGTGCCCACCCTGAAGGCCGGCGGCCGCACCGCCCTGCCCGCCTTCACCTCCACCGACTCCCTGGCCCGCTGGGACCCGGCGGCCCGCCCCGTCGCCGTACCCCTGCACCAGGCCCTGCAGGCCGCCGCGCACGAGAAGGCGGACACGGTCGTGCTGGACCTCGCCGGACCGGTGCCCTTCGAACTGACCGGCCCGGCGCTGCTCGCCCTCGCCGAGGGCCGCACGAGCACCGACCCGCTCGACGACCCGGCGGTCGTCGCGGCCGTGCGCACCGCCGTGGCCGCCGAGCCCGCCGTGCTCCGGGCCCACCTGGGACCCGGACAAGCCGACGGGATCCTCGCCCTCGTCCTCGACCCGGCCGCCGCCCCCGCCGAGGCCGCCCGCGCGGTGGCCGAGCGGCTGGCCGCCGACGACACGCTGAGGGCCCGCCTGGTGCGGGGCCTCGACCTGGCGCTGCTGCCGGCCGGGACCACCCCTCCGGGCGAGCCCTTGTACGTACGCGGTTGAGACGGGCCGGGTCCTAGCCGTAGACCGGGCCGGTGTACTTCTCGCCCGGACCCTGGCCCGGCTCGTCCGGCACGATCGACGCCTCGCGGAACGCCAGCTGCAGCGACTTCAGGCCGTCGCGCAGCGGCGCCGCGTGGAACGAGCTGACCTCGGTCGTGCTCGCGTCCAGCAGACCGGCGAGCGCAGTGATCAGCTTGCGGGCCTCGTCCAGGTCCTTGTACTTGTCGCCCTCCTCGCTCAGCCCGAGCTTCACGGCGGCGGCGCTCATCAGGTTGACGGCGACCGTCACGATCACCTCGACGGCGGGGACCTCGGCGATGTCCCGGGTCATCGCGTCGAAGTCGGTGTTCTCAGGAGGGGTCTCACTCATGCCCCACACGATAGGCGAGAACGTACGGGCGCCTTCAGCAGCCCCGTCCGGGCTCAATTAGCCCTTGTCAAGCGATCCTGCTAACCTTGTTCACGACCGGCCGGACACCAGTGTGCTCGGCCCACAAGTGGAGGCTCCGATCTCCCACCTGACCGTCCTTCGGGACGGCGGGTCATCCGGTCAGGCGGCCACCATCGTTCCGTACGGACGATGGAGCCGCCCGATTCGCGCCCCGCGATCATCGCGGCGGTGCTCCGGTTGCTATGGGAGCCCCGCCTGTGATCGTCCGGGGCGTTTTTTGTGCTTCGGCGCGGTTAGGTCTGCACGAAAAGAGACGTACGCGGCTGTCCGCCAGACTGCCGTGTGGTGCTACCGAGGAGGATCCATCAGCGCCGAGCCCCGCATCAACGACCGGATTCGCGTTCCCGAGGTGCGACTTGTCGGTCCCAGTGGCGAGCAGGTCGGCATCGTGCCGCTTGCGAAGGCACTGGAGCTTGCGCAGGAGTACGACCTGGACCTGGTCGAGGTCGCGGCGAACGCCCGTCCGCCCGTGTGCAAGCTCATGGACTACGGGAAGTTCAAGTACGAGTCGGCCATGAAGGCCCGTGAGGCGCGCAAGAACCAGGCGCACACGGTCATCAAGGAGATGAAGCTCCGGCCGAAGATCGACCCGCACGACTATGACACCAAGAAGGGTCACGTCGTCCGGTTCCTCAAGCAGGGCGACAAGGTCAAGATCACGATCATGTTCCGTGGTCGCGAGCAGTCCCGGCCCGAGCTGGGCTACCGACTG
Organism: Streptomyces sp. NPDC007971; assembly: GCF_042958635.1. Classification (NCBI taxonomy): domain Bacteria; kingdom Bacillati; phylum Actinomycetota; class Actinomycetes; order Kitasatosporales; family Streptomycetaceae; genus Streptomyces; species Streptomyces sp. NPDC007971. The sequence continues at coordinate 82,694 of NZ_JBIBJK010000006.1, forward strand.
CTGCAGCGTCTCGCGGAGGACGTCCAGGACCTCGGTTTCGTCGAGTCGAACCCGAAGCAGGACGGCCGGAACATGATCATGGTTCTCGGTCCGCACAAGAAGAAGACCGAGGCCATGGCCGAGGCCCGCCAGGCGCAGGAAGCCCGGAAGGCGGACGCGAAGGCGAACCCCGGTCGGTCGCAGAACCCTGCCGAGGCTGAGGCTGAGGCTGAGGCTGAGGCGACCGCCGAGGAGCCCGCCGAGGCGTGATCCCGCGGGACGCGAGTCCCCGGGATGTAACTGATACAAGAGCGACGCTCCACCGTGCCCGGTTTTCGTGACCGGGCACCGGAGCGCCACCCGACGAGGAGATACGGCGCTATGCCGAAGAACAAGTCGCACAGCGGTGCCAGCAAGCGCTTCAAGATCACCGGCTCCGGCAAGGTGCTCCGTGAGCGCGCCGGCAAGCGCCACCTGCTTGAGCACAAGTCGTCCCGCGTGACGCGTCGCCTCACCGGCAACGCCGAGATGGCCCCGGGCGACGCCGCGAAGATCAAGAAGCTTCTCGGCAAGTGACGCACGGCGCTCGAATCCGAGCGCCGTACGCCAGGACCGGGACCCAGTCGTTTCCGGGTCGTGTGAGTACCCCCCACGACCCCGCTACAAGGAGTTAACAAGTGGCACGCGTCAAGCGGGCAGTCAACGCCCACAAGAAGCGCCGGGCGATCCTCGAGCAGGCCTCCGGCTACCGCGGTCAGCGTTCGCGCCTGTACCGCAAGGCCAAGGAGCAGGTCACCCACTCGCTGGTCTACAACTACAACGACCGCAAGAAGCGCAAGGGCGACTTCCGTCAGCTGTGGATCCAGCGCATCAACGCCGCTGCCCGCGCGAACGGCATCACCTACAACCGCTTCATCCAGGGTCTGAAGGCCGCGAACGTCGAGGTCGACCGCAAGATCCTGGCCGAGCTGGCCGTGAACGACGCGAACGCCTTCGCGGCGCTCGTCGAGGTCGCGCAGAAGGCGCTGCCGTCGGACGTCAACGCCCCCAAGGCTGCGTGACGCCGCGCTGGCTCTGAGCCGACGTGACTGAAGGACCCGCAGGCTGTCATGGCTTGCGGGTCCTGTTGTTGGAGCCCTCAGCCTTGGTCTCGGCTGCGGGCCGGTGGGGGCTGGTCGCGCAGTTCCCCGTGCCCCTTCGGGGCGCGAAACTGAAGCTCTCCCGAAGGTGAAGAAGATGCCCCCCGTCGCTCCCGAGCTGATCTCCCCCCGGTCCGCCCGTGTCGCCGCCGCCCGGCGGCTCGCCAAGCGGAACTTCCGGGGCAAGGACCGGCTGTTCCTCGCCGAGGGACCGCAGGCCGTGCGGGAGGCCGCCGGACACCGGGTCGGCGGGCAGGACACCCTCGTCGAACTGTTCGCCACCGTGGAGGCCGCGGAGCGGTACGCCGACATCATCGGGGAGGCGCGCGCCGCGCACGCCCGCGTCCACCTCGCCTCCGAAGAGGTCATCGCCGACATCTCGACCACGGTCACCCCGCAGGGGCTCGTCGGTGTCTGCCGGTTCCTCGACACCCCGTTCGAGGACGTCCTGGCCGCCCGGCCCAGACTCGTCGCCGTGCTCGCCCACGTCCGCGACCCGGGCAACGCGGGCACCGTGCTGCGCTGCGCCGATGCCGCCGGCGCCGAGGCCGTCGTCCTCACCGACGCCTCCGTGGACCTGTACAACCCCAAGGCCGTACGCGCCTCCGTGGGCTCCCTGTTCCATCTGCCCGTCGCCGTCGGCGTGCCCGTCGAGCGGGCCGTGGCGGGCCTCAAGGACGCCGGTGTGCGGATCCTCGCCGCGGACGGGGCCGGCGACCGTGACCTCGACGAGGAACTGGACCGGCAGACGATGGGCGGCCCGACCGCCTGGGTCTTCGGCAACGAGGCCTGGGGGCTCCCCCAGGAGACGCGCGCCCTCGCGGACGCCGTCGTGCGCGTCCCCATCCACGGGAAGGCCGAGAGCCTGAACCTCGCCACGGCCGCCGCCGTATGTCTTTATGCATCGGCCCGTGCACAGCGCGCCCGCACGGGGTGCCGCTCCGTCACCGAGAGCTAGTAGGGTGGCCGGCTCGGGACCCTGCGCCGGCTGAGAGGTGGGGTACAGGGATGAGCGTGGGCGGCACGAGCACCGGGCCGGACGGGCGGGACGCGCACCGCACACCCGCGTCCCGGCACGGCGACCGCACCGGGACCGGCCTCGGCATGGATCCCGACCAGCTGCCCGACGGCCTCGTCGTCGCCGACGAGCACGGCCGGGTCGTCTGCTTCAACACCGCCGCCGCCCGCATCACCGCCCTGAGCGCCTCCGAAGCCCTCGGGCAGCACCTGGACAAGGCGCTGCCGTTGGAGGACCTGGAGGGCAGGCGCTGGTGGCAGCTCACCGACCCCTACGGCGGCCTCGCCATCCGGGTCCGGCAGCCCGAACGCAACCTGCTGCTCCCCGGCGGGCGGGAGGTGCTGGTCTGCGCCCGATACGTACGCGCCGAACCCCTCGCTCCCGTCCACCGTGTCATCGTCTCCCTGCGTGACACCGAGGCCCGCCGCCGCACCGAGCGCAGCCACGCCGAGCTGATCGCCACCGTCGCCCACGAGCTGCGCTCGCCGCTGACCTCCGTCAAGGGCTTCACCGCCACGCTCCTCGCCAAGTGGGAACGCTTCACCGACGATCAGAAGCGCCTGATGCTGGAGACCGTCGACGCCGACGCCGACCGGGTCACCCGGCTCATCGCCGAGCTGCTCGACATCTCCCGGATCGACTCCGGACGCCTGGAGGTGCGCCGCCAGCCGGTCGACATCGGCGCGGCCGTCGGCCGGCACATCCAGGCCTACGTCGCCGCGGGACAGCCGGCCGAACGCTTCCTGCTGCGCATCGAGCAGCCGCTGCCCGCCCTGTGGGCCGACCCCGACAAGGTGGACCAGGTGCTGAGCAACCTGATCGAAAATGCCGTGCGCCACGGCGAGGGAACCGTCACCATTGGCGTCACGCCCTCGCCGTCCCCGCGCGAGGGCGAAGAAACCGGCACGTCGGTCACGGTGAGCGACGAAGGGCCCGGCATCCCGGAGGAATCCATGAACCGCGTCTTCACCCGCTTCTGGCGGGGCAGCAAGCGCGGCGGCACGGGTCTTGGGCTGTACATCGTCAAGGGCATCGTCGAGGCCCACGGCGGCACCATCACGGTCGGCCGCGCCCTCGTCGGCGGCGCCGAGTTCCGATTTACGTTGCCCGTGGGGGCCCCGGCGTATCTCGCCTGAGAACGCCCGGGCGGCCCGCGGGCGCATTCGCGTTCCTTCACCCCGTTAGACTCGGCCTTTGGCACCTTTGTGTCCTTCACGCGGCCCTCACGAGTCGGTGACGGGGACCATCCGCCAGCCAATCGGAAGCACGGGAAGAGATGTCCGCACCCAATAAGTCGTACGACCCTGTCGAGGTCGAGGCGTTGAAACCGGAAGAGATCGAGCGCATGCGGGACGAGGCGCTCGCCGCCTTCGCGGCCGCGGGCTCCCTCGACGCGCTCCACGAGGCCAAGGTCGCCCAGACCGGCCCGGCCTCCCCGCTGGCCCTCGCCAACCGCGAGATCGGCGCCCTGCCCCCGCACGCCAAGGCCGAGGCCGGCAAGCGCGTCGGCATGGCCCGGGGCGCCGTCAACAAGGCCCTCGCCGCCCGCCAGGCCGAGCTGGAGGCCGAGCGTGACGCACGCGTGCTCGTCGAGGAGGACGTCGACGTCACGCTGCCCCACGACCGCGTCCCGGCCGGCGCCCGGCACCCGCTGACCACGCTCTCGGAGCGCATCGAGGACGTCTTCGTGGCCATGGGCTACGAGGTCGCCGAGGGCCCCGAGGTCGAGGCCGAGTGGTTCAACTTCGACGCCCTCAACATCGGCCCGGACCACCCGGCCCGCGGCGAGGCGGACACCTTCTTCGTCCAGGCCCCGGACGGCACCGCCGACTCCGGCGTCGTGCTGCGCACCCACACCTCGCCGGTCCAGATCCGCTCCCTGCTGGGCCGCGAGCTGCCGGTGTACGTGATCTGCCCGGGCCGCGTGTACCGCACCGACGAGCTGGACGCGACGCACACCCCGGTCTTCCACCAGGTCGAGCTGCTCGCCGTCGACGAGGGCCTGACCATGGCCGACCTCAAGGGCACTCTGGACCACATGGTCCAGTCGCTGTTCGGCGAGGACATGAAGACCCGGCTGCGCCCGAACTTCTTCCCCTTCACCGAGCCGTCCGCCGAGATGGACATGGTGTGCTACGTCTGCCGCGGCGAGTCCGTCGGCAACCCCGACCGGCCCTGCCGCACCTGCTCCAGCGAGGGCTGGATCGAGCTGGGCGGCTGCGGCATGGTCAACCCCAAGGTGCTGGCCGCCTGCGGCGTCGACCCGGAGAAGTACAGCGGCTTCGCCTTCGGGTTCGGCATCGAGCGGATGCTGATGTTCCGCCACAACGTCGAAGACATGCGAGACATGGTCGAGGGTGACGTCCGGTTCACCCGGCCGTTCGGGATGGAGATCTGATGCGGGTCCCGCTTTCTTGGCTGCGGGAGTACGTCGACCTGCCGGCGACCGAAACCGGCCGTGACGTCCAGGCCAAGCTCGTTTCGGCCGGCCTTGAGGTCGAGACCGTCGAGCAGCTCGGTGCCGACCTCAAGGGCCCGCTGGTGGTCGGCCAGGTGCTGACCATCGAGGAGCTGGAGGGCTTCAAGAAGCCGATCCGCTTCTGCACCGTCGACGTCGGCCGGGCCAACGGCACCGGCGAGCCCCAGGAGATCGTCTGCGGCGCCCGCAACTTCGCCGTCGGCGACAAGGTCGTCGTGGTCCTCCCGGGCGCCACGCTGCCCGGCGGGTTCTCGATCGCCGCCCGCAAGACGTACGGCAAGACGTCCCACGGCATGATCTGCTCCGGCGACGAGCTGGGCATGGGCGACGACGGCACCCACGGCATCATCGTGCTGCCGCCGGAGACCGAGGTCGGCAAGGATGCCGTCCAGCTGCTGGAGCTGGTCGACGAGGTCCTCGACATCGCCGTCACCGCCAACCGCGGCGACTGCCTGTCCATCCGCGGTGTCGCCCGCGAGACCGCCATCGCCTACGGCCTGCCGCTGCGCGACCCGGCCCTGATCGACGTACCGGCACCGAACGCCTTCGGCTACCCGGTCCAGGTCACCGCCCCGATGGGCTGCGACCGCTTCACCGCCCGCACCGTCACCGGCCTGAGCCCCGAGGCGCGCTCCCCGATCTGGCTCCAGCGCCGGCTGCAGAAGGTCGGCATGCGCCCGATCTCGCTCGCCGTCGACGTCACGAACTACGTGATGATGGAGCTGGGCCAGCCGCTGCACGCCTACGACCGGAAGCTGGTCCAGGGCACCATCGGCGTGCGCCGCGCGCAGGAGGGCGAGAAGCTCGTCACCCTCGACGGGACCGAGCGGGGGCTGCACGCCGAGGACCTGGTCATCACGGACGAGCGCGGCCCGATCGGTCTCGCCGGCGTCATGGGCGGCGCGAACACCGAGATCGCCGACCACGACGACGAGCAGAACGCCACGACCGACGTGGTCATCGAGGCGGCCCACTTCGACGCCGTCTCGATCGCCCGTACGGCCCGGCGTCACAAGCTGTCCTCCGAGGCGTCCCGCCGCTTCGAGCGGGGCGTGGACCCGCAGGCCGCCTCGGCTGCGGCCCAGCGCACCGTCGACCTGCTCGTGCTCCTCGCGGGCGGCACCGCCGAGGCCGGCGTCACCGAGGTCATCGCACCCAGTGCCCCGCACACGATCACCGTCCCGGCGAACCACCCGGACAAGGTCGCGGGCGTGGACTACGGCCGCGAGACCGTCGTACGACGCCTCCAGGAGATCGGCTGCGACGTGTACGGGCAGGACGAGCTGATCGTCACCGTCCCGTCCTGGCGGCCCGACCTGACCGACCCGAACGACCTGGCCGAAGAGGTCATCCGTCTGGAGGGCTACGAGAACCTGCCCTCCACGCTGCCCAGGCTCCCCTCGGGCCGCGGTCTGACCCACCGCCAGCGGCTGCACCGCCGGGTCGGCCGGGCCCTGGCCGGCGCCGGCTACGTCGAGGCGCCGACCTACCCGTTCGTCGCCGAGCAGGCCTTCGACCACCTCGGCCTGGAGGCCGACGACCCGGCCCGCCGTGTCGTGAAGCTGGTCAACCCGCTCAACGACGAGGAGCCCGCGCTCCGCACGACGCTGCTGCCCGGCCTGCTGGGTGCCCTGCGGCGCAACGACGGGCGGGGCTCGCACGATCTGGCCCTGTTCGAGACGGGTCTGGTCTTCCAGCCGGGCGAGGAGCCGCGTGCCGCCGGGCACCTGTCCGTCGACCGGCGTCCCACCGACGAGGAGCTGGCCGAGCTGAACGCCGCGCTGCCCCGGCAGCCGCGTCACGTGGCCGTCGTGCTCGCGGGCGCTCGCGAGCGGGCGGGCTGGTGGGGCGGCGGCCGTCCCGCCGGGTGGGCCGACGCGGTCGAGGCCGCGCGGACCGTCGCCCGTGAGACCGGTGCGGACCTGGTGGTGCGCAAGGGGCAGTACGGTCCCTGGCACCCCGGCCGGTGCGCCGAGCTGGCGGTCGTCGCCGACGGCACGGACACGGTCGTGGGCCACGCGGGAGAGCTCCACCCGCGCGTCCTGAAGGCCCTGGGTCTGCCCGAGCGCACCTGCGCGATGGAGCTGGACCTGGACGCCCTGGAGGCGGCGGGCGACGGCGTCCCGCAGGCGCCGGCCATCTCCACCTTCCCGGTGGCCACGCAGGACGTCGCGCTTGTGGTCGACCGGCCGGTGCCGGCCGCGCAGGTCGAGGCGGCGCTGCGCGAGGGCGCGGGCGAACTGCTCGAGTCCATCCGGCTGTTCGACGTGTACGAGAACGCCGAACAGATCGGTGAGGGCAAGAAGTCGCTGGCGTACGCGCTCCGCTTCCGGGCCGGGGACCGTACGCTGACCGTGGACGAGGCTTCGGCCGCCCGGGACGCGGCTGTCGCCCTGGCGGGCGAGCGGACCGGGGCCGTGCTCAGGGGCTGACCGCCGTAGAGGTTCTGTTGTCGGCCGGCTGCGGATCTTCCGTGGCCGGTCGCGCAGTTCCCGGCGCTCCTCGGGGGCGCGTTGCCCTGCCGTCAGCTGCATAAATGCACGTCGGCCTGGGTGTTCTCACTCGTTCGGGTGGGAACCGAGGGAGATCTGTCCCTACTGGGTCATGCCTGTCGACAGAATCGGACCGGCCTTTCGGGGTCGGTCCGTCTGCTCTGTCAGGGCCCATTTGGGGGACCAGAGGCATGATCCGCATCAAGGCACGGGTGACCACCGCGCGGGGAGCCGTACTGGCCACACTCTGGGGAGCCGTGGCGGTCGCCTACAAATTCGGCTGCTCGCAGCAGGACGGCCTCGGTGCGCGCATCGTCACCAGCGCCGTGTTCTTCGCCGTCGGCACCGGACTGATCGTGTACGTCCGCCGCGCCCTGCTGCGTGAGCTGCGGCAGGCCCGCCGGGTCGCCGGCGCCGCCCAGAGCGTCGTCCTGCGGCCCGTGCCGGCCCGGCTCGACGGTCTGAATCTCGCCGCGGCCCAGCTGTCCGCCGACCGTGGCGCGACGATCGGCGGCGACCTGTACGAGGCGGTCGCCACCGAGCACGGGGTCCGGGTGGTGATGGGGGACGTGCGCGGTCACGGTCTGGGCGCCCTCGGCACCGTCGCCGCCGTGCTCGGCAGCTTCCGCGAGGCGGCGCACGACGAGCCCGAACTCGTCTCGGTCCTGCGCAGGCTGGAGCGCACGCTGGCCCGGCACCTGCGCGAGCGGTCCCGGGCCGAGCACCCCTCCAGCGGTGCCCAGGATCCCGACAACCCGGTCGCCGAGGAGTTCGTCACGCTCCTGCTCCTGGAGATCGACGGCGAGGGCGGGCTGCGCGCCCTCAACTGCGGTCATCCCTGGCCGTATCTGCTCCGGGACACCCGGGTGGAGCCGCTCACCCGGGCCGAGCCGCTCCCGCCCCTGGGGCCCTTCCCGCTCCCGGCGGAACTGGAGGCCCGTCCGTGCGGCCGCCTCCTGCCCGGTGAGTCCCTGGTCCTGTTCACGGACGGAGCGGAGGACGCCCGGGACGCCCGGGGCCGTTTCCTCTCCCTGCCGACCGTCCTGCGCGAGGCGGTGTACGACCACCCGCTCTCCGCCCAGACGGTCCTGCGCACGGTCTTCGGAGCCGTGCTGCACCACACCGGCGGCCGGCCCACGGACGACATCGCCGTGCTGGTCCTGCGCAACGACCGGAGGAACGCCGGTATACCAGGGGCGCGGGGAACTGCTCGACAAGCCCCCACCGACCCCCAGCCGACGACGCACCGCTAGCCCGGCAAAGCACTCCGTCCCGGCGTCGCACCGCCGTCCCGGCGTCGCCGCCAGCCGCCGCACCGCTGTGGGCGCGCCTGGCCGAGCCACCGCTTTCTGAGGGGGAGCCGGTGGCTCGGCCGGCCTCTTGCGAGGACTTTCAGTGAACCGGCAGAACACTCTCCGCAACAGTGTGCACACGCTGCGGATTCGCGCACTCCGTTCACACCCCGTGTGAAAGCGGACGCACTACGCTGACGGCACCAGGCAACTCGGGGGGGCAATCCCATGCAGCCCAACACTCTGCTCGACGCGATCCTGGACGAGGCGGGGATCTCGCACGCCGGTCTCGCCGCCCACGTCAACCAGGCGGGCCGGAAACGGGGCCTGACGCTCCGTTACGAACACACCGCCGTGGCGCGGTGGCTGAAGGGGCAGCGGCCACGCGGCCAGGTGCCCGACCTGATCTGCGAGGTGCTCGCGGGACGGCTGCACCGGCCCGTCACCCTGGACGACATCGGCCTCGGGGTGCCGGGCGAGCCCAGCACCCCGCACGCCGGCTCGCTCTCCGGCTTCGTGGAGCGGGCCACCGCGCTGTGGCGCTCCGACGAACAGCAGCGGCCGCATGTGCTCGGGGCTCCCGCGGTCACCGGCACCCCCGCCGTCATGCCGGTGTGGGAGTGGGAGAACCCGCCCGAGGACGTGGACGTCTCCCGGGGCGGCCGGCACCGGGTCACCACGGCCGACATCGAGATGCTGCGCGCCGCCCGCACCCACTACGAGCAGATGTACCGCAAGGCCGGCGGTATCGCGACCCGCACCCGGATCGTCGGCTTCCTCAACGCGGAGGCGGCGCCGTTGCTGCGCGGCAGCTACACCGACGCCACCGGCCGCCAACTGCACCGCGCCACCGGCGGGTTGGTGGCGATCGCGGGCATCTGCGCGTACGACTCCGACGCGCACGGACTCGCCCAGCGCTACTTCCACCAGGCGCTCAGGCTGGCAAAGGCCAGCGGCGATCGGGGACTTGGCGCCTATGTCATCGCGCTGCTCGTCAACCAGGCGCTGTTCATGAAGGAGTACCGCCAGGCCGTGGCCTTCGCCGAGGCCGCGCTGCGCGCCGCCGGCCGGCACATCACCCCGGCCCTCGCCTCCGACCTGTACGCGATGCAGGCCAAGGCGTACGCCCACCTCGGCGACAGCAGCAGCGCGCTGTCCTGCATCCGCCGGGCCGAGACGGCCGCCGACCGTATCCGGCGCGGGTACGAGCCCGACGAGACCGGCTACGTCCAGCCGGGCCTCGTCAACGTGCAGGTGGCCGAGGCGCTGCTCAGCCTCGGGGAGCTGGCCGCCGCCCGGGAGCACGCGGCCGCCGCGGTCGACAACCCCGCCCACGACCGGGGACGGGTGCACCGGCTCGCCATGCTCAGCACGATCGAGCTGCGTCAGGGCAATGCCGACAACGCGGTGGCCACCGCCGTGCAGATGGCCGAACAGGCCCGCGGGATGGAGTCCCAGCGGCTGCGCGACAGACTTCGCGCGGTGCGCGAGCATCTGGTCAGCTGCGGCTCGGCCGGAACGGCCGAGGCCGCCGAACTCATCGACGGCGCACTGCGCGTACCGCTGTAGCCCCCGGCTGAGGCCTGCGCTGTAGGCCTGGACAAGTCCCTGCTGCGATATTGCCACTTACTCGTCGGAAGGTGGCAGAACCGTGCAGTGGACGAAACGGAACGAACAAACTGTCTATGAAAACCGCTGGTTCAGCGTCAACCTCGCAGATGTCGAGCTGCCGGACGGCCGGCACCTCGACCACTTCCTGATCCGGCTGCGGCCGGTCGCCGTCGCCACGGTGGTCAACGAGGCGGGCGAAGTCCTCCTCCTGTGGCGCCACCGGTTCATCACCGACAGCTGGGGCTGGGAACTGGCCGCGGGCGTGGTCGAGGACGGCGAGGACATCGAGAGCGCGGCCGCCAGAGAACTGGAGGAGGAGACCGGCTGGCGGCCGGGACCCCTGCACCACCTGATGAGCGTGGAGCCGTCCAACGGCCTCACCGACGCCCGGCACCACATCTACTGGTCCGACCGGGGCGAGTACGTCGGACATCCCGTGGACGACTTCGAGTCGGACCGCCGCGAATGGGTCCCCCTCAAAGTCGTCCCCGACCTGATCGCCCGAGGGGAGGTCCCGGCCGCCAACATGGCGGCCGCGTTACTTCTGCTGCACCACCTCAGGCTCGCCGACGCCTAGCTAGTGGGCCAGAGCCTGCCAGACCGTCACGACGAGCGCTCCCAGCGCGGTGAGCGCGGCGACCGAGGGCAGTGGCCAGCGTGCGTGTTCCAGCGAGTTCAGGCGGGTGTGCAGCTCGTCCACCTCCTTGGCGGTCTCCTTGGTGCGGTGACTGAGCAGGGCGAGTCCTCCCTCGACCTGGGCGTACGCCACGTCTAGGCGGCGCCGTAACTCTGCGAGTTCTCCATGGACCACGGGATGCTCCGGGTCGGCGGTCACAGGTCCACTCCTTTCTGTAGTCGAACGTGGTTGTTCCGCATCCCTTGCATGCGCATGAAGAGTGAACTCGCCTGGTGGGCGCGTGGGGAGAGTGTGCGAAGGGCATATGCGTGCCCGGCGCGCACACGGTGTGTGAAACAGACGGGCCCGGCACCGAGTTCGGTGCCGGGCCCGCAGGGCGTCGCTCTTCGTAGTCGGCCGCAGTCGGCCGTGGGTCAGCCGTAGGTGTAGAAGCCCGAGCCGGACTTCCGGCCGAGCCGGCCCGCCTCGACCATGCGCTGCAGCAGCGGGGGAGCGGCGTACAGCGGCTCCTTGTACTCGGCGTACATCGAGTTGGCGATGGAGACGATGGTGTCCAGGCCGATCAGGTCCGACAGCTTGAGCGGGCCCATCGGGTGGGCGCAGCCCATCTCCATGCCGTTGTCGATGTCCTCGCGGCTCGCGATGCCCGACTCGAACATCCGGATCGCGGACAGCAGGTAGGGCACCAGCAGCGCGTTCACGACGAACCCGGAGCGGTCCTGGGCACGGATGGCGTGCTTGCCGAGCACCTTCTCGGCGAACATCTGGGCGCGGCTGAGGGTGCCCTCGGAGGTGGTGAGCGCCGGGATCAGCTCGACCAGCTTCTGCACCGGAGCGGGGTTGAAGAAGTGGATGCCGACCACGTGGTCGGGGCGGGAGGTGGCGACCGCCAGCTTCACCAGCGGGATGGAGGAGGTGTTGGAGGCCAGGATCGCGTCCGCGCGGGTCACCACCTGGTCGAGCACCTGGAAGATCTCCGTCTTCACCTGCTCGCTCTCCACCACGGCCTCGATCACGAGATCGCGGTCGGCGAACTCGCCGAGATCGGTGGTGAAGCTCAGCCGCGCCTGCGTGGAGTCCCGCTCCTCCTCGCTGATCTTGCCGCGTTCGGCGGCCTTGGTCAGGGAGTTGAACAGCCGGGTGCGGCCGATCTCCAGGGCCTCGCCGGTGGTCTCGGCGACCTTCACGTCCAGTCCCGCGCGGGCGCACACCTCGGCGATGCCGGCGCCCATCTGGCCGCAGCCCACGATTCCGACGCGCTCGATGTCGGTCACATCGTTCCCTTCGCTGGTGTTCTCCGGCTCAGGCAGGACCCCGGGTTCGGCGCCTGCTCCGATCGTGCACGTTACCGCCAAGTATCGATGATCGATCGCCCGGGTGGGTGCATCCTGGGGCGCGGAACGATCCGTGACGTGACGGATCCGGAGCGTATGGGGGTGTGCAGATGGGGCGTATGTCACGGCGTGCGTTCGCGCTGGCGGCGCTGTCGACGCTGACCATGGCCCATGGAGCCGCGGCCGTGCCGGCCCGGCCGGGCCCGGAAGATCACGAGCCGCCCCCGGCAGCCGAGATGCGGGGGGTGTGGCTGGCGACCGTGTCCAACCGCGACTGGCCCTCGCGGGCGGGCCTGACGGCCGCCGCGCAGCGCACGGAGCTGATCGCCCACCTCGACAGGGCGGTACGTGACCGGCTCAACACGGTGGTCCTCCAGGTGCGGCCGACCGCGGATGCGCTGTGGCCCTCGCCGTACGAGCCCTGGTCCGAGTGCCTCACCGGAACCCAGGGCCAGGACCCGGGCTGGGACCCGCTGGGCACCGCCGTCCAGGAGGCCCATGCCAGGGGCCTGCAGCTGCACGCCTGGTTCAACCCCTACCGCATCGCCAACCACACCGACCCCGGCCGGCTGGTCGCCTCGCACCCGGCGCGCAGACACCCGGACTGGGCGGTGCCGTACGGCGGGAAGCTCTACTACAACCCCGGCCTGCCCGAGGTCCGCGCCTTCGTCCAGCAGGCCATGCTCGACGCGGTCGCCCGGTACCCGGTCGACGCCGTCCACTTCGACGACTACTTCTACCCGTACCCGGTCGCGGGCCAGACCTTCGACGACGACGCCGCCTACGACCGGCACGGCGGCGACTTCCCCGGCCGGGCCGCCTGGCGCCGCGCCAACATCGACACGCTGGTGAAGGAGATGGCGGCGGCCGTCGGACGGGTGCGTCCCGGCACCCGCTTCGGGGTCAGCCCCTTCGGGGTGTGGCGCAACGCCACGACCGACCCCCGTGGTTCGGACACACAGGCGGGCGTGCAGACCTACGACGACCTGTACGCGGACACGCTCACCTGGGTCCGCAACCGGTGGATCGACTACATCGTCCCGCAGCTGTACTGGCACATCGGCTTCGCGGCCGCCGACTACGCGACCCTGGTCGACTGGTGGGCGAAGGCGGCCGAGGGCACCGGGACACAGCTGTACATCGGAGAGGCCCTCTACAGGGCGGGGGCGGCCGGACAGCCCTCGGAGTGGCGTGACCCCGTGGAGCTGTCCCGGCATCTCACCCTCGCGGCCCGGTATCCGCAGGTGCGCGGGCATGTCTTCTTCGCCGCCAAGGAGGTGGCGGCGGATCCGATCGGGGCGATGGCGCGGGTGGTCGCCGACCACTACGGGCAGCCGGCGAAACCACCGCGCTGATCTAGTGCTGGTTCTTGTCCTTGTGCTTGACCTGGCAGTCGGGGCCGGGGGACATGATCGCCTCGTGCCCGTCCTGGAAGCGGACGCGGTACGGCGGATTGCCCTCGGAACCCAGCACTTCCACGACCTCCGAGATGTGGTCGTGTTCGCCGACCACCCTGCCGTGCTGGACAAGCTGGTCGCCCACGGTTGCGCGCATCAGGCCCTCCTCACGGTCACGACCGTTGGGTGACGGCGATGCAGACGAGCACGGCGACGGCGGTCAGCGGAGCGGCCGCCGCGAGGTGCTCGCCCAGCAGCAGCGCCGACCACACCAGTGTGAGCAGCGGTTGGGCCAACTGCAACTGGCTGGCCTTCGGAATCCCGATGGCGGCCATGCCGCGGTACCAGACGACCAGCCCGAGGAACTGCGAGACCACCGAGACCCACAGCAGACCCGTCACGCCGTGCCAGGTCGGGTGCACCGGTTCGGACGACAGCGCCAGCGCGGCGGCCGGCACGCTCAGGGGCAGACACAGCACCAGCGCCCAGCCGATGACCTGCCAGCCGGGCATGACGCGGGCGAGCCTGCCGCCCTCGGTGTATCCGGCCGCGCACACCAGCAGCGCGGCGAACAGGTATCCGTCGGCGGCGGTGAGCGTGCCGCCGCTCTGGCCGACGGTGAAGGCGATCACGGCCGCCGCGCCGACGAGCGCCGCCAGCCAGAACCGGCGCGAGGGCCGGTGACCCGTGCGCAGCGCCGAGCAGGCGGCGGTGGTCAGCGGGAGCAGGCCCACCACGACGGCGGCGTGCGAGGTGGTCGAGGTCTGCAGGGCGAGCGTGGTCAGCAGCGGGAAGCCGGCCACCACGCCGGCGGCGACGACCGCGAGACCCGGCAGATGCCGCCGCGCGGGCGGCGGCACCCTGAGCACCAGGAGACACACTCCCGCGACGAGCGCGGCGAGGACGCTGCGCACGGCCACCAGGGACCAGGGGCCGAAGCTCTCCAGGCCCCATGCGGTGGACGGGAAGGTGAGGGAGAAGGCGATCACGCCGAGTGCGGCAAGGCCCGTGCCCAGGGACCGGTGCTCGCGGGGAGGGGGGACCGCTATCGCCGTCGTCGTAGTAGCGCTACTCTGTACTTTCATGTCTGAGCGTAGCAGTGTGGGTGAACTGGCAGAACAGCTGCGGCGGGAGATGGACCGCTACTCTCCTGGTGGAAAGCTCCCATCGAGCAGGGCGCTGGTCGAGCGGTTCCGGGTGAGCCCCGTGACCGTCTCCCGGGCCCTGGCCCAGCTGGCCGCCGAGGGACTGGTGGTCACCCGGCCCGGTGCCGGCGCCTTCCGCGCGCGGCCGCGGGCCGCCGGGTCCGCCGGGGACACCTCCTGGCAGGAGGTCGCGCTGAGCGCCGAGGGCGCCGCCGACCTGGTACCGCGCACGGTGGACGCCTCCGGCGTCACGATCTGCCTCGCCGCACCGCCCCCGGGCGTGCTGGAGTTCAACGGCGGCTACCCCCACCCCTCCCTCCAGCCCGAGCGGGCGATGGCCGCGGCCCTCGCCCGCGCCGGACGACGGCCCGGCGCCTGGGGCAGGCCCCCGCTGGAGGGCCTGCCGGAGCTGCGGGAGTGGTTCGCGCGCGGTATCGGCGGTGCCGTCACGGCCGCCGAGGTACTGATCGCCGCCGGCGGGCAGTCCGCACTGGCCACGGCGCTCAGGGCGCTCGCCCCGCCCGGCGCCCAGGTCCTCGTGGAGTCGCCCACCTATCCGGGCATGCTGGCCCTGGCCCGCTCGGCCGGCCTGCGCCCGGTCCCGGTGCCGGTCGACCCCGACGGCGTACGGCCCGACCTGCTCGCCGACGCCTTCAAGGCCACCGGTGCCCGGGTGTTCGTCTGCCAGCCCCTGTTCCAGAACCCGACCGGCGCGGTCCTCGCCCCGGACCGCCGCGCCGAGGTGCTGCGCATCGCCCGCGCCGCGGGCGCGTTCGTCATCGAGGACGACTACGTACGGCGACTCGTGCACGCCGACTCGGGCCCGCTGCCCCGCACGCTGGCCGCCGACGACCCCGACGGCGTCGTCGTCCACGTCGGCTCGCTGACCAAGGCGACCTCGCCCAGCTTCCGGGTGAGCGCGCTGGCCGCGCGCGGACCGGTGCTGGAGCGCCTGCGCGCCATCCAGGTGGTGGACAGCTTCTTCGTCCCCCGGCCGCTCCAGGAGGCCGCCCTGGAACTCGTCGGCTCACCGGCCTGGCCCCGCCATCTGAGGGCGCTGTCGGCCGAGCTGAAGACCCGCCGCGACGCCATGACGGCCGCACTCGCCCGCCACCTTTCCGAACTCGCCCTGCCGCACATCCCGTCCGGCGGCTACCACCTCTGGCTCCGCCTCCCCGACGGCAACGGGAGCACCTCCCGGGCGCTCGGTTCCGGGGCGGAGGCGTCCCTGACGGCCGCGGCCCTGCGCGCGGGGGTGGCCGTCACGCCCGGCCGTCCCTACTTCAGCGCCGAGCCGCCGGCGAGCCACCTCCGCCTGAGCTTTGCGGCGGTGGCCGGGACGGGGGAGATCGAGGAGGGGGTGCGGCGGCTGCGGGTGGCGTGCGACGAGGTGCTCTAGACGTGCCGTTCGGGCAGGTGGGTGACGCGGGCCCCGGCGGGCGGGACGTGGCCTCTGGCCCCGGCGGGCGGGGCGTGGTCCACAGGGCCGGGTGGGACGCAGTCCAGTCGGCCGGGTGGGGCGGGGCGGGCGGGTAAATCCGTTCGACGCCGGCCTCGCCGGCCTGTGAGGATCCACCGCATGAGCGACGCACCCGACCTCCCCGACGGCTACGAGTTCTCCGCCGACACCGCCCGCGTCGACGTCGGCCGCGTCCACGGCTGGCTGTCGGCCGACGCGTACTGGGCGATCGACCGTCCCCGGGAGAAGCACGAGCGCGCGATGGCGTCCTCGATCAACTTCGGGGTGTACGCCGTCGGCTCGGGCGAACAGGTGGCCTACGCGCGCGTGGTGACCGACCGCGCGCTGTTCGCCTGGCTCGCCGATGTGTACGTCGACCCCTCGGTGCGCGGCAAGGGCGTCGGCACGGCGTTCGTCGGCCGCATCCTCGACCACCTGCGGCCCTTCGGCCTGCGCCGCATGCTGCTGGCCACCGAGGACGCGCACGGCGTGTACGAGAAGCTGGGCTTCGGGCCGCTGGAGCGCCCCGACCAGTGGATGCTGCTCCCGTTCGAGTAAGCGCTCGCATACCCCGGGTAGCTCACAGGCGGCAGCCCTTGACCTGCGCACACGCGCGGCCCACCATCACCGCATGCCACTTCGGGTCACGTTCGTCGCCTCAGCGCGCAGCTCCCCGCTGCTCGCGGAGCGCTTCCAGGACGACCGGCCGCTGGACCAGGCCGGCTGGGACGAGGTGCAGAGCCTGGCCGGGGACCTGCTGCCGTTGGCGGCGGCCGAGCTGCGCTACTGCTCCCCGACCCCGCGCAGCCGTGCCACCGGCGACGCCCTCGGGTACGCCCCGCTGGTGCAGCTCGCCCTGCGCGACTGCGACATGGGCCGCTGGGGCGGCCTGACGCTGGGCGAGGCGATGGCCCGTGAGCCGGACGCCGTGGACGCCTGGCTCGCCGACCCGCGCTCCACCCCGCACGGCGGCGAGTCACTGCTGGCCTTCATATCCCGGGTCGGCGGCTGGCTGGACACCCGCCCGGTCGAGGACGGTGGCCGGATCGTCGCCGTCGCCGAGCCTTCCGTGATCCGCGCGGCCCTGGTGTACGCCCTCAAGGCGCCGCCCGCGACCTACTGGAACATCGACGTCCGTCCCCTGTCGACGACCACCGTGACCGGACGCGCGGGGCGCTGGAACCTCCGCCTCGACGCCGCGCCGGCTCAGCGCACACGCGCGTAGCAGGTGGTCAGCACCAGGTCCTTGGCCGGTCCGCCCACCCGCCACACCGTGCGCCAGTGGTCGGCGTCCGTGACGGTGAACTCCCCCCGGTAGAGGTCGGCCGAGCAGGAGTGATCGGCGACGTACCGCCCCGTGGTCAGGTCCAGCTCGTGGAAGGGCCGGCCGTCCGCGAACCGTACGTCCGCCGTGCCCGGCGCACTCCCCGGCAGGAACCGCAGCGTCCGCGTGGCGTCCCGCGTCACGCCCTGCCAGGTGAACGCACCCGACTCCTCGTGCAGCAGCCCGCCGCCGTCGAGCGGGCCGAAGACGGTGACCCCTTCGAAGTGCCCGTCGCTCCCGCTCGCCAGGTCCCGCACGGTCCGCTCCACCCGCCAGCCTCCGGCCAGATGGGCCAGGACGTCGGCCATGGGCCAGAACTCGCCCATCATCACCCCTGTCCGTCTGCCTGTTCGTGTGTCCGCCGACGCGCGTCCGCCCCCTGTTCCGTTTCCCATCCTGCCGTGCCGGACGCGTCCGTGGACGACCGGCCCGGTCCGCGCTCACTCTCCGCAGCGGCCCGTCAGGGCGGTTCACCTGACTATCACCATTCGGAAAGCCACTGTTTTCCCGGACTTCATGAAATTCACGCGGTGTTTCCCGTATTCGGAAGAAGTCACCCCACTTTTCGGTGCACGCACAACCAACGTGAAACTTGTTCCGTCTAAGACGGCGAATCGATGAGGCATACATTCTGTGGGGGACCGCCCGAAATGCATTGCTCGACTTCGCCCGGCAGAAGTGGCGCCGCTCACAGCAGTGCGCGTCGGCTCCCGGACAGGAACAGGGTGTGAAAGAAATATCCCGACCGAGGCGGGCCG
This sequence comes from Streptomyces sp. NPDC007971, assembly GCF_042958635.1. NCBI lineage: Bacteria > Bacillati > Actinomycetota > Actinomycetes > Kitasatosporales > Streptomycetaceae > Streptomyces > Streptomyces sp. NPDC007971. The sequence goes on from NZ_JBIBJK010000006.1 coordinate 100,758, forward strand.
CCGCCCTGCTCGCCGCGGCCGTCACGATCACGGCGTTCTGCGCCGCCGACACCCTCGCCCGCAGTTACCCCTTCGGTCCCCGCACTCGCAGCGTCAACGATCTGGGCAACCAGTACGTGCCCTTCCACGCCCACCTGTGGGACCTGCTGCACGGCAGGGCCGACGGCGGCCTCCTCGTCAACTGGCAGTCCGGCTACGGCTCCAGCTTCCTGCCCGACCTCGGCACCTACCTCAGCAGTCCGTTCGCGCTGCTCGTGGCCCTCTTCCCGCGCGACGAGATCGATCTCGCGGTGTACGTCGTCACCGCCCTGAAGACCGCCGCGGCCGCGGCCGCCATGGCCTGTCTGCTCCTGACCCTGCGCTCCGGCCGCTGGTGGGCGGCCGGTCTGCTCGGCACCTCCTACGCCCTGTGCGGCTGGAGCGTCGCCGACGCCTCCTACAACCCGATGTGGCTGGACGGGCTCATCGCCCTGCCCCTGCTCTGCCTGGTCGGCGAATGGGCGCTCGCCGGACGCCGCCGCTACCTCGGCGTCCTCGTCGTGGCCCTCGCCTGGGCCGCCAACTTCTACACGGCCTACATGGCCACCCTGGGCGCCGCACTCGTCCTGCTGCTCCGGCTGCTGCTGGCGGACCTGCCCCGCCGCCGGGCGCTCGCGGCGGCGGGCCGCGCCGCCCTCATCGTCGTCCTCGGCATGGGTCTCGCCGCCCCGCTGGTCACCGTTGTCTACTTCGGCACCAAGCACGCCTACCCGGGCCGCGTCCGCGAGTTCGTCCCGGTGGGCAACGAGGACCTGCTCGCCCGGCTGCTGCCGGCGACCTACGGCTTCGCGTCCCCCGCCCTCTACGTCGGCATCACCGCCCTGCTGCTCGCCCTCGCCCTGCCGTTCCACCGCGCGGTCCCCGTCCGGGTGCGCACGGGCTGGACCCTCCTCGTCCTCCTGGTGACCCTCTCCCTGCAGTGGGCGCCGACCCACCTGGTCTGGCACGCCTTCGCCACCCCGCAGGGCAGCCCCTACCGCCAGGCGTTCGTGCTGTGCGGGCTGCTGGTGATCGCCGCCTGGCAGGCGCTGGCGTACGGCCTGCCCGACCGGCGCGCGCTCACGGCGGCCGCCGGACTCCTCGCCCTGATCGCCCTCGTCGCGAGCAGCAGTCACGTGGTCCGGTTCTTCGCCTGGCCGGTGCTGCTGCTCGCCACCGCCGGCGCGCTCGGCGGACTCGCCCTGCTCGGCCGTGCCGGCGCCGGGCGGCGCAACCGGCTCACCGTCCTGGCCGTCGTGCTGCTGCTCGGCGCGCAGATCGGCGAGACTGCCGCCACCTCCGCCGTGGCGACCCGGATGCGCCTCGCGCACATGGACGACTATGCGCCCTGGGGGCAGCGGCAGTCGCGGCAGGCGGCGGCGGTCTCCGAGGCCGACGGCTGGCCCCGGTACCGCACCGACCCCGGACGCGAGCAGACCGTCGGCAACGACCCGATGCTGGTCGGCGGCCAGGGCGCCCAGTACTACAGCAGCCTGACGTCCGACGTGCTCAGCCGCACGCTCACCGCGCTCGGGGGCGGCTGGACCTCGCGCGGCCGCAACCTCCAGAGCCTCGACAACGCCGTCACCGACGCGATCTTCTCCGTGGGCGCCCGGGTGCACTCCCCGCCCGACCCGCACCAGAACTGGTTCCCGCAGGACGGCAGCGGGGTGACCGTGTCCCGCCAGGAGGTGCCGCCCCTGGTGACGGTCCGTCCGTCCGGCGCCGCCGCGCACGCCGGCCTCTCCGCCTTCGGTCCGTCGCCGTACCGCAACCAGGAACTGCTGCTGGGCACCCGCGTCTACACGGTGCCGCGCCTCACCGTGCGCACCAGCGCCGGCCGGGTGCCGAGCCGCAGCGACGACGACCGGCCCGGCCTGCGCATCGGCGCGCTGCCCGCCGCGACCGTCGTGCGCAGGCCCACCATCACGGCCCGGTGCCCGGCCGGCAGCGAGGTGTACCTGTGGGCGCCGCACCTGTCGGGCACCGCGCGGCTCACCGGCGCCCCGGCGCAGGGCCCGACCGGACGGTTCCGGTCCGACCACCCCGTCACCAAGATCGCGCCCATGCAGCGGCTCGGGACGGTTCCGGCCTCCGGCCGCCTGCGGATCGAGCTGTCGCCGGACAAGACGAGCATGGTCCCGGACGGCGCGGTCGGCTGCCTGGACACCGCCCGGCTGCACAGCGCCGTCGAACGGCTCAGGGCCACCGGCGCCACCCGGGTGACCGTCTCCGACGGCACGATCCGGGCCGAACTGCCGCCCGGCAGCCGGGGCACCGCCGTCGTCGCGGCGCCCCGGATCGCCGGCTGGCGCTGCGCGGCGGGCGACGCCCCCGCCGCGCCCGCGGGGGAGTACCACGGGCTGATCGCCATGCCCCTCGACGGTTCCGCGACCAGTCTCACCTGCACCTTCCACCCGCCCGGCCTGCGGCTGGGCACGGCCGTCGGGGGCGCCTCGCTCCTCGTGCTCGCCGTGCTCGCCACCTTCACCGCCGTCCGCCGCCGACGTGCCCCGGCACCGTCCACGACCACACCACCGCGCGAGCGCGTGGCCACCGCCCTGTGACCGCTCCCCTGGAGGGACCGCCATGCTGATATCGATCGTCGTGCCCTGCTACAACGAGGAAGACGTTCTCGAACGCTTCCACGTCGAGGTCCAGAAGATCGCGGACGAGCTGCTGCCGCTCGGCCACGACATGGAGTTCGTGTACGTCGACGACGGCAGCCGCGACCGCACGCTCGCCGTCCTGGAGGACCTCTCCGTGCGGGACTCCCGGGTGCGCTACGTTTCCTTCAGCCGCAACTTCGGCAAGGAGGCGGCCCTGCTCGCCGGCCTCAGGCACGCCGCGGGCGACTCGGTCGTGGTCATGGACGCCGACCTCCAGCACCCGCCGGAGCTGATCAAGCGGATGGTGAAGCTGCGCGCGCAGGGCTACGACCAGGTCATCGCCAGGCGCACCCGCACCGGCGACCGCTTCGCCCGCACCTTCACCGCCCGCCTGTACTACCGGCTCATCAACCGCCTTGTCGACGTCGAACTCGTCGACGGCGTGGGTGACTTCCGCCTGCTCTCGCGCCGCGTGGTGGACGCGATCCTGGACCTCACCGAGTACAACCGCTTCTCCAAGGGCCTGTTCGCCTGGGTCGGCTTCCCGAGCACCACCTTCGAGTACGAGAACGCGACGCGTGAGGCGGGCAGCAGCTCCTGGTCCTTCCGCAGCCTGCTCAACTACGGCCTGGACGGCCTGCTGTCCTTCAACAACCGGCCGCTGCGCGCCGCCCTGTGGCTCGGCATGGGCCTGCTGCTGTGCGCGGGGCTGTACACGGCCTGGATCGTGGGCGCCGCCCTGGTCAACGGGGTCCAGACACCGGGGTATGTGACCATCATCACCGCCGTCACCGCCCTGGCCGGTGTCCAGATGGTCATGCTGGGAGTCATCGGGGAGTACACCGGCCGCATCTACTACGAGGTGAAGGGCCGTCCGCACTTCCTGGTGAAGGCGACCAATGTGGAACGGACGAAAGATCTCATCCCCTGATGTCCAGGCAGATCCTCACCTTTGCTGTGGTCGGAGTCGTGAATACGGCCACCTACTACTGTCTTTACCTGTTGTTTCTCAATTGGCTTCCCTACCTTGCCGCGCATACTCTGGCTTTCCTCATCAGTATGGTCGGATCCTTTTTCCTGAACGCGCGCTTCACCTACCGCACGAGGCCCACCTGGCGGAAATTCCTGCTGTTCCCGCTGACCAACGTCACCAATTTCCTCATCACGACCGCCGGGGTGTACGTGATCGTCGACGTCCTGCACGCCGGCAGCCGCTTCGCCCCACTGCTCGCCTCGGCGGCGGCGATCCCGGTCACCTTCGTCGTGTCCCGGTGGGTCATGCTCCCCAAGTCGATTGCATAAAAGTGCATCGATACGTATAGTCATGCCATCCAGAGGAGGATGGACATGGCGGTACGTGCGGCGGTGGCCGGAGCGAGCGGATACGCGGGCGGAGAGGTCCTGCGCCTGCTCCTCGCCCACCCCGAGGTCGAGATCGGTGCCCTGACCGGCAACTCCAACGCCGGCCAGCCACTCGGCGCGCTCCAGCCGCATCTGCTGCCGCTGGCCGACCGGGTGCTGGCCGAGACCACGCCCGAGGCGCTCGCCGGACACGACGTCGTCTTCCTGGCGCTGCCGCACGGGCAGTCCGCCGCCGTCGCCGAGCAGCTCGGCCCGGACGTCCTCGTGATCGACATGGGCGCGGACTTCCGGCTGAAGGACCCGGCCGACTGGGAGACGTTCTACGGCTCCCCGCACGCCGGCACCTGGCCCTACGGCCTCCCCGAACTTCCGGGCGCCCGCGCCCGGCTCACCGGGTCCAGGCGCATCGCGGTGCCCGGTTGCTACCCGACCGCCGTCTCCCTCGCCCTGTACCCGGCCTACGCGGCCCGCCTCGCCGAGCCCGAGGCGGTGATCGTCGCCGCGTCCGGCACCTCCGGCGCCGGCAAGGCACCCAAGCCGCACCTGCTCGGCAGCGAGGTCATGGGCTCCATGACGCCGTACGGCGTCGGCGGCGGCCACCGGCACACCCCCGAGATGATCCAGAACCTCACCGGGGCGGCCGGGGAGCGGATCGCGGTCTCCTTCACACCCACTCTCGCGCCGATGCCCCGCGGGATCCTCGCCACGTGCAGCGCCACCGCCCGGGCGGGCGTCACCGGAGAGTCGCTGCGCGCCGCCTACGCGAAGGCCTACGCCGACGAACCGTTCGTCCGTCTGCTCCCCGAGGGCCAGTGGCCGGCGACGGCGTCCGTCCACGGTTCCAACGCCGTTCAGGTGCAGGTCGCATACGACGCGGCGGTGGGCCGCATCATCGCGATCAGCGCCATCGACAACCTGACCAAGGGCACCGCGGGCGGTGCCGTCCAGAGCATGAACATCGCCCTGGGTCTCGACGAGACGACCGGGCTTTCGACGATCGGAGTCGCACCGTGAGTGTCACGGCAGCCAAGGGATTCACGGCGGCGGGCATCGCCGCCGGGATCAAGGAGAACGGCAACCCGGATCTGGCTCTGGTGGTCAACAACGGGCCGCGCCGTGCCGCCGCGGGCGTCTTCACCTCCAACCGCGTGAAGGCCGCGCCGGTGCTGTGGTCCGAGCAGGTCCTCGCAGGCGGCCAGGTGTCGGCCGTCGTCCTCAACTCCGGCGGCGCCAACGCCTGCACCGGCCCCAAGGGCTTCCAGGACACGCACGCCACCGCCGAGAAGGCGGCCGAGGTGCTCGGCCGGGGCGCCATCGAGGTCGCCGTCTGCTCCACCGGTCTGATCGGCGTGCTGCTGCCCATGGACAAGCTCCTGCCGGGCATCGGGGCGGCCGCCGCCCAGCTGTCCGAGCACGGTGGCGAGAAGGCGGCCATCGCCATCAAGACCACCGACACCGTCCACAAGACCTCCGTGGTCACCAAGGACGGCTGGACCGTCGGCGGCATGGCCAAGGGCGCGGGCATGCTCGCCCCCGGCCTCGCCACCATGCTGGTCGTGCTCACCACCGACGCCGACCTCGGCGACGAGGTGCTGGACCGTGCCCTGCGCGCCGCCACCAGGGTCACCTTCGACCGCGTCGACTCCGACGGCTGCATGTCCACCAACGACACGGTGCTGCTGCTCGCCTCCGGATCCTCCGGCATCACTCCCGGCCACGACGAGTTCGCCGAGGCCGTACGGCAGGTCTGCGACGACCTCGGGCAGCAGCTGATCCGCGACGCCGAGGGCGCCAGCAAGGACATCAAGGTCGAGGTGATCAATGCCGCGACCGAGGACGACGCCGTCGAGGTGGGCCGCTCCGTCGCCCGCAACAACCTCCTCAAGTGCGCGATCCACGGCGAGGACCCCAACTGGGGCCGCGTGCTGTCCGCGATCGGCACCACCCGGGCCGCCTTCGAGCCCGACCAGCTCAACGTGGCCATCAACGGCGTCTGGGTGTGCAAGAACGGCGGCGTCGGCGAGGACCGCGAGCTGGTCGACATGCGCTACCGCGAGGTGCACATCGTCGCCGACCTCGCGGCCGGCAGCGCGACCGCCACCATCTGGACCAACGACCTCACCGCCGACTACGTCCACGAGAACAGCGCCTACTCCTCATGAGCACCGGAACCACGCGCAAGCACACCGCCCTGCCCAAGGCCCAGATCCTCATCGAGGCGCTGCCCTGGCTCACCCGGCACCACGGCAAGACCGTCGTCATCAAGTTCGGCGGCAACGCCATGGTGAACGAGGAGCTGAAGGCCGCCTTCGCCCAGGACGTCGTCTTCCTGCGGCACGCCGGTCTCAAGCCGGTCGTGGTGCACGGCGGCGGCCCGCAGATCAGTGCGGCCCTCGACCGGCACGGCATCGTCAGCGAGTTCAAGGCGGGTCTCAGGGTCACCACCGAGGACGCCATGGACGTCGTACGGATGGTGCTCGCCGGACAGGTGCAGCGCGAGCTGGTCGGCCTGCTCAACCAGCACGGACCGCTGGCCGTGGGCCTGACCGGCGAGGACGCGCACACCATCACCGCAACCAGGCACCGGCCCGAGATCGACGGCGAGCCGGTCGACATCGGGCGGGTCGGCGAGATCACCGAGATCGACACGGGCGCGATCGAGGCACTGCTCGCCGACGGCCGCATCCCGGTCGTCTCCTCCATCGCCCGCAGTCAGGACGACGGACATGTCTACAACGTCAATGCTGATACGGCGGCTGCGGCACTCGCTGCGGCACTGGGGGCCGAGACCCTCATGGTCCTCACGGACGTCGAGGGCCTCTACGAGGACTGGCCCGAGTCCGACGAGGTGATCAGCCGGCTCACCGCATCGCAGCTGGAGAAGCTGCTGCCGGAGCTGTCCGCCGGCATGGTGCCGAAGATGGAGGGCTGTCTGCACGCCGTGCGCGGCGGCGTACGGACCGCCCGGGTCATCGACGGCCGGGTCCAGCACTCGATCCTGCTGGAGATCTTCACCGACGAGGGCATCGGCACCATGGTCGTGCCCGACGACGCCGAGGGGGAGCAGTCATGACGGGTACCGCGACCAACGCAGAGCTGGCCGGGCGCTGGCAGGGCGCGCTGATGGACAACTACGGGACTCCTCGGCTGGCCCTCGTGCGCGGCGAGGGCGCCCGGCTGTGGGACGCCGACGGCAGGCAGTACCTCGACTTCGTCGGCGGTATCGCGGTCAACGCCCTCGGCCACGCCCACCCGGCCGTCGTGGAGGCCGTCAGCAGGCAGATCGCGTCCCTCGGCCACGTCTCCAACCTGTTCGTCGCCGAGCCGCCCGTGGCCCTCGCCGAACGGCTGCTCCAGCTCTTCGGACGGGACGGCAGGGTCTACTTCTGCAACTCCGGCGCCGAGGCCAACGAGGGCGCGTTCAAGATCGGCCGGCTGACCGGGCGCAGCCACATGGTCGCCACCACGGGCGGCTTCCACGGCCGGACCATGGGCGCCCTCGCGCTCACCGGCCAGCCCGGCAAGCAGGCGCCGTTCCTGCCGCTGCCCGGCGACGTCACGCACGTCCCCTACGGCGACGCGCAGGCGCTGGCCGCGGCGGTGACCGAGGAGACGGCGCTCGTCGTCATCGAGCCCATCCAGGGCGAGAACGGCGTGGTGGTGCCCCCGGCCGGCTATCTCAAGGCGGCCCGGGCGATCACCGCCGCCACCGGGGCGCTGCTCGTCCTCGACGAGGTCCAGACGGGCGTCGGCCGCACCGGGAACTGGTTCGAGTACCAGGCCCACGAGGGCGTCCTGCCGGATGTCGTCACCCTCGCCAAGGGACTGGGCGGCGGGCTGCCGCTCGGCGCCACCGTGGCCTTCGGGCGGGCCGCCGAACTCTTCCGGCCCGGCCACCACGGCTCGACCTTCGGCGGCAACCCGGTGGCCTGCGCGGCCGGCCTCGCCGTCCTCGACACCATCGCGGACGACGGACTGCTGGAGAACGTCAAGCGGCAGGGCGAGCGGCTGCGGGACGGAATCGAGGCGCTGAACCACCCGTTGATCGACTATGTCCGGGGTACCGGCCTCCTCCTGGGTATCGTGCTCACCGGGCCGCACGCACCGCAGGTGCAGCAGGCGGCCCAGGAGGCCGGTTTCCTGGTGAACGCGCCCGCCCCCGACGTCGTGAGGCTCATGCCGCCGCTGAACCTCCGCGACGACGAGGCAGGTGCCCTCCTCCAGGCGCTGCCCGGCATCCTCGAGGCGGCGAGCCCGGCGAACGGGGACGGACGATCCGGAGAATGAGACGACGATGAGCCAGGCGCAGGACCATGATCAGGCGGCGGCCGCCGGGCCCGCCGTACCGCAGACCCGCACCGCACGGCACCGCCGGATCGTGGACATCCTCAACCGGCAGGCGGTGCGCTCGCAGAGCCAGCTGGCGAAGCTGCTCGCCGACGACGGGCTGAGCGTCACCCAGGCGACGCTGTCCCGGGACCTCGACGAGCTGAACGCGGTCAAGATCCGCAACAACGACGGCGACCTGATCTACGCGGTGCCGAGCGAGGGAGGTTTCCGCACGCCCCGCGCGCCGCTCGGCGAGTCGGCGAAGGAGGAGCGGATGCGGCGCCTGTCCCAGGAGCTGCTGATCTCCGCGGAGGCCTCCGCCAACCTCGTGGTCCTGCGCACCCCGCCGGGGGCCGCCCAGTTCCTCGCCTCGGCCATCGACCAGGCCGAGCTGCACGACATCCTGGGGACCATCGCCGGTGACGACACCCTGCTGCTGATCAGCCGGGACCCGACCGGGGGACAGGCGCTGGCGGACCATCTGCTGCGGCTGGCGCAGAACGGTCACTGACCCGCATGCAGGGCCCCGCCCGGCGGCGCAGAATAGGAAGGTGATCTTCCGTGGCGGGCACGCAATCTCCTGGCGGCGGCCGACCGTATACAGAGGTGTGTCGGGTCTCCGGTCACCTGTGGGCCGCCTTCCGGACGAAGCGCTGCTGTCCGGACTGGCCACAGGCGACCCGGAACTCGCCGTCACCTTCGTCCGGAGGTTCCAGCACAGGGTGTTCGGAGTCGCCATGGCGGTCACCAGGGATCCACAGCTCGCCGAGGACATCGCTCAGCAGACGTTCGAGCGGGCCTGGCGCCATGCGCAGATCTACGACTCGCGCCGCGGATCGGTCACGACCTGGCTCACGACCATCGCGCACAACCTCGCCATCGACGCCGTCCGTGCGCGGCGGACGGAGCCGGTGGCCCCCGAGAACCTCGACGGCCTGCTCGGCGTGGTCACCGAGACCCCCGAACAGTGGGCGCTCGCCGACGAGGCCTCCTCCCAGCTCCGAGCCGCCCTGGCGCGGCTGCCGCGGGAACAGGCCCGCGCCCTGGTGATGGCCGGCATCTACGGCATGACGGCCCAGCAGATCGCCGACGCGGAGAGCGTCCCGCTGGGCACGGCGAAGACACGGATCAGGACGGCGATGGCGAAACTGCGGTCCACGCTCGCGTCTCCGAACCGAGGCGAAAATGTCCCGTGACGTGACCTGCGAGAACCTGCGCGAGATCGGCGCCGAGCTCGCGCTCGGAGTGCTGCCCGGCCGGGAGCGGGCGGCGGCCGTCGCGCATCTGGACCACTGCGCCGACTGCCGGGAGTACGTCGAGCAGCTGACCCTCGTCGGCGACCGGCTGATCGGTCTGCTGCCGGAGAGCGAGCCGCCGGTCGGGTTCGAGGCCCGGGTGGCCCGCAAGGTGGCCCAGGACGCGGCGGCGCACGAGGCACGGTCCCATGACCGCACGCGCGGTCTCGCGCACAAGGGCATCCGGGGCCGGGCCCGCCGTGCGCGGCTGCGGGTGGCGGCGGTCGCCTCCGCACTCGCGCTCGCCATCGGGTTCGCCGGCTGGGCCGTCGGCACCGCCGTCCAGGAGGTCACCGCCTCGCCGCCGGCCGCCGTGGAGAGCGAACCCCTGCTGGTCGGCGACATGATCCCGACCGGCGGCGGGCACCCGGTCGGCGACGTCTACGCCCAGCCCGGCCCCCACGGCTGGATCTTCATGACCGTCACACTCACCGGCACCGGCGCCCCGTACAACGGCAAGGTCCGCTGCGTGCTCGAACACTCCGACGGCACGACGGTGCCCGTGGGCGACTTCCTGCTGCGCGACGGACACGGCTCGTGGGGCGGGCAGACCGCCATCGATCCCAAGGCGGTGTCCGGCGCCCACATCGTGACCACGGACGGCACGGTCCTCGCCCGGGCACCTCTGCAGACGGGCCAGGTCGTGACCCGGGCGTGACGGAGCCGCCCGCCGGCCCCCTCCGCCGGCCCTCAGACGCGGGCCGCATGCGCCGCCCGCCGGGCCCCGGGCGGTGGCTGGACGGGCAGCATCGCCTCCAGGGCGGCGGCCAGTTCGGCGACCGTGGGACGGGAGGGCGCATCGGCCCTGAGACAGCCGTCGACGGCAGCGGCGAGAGCGGCGGGCAGACGCCTCAGGGACGCGACCGGCGGGGCACCCCGCTCCAGCTGCGGATACCCCGCGGGCGGGCCGGCGGGAGTGCCGTCTTCGGACTCCTGCCCGTCGCAGGTCTCCTCGGCCGCCGGCCCGCCGCGGCCGAACGGCAGGACTCCGCAGGCGGCCTCGAACAGGGTGATGCCGATGCCCCACACGTCGGCCGCGGCGGTGAGCGGCCCGCCGCGGGCCTGCTCCGGGGCCAGGTAGCAGAACGTGCCCAGGCCCGCGGGCGCCGGCCCGGGCGGCCGGGCCACACTCAGGTCCAGCACCTTCGTATGACCGCAGTCCACCACCACGTTGGACGGTTTGAGGTCCAGGTGCAGCACGCCCCGGCCGTGGAGGTAGTGGACCGCGGAACACAGCTGCACCCCCAGCAGCGCCACGTCGGCGGCGGCCGGCCGGCGCCGCAGCCTGTCCAGGAGGTGGGAGAGCGTCTCCCCGGTCAGGGTCTCCAGGACGACGAGCGGCTCGGGCGACTCGACGGTCTCGTAGGCACGGACCAGGTGGGGATGGGTGAACTCGCGCAGCCACCGTCCCTCGCGCAGCAGCCGCTCCCGCAGCCGCTGCTCGCCCCGGCGGTCGGGACGCACCGCCTTGAGCACGCACCGGCAGGCCCGCTGCTCGCTCCAGACGTCGTAGACGTCGAGCCAGCCGGTGCGGGTCAGGTGCGCCAGCACCCGGTAGCCCGGCACCGGCGTGGTGCCCGGTGCCAGGGGCGGGGCCGTGCGGGCCCCGGGAACGTTCACGAGGGCACCTTGCGCGGGAGCGGGGGGCCGGGCACGGCGTTTAGCCGGTGGAGCCGGGCGTAGGCGCCGCCACGGGCGAGCAGATCGTCGTGGGTGCCCTGCTCGACGACCCGGCCGTGGTCGAGCACCACGATGCGGGTGGCGTCGCGGACGGTCAGCAGGTTGTGCGAGATGACGACGGTGGTCCGCCCGGACATGAGCCGGCGCAGCGGGTCCATGATCCGCAGGCCCGACCGTACGTCGAGCCCGGTGGTCGGCTCGTCCAGCAGCAGGACGGGGGCGTCCCTGATCATCGCGCGGGCGATCGCCAGGCGCTGGCGCTGCCCGCCGGACAGCGTCCGGCCGCGCTGCCCGACCAGCGTGTCGTAGCCGTCCGGGAGAGACGTGATGAACTCGTGCGCGTCGGCGGCGCGCGCCGCGGCCACGATGTCCGCCTCCGCCGCGTCCGGACGGCCGTAGGCGATGTTCTCCCGCACGGTGCCGTGGAAGACGAGTGTCTCCTGCAGCACCACCGCGACGTTCTCCCGCACGTCCGTCAGGCGCAGGCTGCGCAGGTCGGCCCCGTCCAGGCGGACCGCTCCCCGGTCGGGGTCGTAGAAGCGCAGCTGCAGCTTCGCGAGCGTCGACTTGCCGGCGCCGCTGGCCCCGACCAGCGCCACCGTCTCGCCGGGCGCCGCGTGGAAGGACACGTCCGACAGCGCCCAGGGCGGGTTCTGCGCGCTCTGCTGTTCCCCGGATTCCCGCTCGGCCCGGGCGGGGGGACCCCCGGACGCGGAATCGCCCGTGCCGGGATAGCGGAACCACACGCCGTCGAACTCCACCTCGCCGCGCGTCCGGCCGGTCCGCCGGGCCCCCGGGGCCTCGGTCACCTGCGGCCGCTGGTCCAGCAGCTCGATGATCCGCTCGGCCGAGGCGGACGCCGCGTAGAAGGTGGTGCCGAGCCCGGACAGGCCGCGCACCGGGCCGTAGAGCTTGCCGATCAGGGCCAGGAAGACCAGCAGTCCGCCGAGGGTGAGCTGGCCCTGCGTCAGTTTCCAGGTGCCCAGGCCCATGACCGCGAGGCCGCCGGCCACCTCGATGATCTCGACGACGGGCCCGTAGACGGCACGGATCCGCGCCGAGGCCATCGCGGCACGGAACCGGCCGGCGCTCTCCCGCTCGAAGCGGCGTTCCTCCCACCCCTGCCGGTTGTACGCCTGGACGAGGGCGACATTGCCCAGCGACTCCTCGGCGATCGCGCTGATCGAGCCGCTGAGCCGCCTGCGCTCGCGCGACGCCTCCTTGATCAGCCGTGAGAAGTGCCGGCCCGCCGCCCAGAACAGGGGCACGATGGCGAGGGCGAGCAGGGTCAGGTCCCAGCGCAGGTAGACGAGCAGACCGAGGAAGACGCCGAGCCGGATCACGTAGTACAGGGCGTCCGCCACTCCCGACAGCAGGAAGGTCTCGACCGCGTCGACGTCACCGGTGACCCGCGAGAGCACGTCCCCGAGCCGCCGGCGTTCGAAGAAGCCGAGCGAGAGCCCCTGGACGTGCCGGAACACATCGGCGCGCAGGGAGAGCAGGAAGCGTTCGCTGACCCAGGTGGACGTGACGTCGTCGGCGACCCCCAGGACGCCGGAGCACAGGACGAGCCCCACGTAGAGCGGTGCGATCCACAGGAACGGCCGCAGGTCCCGGGGGACCAGCACGTCGTCCACGACGATCTTGAAGAGCCAGATCTCCGCGGCGTCGACGGCGGGGCCGGCCAGGCTGAAGAAGACGACGGGCACGAGCCAGCGGCGGGCTCCGCGGGTGTACGGCCAGAACCGCCGGAACACCGCGCCGGGGGGCACCGCGGGCGCGGCCGCGACCACGCCGCCGGAGGCCTCGCCCACCGACAGCAGACGCCGCAGGAGATGCGCCATGGCACGGGTTCCTCGGGGATAGGCGAAGCGGACCGGGTCCTCCCGTCACCGGTCCGCTCAGCCTGCGGATGTGATCAGTAGCCGCCGTGACCGCCGTGGCCGCCGTGGCCGCCGTGGTCTCCGTGGCCGCCGTGACCGTGGTCGCCGTGGCCTCCGTGGCCGTGGTCGCCGTGGTCATGGTCTCCGTGGTCGTGTCGGTCACCACGGTGGTTCGACGTACTGTCGCCGTGGTCCCGGTGCATGGCTGGCATGAGACTGCTGAAGATGGCCATGTTGTTCCTCCCGAAACTTGCTTCACAGGGGATACGGCGCACGGCGCAACTTGGATGGCATTTCATGGTAAAAGGAAGGAAATGTCCGATCCTCAGCCCAGTCGCGTCGCCAGCCCCCCGGTGCACCGAACCTCGTCGCCCGCGGTGATCAGCAGCCCCTCGACGTCCGGCAGCGACTCCAGCCACGCCAGCCCCGCCCTCGACCCCATCGCGAACGCCGCCGTGGCCCAGCAGTCCACCCACGTCAGCCGTGGCCCGACCACCGTCACCGCCACCAGGTCCGTCACCGCCGGCCGGCCCGTGCGCGGGTCCACGATGTGCGCCCCGCGCTCGGCCGTACCGGAGGTCGCCACCGACAGTTCGTCCACCCCCGCGGCCGAGATCACCGCCGCCAGACCGCCCGGACGCAGGGGGTCGGCCACCCCCACCCGCCACGGCCGCTGCGGCTGCGGCGCACCCAGCATCTGGACGTCCCCGCCGCCGTTCACACTGACCCCGCACACCCCGTCCACCGCGGCCAGCAGCCGCGCCGCCCGCTCGGCGGACCAGCCTTTGACGATCCCGGTCGGATCCAGCACCCCCTGGTACCGCGTGCTGAACCACCCCTCGCTCACCCGCTCCGCCTCGACCGCCAGCTCCAGCACCTCGGCCACCTCCGGGGCGCACTGCGCCACGGTCAGCTCGTCGCGGGCCAGCCGCGACACCTCGCTGTCCTCGCGGTAGGTGGAGAAGAGCGCGTCGGCCCGGTGCAGGCCGGCGACCGCCAGCTCCAGGGCCTGACGTACCGCACGGGGTTCCCCGCCGCGGACGTCGAAGGAGAAGACGGTCCCCATGACCTCCTCCGCATGACGTACCGCGGCGGGAGCTTCAGCCGGCTCGGCCACGGTCTCAGCCACCGGCCTGGTCCAGCGCCGACTGGAGCGACTGCTTGTAGCCGGTGCTGGTGTAGGTGGCCCCGGAGACCGCGTCGATGTTCGCGGTCCCGGCCGCCACGGCCTCCTGGTTGAGCCTGGGCACGGCGAGCGCGGTCTTCTGGTCGCTGAGGCCGCCCTTGGGCGCCTGCACCGCCTCCGCCTCGGTGATCTTCCCGTTGCCGACCGTGATCCGGACCTGGACCGTGCCGTACTGGGTCTGGACGGCCTTGCCGGTCACGGTACGGGTCCGGGCCGAGCCCGAGGAGGAGCCGGAACCGGAACCGGACGACGAGCCGGAACCGGACGACGAGCCTGTGGACGCGCCCGGCGACGAGGACTTCGCCTTGTCCAGCGCCGACTGGAGCGACTTCTTGTACCCCGTGCTCGTGTACGTCGCCCCGGACACCGCGTCGATCTGCGCACTCTGCGCCGCCACGGCCTCCTGGTTGAGCTTGGGCACGGCGAGCGCGGTCTTCTGGTCGCTGAGGCCGCCCTTGGGTGCCTGCACCGCCTCCGCCTTGGTGACCTTCCCGTTCGCGACGGTCAGCCGCACCTGCACGGTCCCGTACTGGGTCTGGGCCGCATCACCGGTCACCGTCCCGGCGGACGGCGCACCGCCCGCCTGACCGCCCTGCGGCGACTCCTGCCCCGCCGGGTTCTGCTGCGCAGCCGCGCCCGCCGCCGACGCCGCGGCCGGATCCGAGGAGGGCTTGAGCGACAGCAGCAGCACGACACCGGACACGGTGGCGGCGGTGGCCAGCACGACGCGCCGGATGGGGTGGCTCTTCCTCATCGCTTGACAGCTCCCGCTCACATCTCGAACGACTCGTGGTGGATACGGCGCGCGGGGACCCCCGCGCCGCGCAGTGCCTCGAACACCGACTGAGCGAACCCGGGCGGGCCGCACATGAACACGTCGTGGTGATCGATGTCGGGGATCTTCCGCTGGAGGTTCTCCGCGGAGATGTCCGGCCGCTCGCCCTCGGGGCTGTTGACCGCGTACATCAGCCGGGCGCCCCGCTCCTTGGCGATCGCGGCCAGCTCGTCCCACAGGGCCAGGTCCTGGGTGGTGTTGGCCCGGTACAGCAGGGTGATGTCACCGGCCGCCCCGGGCAGCGTCTCGAACAGCGCCCGCATCGGCGTGATGCCGACCCCGCCCGCGACCAGCAGTACCTTGCCCTTGCTGCGCCGCTGCGCGGTGAGCGCGCCGTACGGGCCCTCCGCCCACACCCGGGTACCGGGGGTCAGCTCGCGCAGCCGGGCGCTGTGGTCGCCGATCGCCTTCACCGTGATCCGCAGCATGTCGGGGCGGGGCGCCGCCGACAGCGAGTACGGGTGCGAGCTGAAGCGCATCCCGGGGGCGAGGAAGCGCCAGCGGAAGAACTGGCCCGCCTCCGCGCCCATGCGGTGCAGCCTGCGCCCGCCGATCAGCACCGACACGATGCCCGGCGTCTCCTCGATCACCGCCTCCACCCGCATGCGGTGACGGAGGTTCAGCCGGATCGGGGTGAGGATCCGGTACCAGAGCACGAGCGCGGTGACCGATCCGTACAGCGCGTACCAGAAGGTCTTGGCGACGGGCTCGACCGCGAAGTCGTTGCCGGTGCTGATCTGGTGCCAGAACGTCAGGTACACCGCCGCGTACGTGAACAGGTGGACGTGGTACCAGGTGTCGTACGGGAGCAGACGGCGGATCCAGCCGGTCGACGTCAGCCCGATGACCACGAACAGGCCCATGCCGATGGCGGCCTTGCCCATGTCCGGCAGCTGGTCGACCGAGTCGATGGTCTGCTGAACGATGTCGCCGAGCGACTTGCCGGCCTGGAGCGCGTACCCCCACATGGTGAGGAAGACGTGCGCGACGATCAGGCAGAGCGTGTACCGGCCGCTCATCGCGTGCCAGCGGGCCACCCGGTCGGACCCGACGCGCCGCTCCAGCGCGGGAACGCGCGCCATCTGCAGGACGACCAGCGCCATGAGATAGCCGGCCAGCAGGCCGGTGATCCGGCCCGCGTTCAGGATCTTGCTGTTGTCGTCGGTGATGGACGGGGTGTTGTGCCACCAGAGCCACAGCACGGCCACCGCGCCCGCCCAGACCGCGAGCAGCAGCGGTACGGCCGGGGAGCGGCGCGGGCGGATGCGGCGCATCGTCTGGCGGCGGGCGGCACGTCCGCCTGCGAGCGTCGTGGTCACGGTTCCTCCGGTGGGACTTGACCCTTGGCCCACAGATACGCACCGCATGCGCCGAGTGTTCACAGGCCCGCGGAGTCGAGGGCGGACTGGAGCGATTGACGGTAGCCGTCGCTGGTGTAGGTGGCTCCCGAGACCGTGTCGATCTGCGCGCTCTGGGCCGCGAGTGCCTCGCGCCGCAACTGGGGGAGGGCGTAGCTGTTGATCTCCTGGTCGCGGGGGTTGTCCTGCGGGTAGCTGATGGCGGTGACGTCGGTCAGCCGGCCGCCCTTCAGCGTGACGCGGACCCGGACGGGGCCCCACCGGGTCCGGACCGTGTTCCCGGTGACCGTTCCGGTCCCCGTGGCGGAACCGGCTGCCGGGCCCGGACCGGCGGACGCGACAGGTGACTTGGTGCCCGCCGTCGCCACCGTGGGAGGCGTGTGCGGCTTCAGCGCCAGCAGCAGCACCATTCCGGAGACGGTCGCCGCACCGGCCAGCACGATGCGGCGCAGCGGGCGGTTCCTGTTCAACGCGTGCACGGCGGCCTCACATCTCCCGACACTTCGGTCCTCACAGCTCGAACGACTCGTGGTGGATGCGGCGGTCAGGCACCCCGGCCTCCCGCAGCGCCGCGTACACGTCCTGCGCGAAGCCGTGCGGGCCGCAGAGGTAGACGTCGTGGCCGGCCAGGCCCGGGAAGGCTGCGCGCAGCGACTCGGCCGTGATGCGGGGGCGCTCCCCGCGCGGCCCGTTGAGCACGTACCGCACCTGCGCGCCGCGCCACCGGGCGATGGCCTCCAGCTCGCCGCCGAGCGCGAGGTCCTGCGCGCTGTGCGCCCGGTACAGCAGGGCGACCTCGCCGGGCAGCGTCTCGAACAGCGCCCGCAGCGGGGTGATGCCGACACCGGCCGCGATCAGCAGGGACCGGGAGCCGGCGGCCCGGTCGGCGGTCAGGGAGCCGTACGGCCCCTCCGCCCACACCCGGGTGCCCGGCCGCAGCAGCCCGGCGGCCGCACTGTGGTCGCCGAGCGCCTTGACGGTGATCCGCAGGCGGTCCGTTCGCGGCGCCGCCGACAGGGAGTACGGCGTCGACGTCCGGCCCATGCCGTCGCCGAGGAACCGCCAGCGGAAGAACTGCCCGGGCCGCGCGCCCAGCTCGTCCAGGCGCCGCCCGCGCACGACGACCGAGTGCACGCCGGGCGCCTCCCGGTGCACCGACTCCACGCGCATCCGGTGCCGCAGGTTCAGCCGGACCGGGACGAGGATCCGGTACCAGACCACCAGGGCCGCCGCCGTGAGGTACAGCGCGTACCAGGCGGCGGTGGCCGCCGGCGCGCCGTTGAACTCGTCGCCGAGGGCCACCTGGTGCCCGAAGGCCAGGAAGACGGCCGCGTAGGTGAGCAGGTGGACGTAGTACCAGAACTCGTGGCTGGTGCGGCGGCGCACGGCCCGCACCGAGGTGACGCCGACCGCGAACAGGATCACCGTCCCGGCGGTGGCCTTGAGCATCTCCGGGTAGTCCAGGACGACCGTGACCGCCTCGTGCCACAGCGGGGCCCGGTCCTGGGCTGCGTATCCGGCGAGGATCAGCACCACGTGCGTGACCAGCAGACAGAGCGTGTACCGGCCGGCCATCGCGTGCCAGCGCGCGGCCCGGTCGGAGCCGATCCGCACCTCCAGCAGCGGCACCCGCGCCATCAGGCCGACCAGCACCGCGCAGGCGTAGCCGGCCAGCAGCCCGGCGATCCGTCCGGCCCCGGTCAGCCAGCCCGCCGCGGCGACCACGGGCCCCGCATCCGCCCACCAGAGGCCGATCACGGCCGCCGCCCCGGTCCACAGCACGGCCAGGACGAGCACCGCGGGGGAGCGGCGCGCGGCCGGCGACACGGGCGGGGCCGTACGCCGCTCGTCCACGGTGCTCATGACGCTGGTCCCTTCGTTCGTCGTGCTGGGCCACTGTGCGCGCCGAATCTCTGAGCGGCCTCTGAGCAGCCGCCGCAACCTGCAGACTCAGAGAAAACTCACAGCTGCCCGCCCGGCCCGCCGCCGTCCGCACGAGCGATGCTGGGAGACGCGATGAACACCACCCGCTCCGGCCGCCCGGCCCTCGCCCGCCCCGACGGCACCCCGCTGCGCGTCCTGGTCGTCGACGACGACCCCGACCTCGCGGAGGTGCTCACCGGCGCGCTGCGCTACGAGGGCTGGGAGGTGCGCGCGGCCGGCGACGGCGCCTCGGCGCTCACCACCGCGCGCGAGCTGCTGCCCGACGCCGTCGTCCTGGACGTGATGCTGCCCGACACCGACGGCTTCGCCGTGCTGCGCGGGCTCCACGAGGTGCGGCCGGACGTCTGTGTGCTCTTCCTCACCGCCCGGGACGCGGTCGAGGACCGCATAGCCGGCATCACGGCGGGCGGCGACGACTACGTCACCAAGCCCTTCAGCCTGGAGGAGGTCGTCGCCCGGCTGCGCGGACTGCTGCGCCGCGCGGGCATGGCCCGCCTGCTGGAGGAGGGCCCGCGGCTGAGCGTGGGCGACCTGGTCATGGACGAGGAGGCCCGCGAGGTGACCCGGTCCGGTGAGCTGGTCGAACTCTCGCCGACCGAGTTCGAACTGCTGCGCTTCCTCATGCGCAACCCGCGCCGCGTCCTGAGCAAGGCCCAGATCCTCGACCGGGTCTGGTCCTACGACTTCGGCGGCCGGGCCCATGTGGTCGAGCTGTACATCTCCTACCTGCGCAAGAAGGTGGACGCGGGCCGTGAGCCCATGATCCACACGGTGCGCGGCGCGGGCTACGTCCTGAAACCGGTGTCCCGGTGAATTCCGTGCGGCGCCTGCCCCGCCCCCGCACCCTGCGCGCCCGGCTGACCTTCGGCCTGGTGGTGCTGCTGGCGGTGAGCTGTGCGGCCGTGGGACTCGCCGCGGTCGTCGAACTGGACGGCTTCCTCACTCGGCGCCTCGACGAACAGCTCGCCCAGGCCGGCACCCGCTTCCCGGAGAGCCTGGAGCACCGGGGCGCGCTGCCGGACGACCACGACGGGGACGAGCAGGGCGACACCCGCCGGATGGCCACCGGCACCTTCGGCGCCCGTCTGCTGAACGGCACGGTCACCAACAAGGGCCTCATCCGCGGCGGTGATCCCTCGGCCGACCTGAACGCCGACCTGTCCGCCGCGGACCTGCGGCGGCTGGCCGCCGTACCGGTCGACGGCAGACCGCACACCATCGGTCTCTCCGCCCTGCACGACTACCGGGTCGTCGCCTCTGAGGGACGGGACGGGGACGTCCTGATGGTCGGTCTGCCCCTGGAGCCCGTCCAGGCCACCGTCCACCGCCTCGAACTGGTGGCGGGAGTCGTCTTCGGCCTGGCCCTCGTGGTGACCGGTGTGGCCGGTGCCTGCTGGGTCCGCTGGTCGCTGCGCCCGCTCAGCAGGGTCGCCGGCACCGCCACCCGGGTCAGCGAACTTCCCCTGGCCAGCGGCGAGGTGACCCTGCCGCCCCGCGCCCCGGACCCCGACCCCCGCAGCGAGGTCGGCCGGGTGGCGGCGGCCTTCAACCGCATGCTGGGCCACGTCGAGGACGCGCTGACCAAGCGCCATGCGAGCGAGGAGCGGCTGCGCCGCTTCGCCGCCGACGCCAGCCATGAGCTGCGCACCCCGGTCGCCTCGGTCCGCGGCCACGCGGAGCTGGCCCTGCTGCACCCCGGACCGGTGCCGGCCGAGGTCACCCGCGCCCTGGAGCGCATCGCCGCCGAGTCCTCCCGCATGGGCGAGATGGTCGACGACCTGCTCCTGCTGGCCCGCCTCGACGCGGGCCGACCGCTGGAGAGCCGTCCGGTGGACCTGACGCACCTGGTCCTGGACGCGGTCACCGACGCCCGCGCCGCGGGCCCCGGGCACCGCTGGGGCCTGGACCTGCCCGAGGACCCGGTGACGGTTGCGGGCGACGCCCACCGCCTCCAGCAGGTGCTGGCCAACCTGCTGGCCAACGCGCGTCTGCACACACCTGCGGGCACGAAGGTGACGGTGACCCTGGAGTCCGCGCAGGGCGCGGCCCGCCTCTCGGTCCACGACGACGGCCCGGGCGTCCCCGAGGACGTCCGGCCCGACGTCTTCGAGCGCTTCACCCGGGCCGAGCACCGCCGCCGCCCGGATGCCTCCGGCGCCGGAGCGGGGCTGGGCCTGTCGATCGTGGCGGCGGTGGTGGAGGCGCACGGCGGGAGCGTGGGCCTGGAGAGCCGGCCCGGGGACACGGCGTTCACGGTGCTGCTGCCCCTGGGGGAGGACGTCAGTACCGTGTGAGGGCCGTGGCACCGTCCACGGTGCCGATCGCGATGTGCGGCTTCGCGGCGGGATCCGCCCACGTCAGGATCTGCTGCATCGCGTCCTCGGGAACGGACACGCACCCGGCCGTCGCGGCCTGCCCGTTCACGTGCAGGAAGATCCCGGCTCCCCGTCCCCGCACGGGCCGGTCGTAGTTGAACCCGACGACCAGCCCGTACGCGTACTGGGTGCCGTAGGAGCTCATCTTCTCGGCCTCCGAGGACCGGCAGTCGGCCGGTAGCGGGTCCACCCAGCGGTTGTACGAGGTGGAGTCGTTGTCCTCGCACCACCAGGAGCTGTCCTGCACCGCCCGGTAGGCGACGCGGGTGCCGGCGGGCGCGGGCTTGATCCCGAACCCGAACGGGAGGTCGTACAGACCGGTCGGCGTCGTGCTCGTCCCCTGCACCCGCGCACCCCCCTCCACCAGCCCTTTCGACCCGAACCGGGCCGGTGCGGTCCCGGCCTGCACCCACTGGCCGTCCTTGAGGTCCCACCAGGTGAGCGTGCCGGACGTGGCGTCGGTGCCCGGTGCCTGGGCGGTGATGAGCTGGGTACCGCTCCCGGTGTCCGCCATCTGTGCGGGCAACGAGACCACCGTGGGGTCGGGCGCGAGGGCGAGGCCGCACAGGGACGCGGACACGAGGGCGAGGGCGAGGGCAGGGCGCATGGCTCAGAAGCTAGACGGCGGCAGCGGCAACGGCAGTGCGGGCAGGCCGTCCAGGCTGGTCGCGATGTGCTCCTTCCTGGTGAAGTACGCGCTCAGCGAGGCGTCGTCCTCGCGGGCGAAGCGCTTGCCGTGCAGTGTGCGGTCCTCCTCGTAGGCCATGTGGGGTACGGCGTAGCCGCAGCTGTCGCGGACCAGGTCGGCGCGGACGACGATGATCGCGCGCAGTCCGTGCTGCCGCGGGTCGATGCCGGGAAAACGCGCGAGCAGGTCTGTGAAGCGCGGGTCGTCGCGGAAGACCGGCTCGCCCCGGCCGTGCACCCGCACGATGTTCGGCGGACCCTGGAAGGCGCACCACATGAGGGTGATCCGGCCGTTCTCCCGCAGGTGGGCAATGGTCTCCGCGTTGGATCCGGCGAAGTCGAGGTAGGCCAGGGTGAATGCGTCCAGCACCGCGAACGAGCCCCTGAGGCCCTTGGGGGAGAGATTGATCGTGCCCTCGTCGGAGAGGGGGGCGGTCGCGGTGAAGAAGAGGGGCTGCTCCTCGATGAACGTCCGGAGCCTGCCGTCGATGCGCTCATAGGTCTTTCCCATGTCTAACGATTATGGGCGCATGTCGTTCGCTTGTCTAAGGAATTGCCGGATCCGCATGCAGGGAGCCGCCCCGGTCGCCCCGGTGGTCCCAGCCGTCCCGGCCGCCGCCCTCCCGGGGTGGTCATGCCCTCCCGGTCGGCCCGCTCGCGAAGCGCCGGGCGCCCGAGGGCGTCGATTGACGAATCATGCAGAGTTCTGCATACTCATGCATGTCAGCAAGTGCAGTGTGAGGAGAAACCCGTGACCGAGCGCGTCGTACTCGCCTACTCGGGCGGTCTGGACACCTCCGTCGCCATCGGCTGGATCGCCGAGGAGACGGGCGCCGAGGTCATCGCCGTCGCGGTGGACGTCGGCCAGGGCGGAGAGGACCTGGACGTCATCCGCAAGCGCGCCCTCGCCTGCGGTGCCGTCGAGGCCGAGGTCGCCGACGCCAAGGACGAGTTCGCCGACGAGTACTGCCTGCCGGCGATCAAGGCCAACGCCCTCTACATGGACCGCTACCCGCTGGTCTCCGCCCTCTCCCGGCCGACGATCGTCAAGCACCTCGTGGCCGCCGCGCAGAAGCACGGCGCCACGACCGTCGCCCACGGCTGCACCGGCAAGGGCAACGACCAGGTCCGCTTCGAGGCCGGCATCGTCGCCCTCTCCCCCGACCTGAAGTGCATCGCCCCGGTCCGCGACTACGCCATGACCCGGGACAGGGCGATCGCCTTCTGCGAGGAGAAGAAGCTCCCGATCGCCACCACCAAGAAGTCCCCGTACTCCATCGACCAGAACGTCTTCGGGCGCGCGGTCGAGACGGGCTTCCTGGAGGACATCTGGAACGCCCCGATCGAGGACATCTACGAGTACACCTCCAACCCCGCCACCCCGCGCGAGGCCGACGAGGTGATCATCACCTTCGAGCAGGGCGTCCCGGTCGCCGTCGACGGCAGGCCCGTCACCGTCCTGCAGGCCGTCCAGCAGCTCAACGAGCGCGCCGGCGCCCAGGGCATCGGCCGGATCGACATGGTCGAGGACCGGCTGGTCGGCATCAAGTCCCGCGAGGTGTACGAGGCGCCGGGCGCGATCGCGCTCATCACGGCCCATCAGGAGCTGGAGAACGTCACCGTCGAGCGCGAGCTGGCCCGTTACAAGCGGCAGGTCGAGCAGCGCTGGGGCGAACTGGTCTACGACGGCCAGTGGTTCTCCCCGCTCAAGCGTGCCCTGGAGGGCTTCATCAACGAGGCCAACCAGCATGTCTGCGGCGACATCCGGATGACCCTGCACGGCGGCCGCGCAGTCGTCACCGGCCGGCGCTCCGCGTCGTCCCTGTACGACTTCAACCTCGCCACCTACGACACCGGCGACACCTTCGACCAGGCCGCGGCCAAGGGCTTCATCGACATCTACAGCCTGTCGTCGAAGATCGCGGCCAAGCGGGACCTGGCCTGACGCGGGCGGCGTCGTCCGCGCGGGTCACCCGGCCCGTATCAGCCTGACAGCCGCCTCCCCGCCTGGAAGGGTGGGGAGGCGGTCGCACACAGCCAACTTCCCGAGGAGCAACGCAAGTGAGCAGCAACAGCGGTGACGTACGGCTCTGGGGCGGCCGTTTCGCCGACGGTCCCGCCGAGGCCCTGGCGAAGCTGTCCGCGTCCGTCCACTTCGACTGGCGGCTCGCGCCCTACGACATCGCCGGTTCACGCGCCCACGCGCGCGTGCTGCACCGGGCGGGCCTGCTCACCGAGGACGAGCTGACGCGCATGATCGCCGGCCTGGACCGGCTGGAGGCGGACGTCACCGACGGCTCCTTCGTCGGCACCATCGCCGACGAGGACGTCCACACGGCCCTGGAGCGCGGTCTCCTGGAGCGCCTCGGCCCGGACCTGGGCGGCAAGCTGCGCGCCGGCCGGTCGCGCAACGACCAGGTGGCGACCCTCTTCCGGATGTACCTGCGGGACCACGCCCGGATCATCGGCGGCCTGATCGCCGACCTCCAGGACGCGCTGACCGGCCTCGCCGAGGCCCACCCGGACGTGGCGATGCCCGGCCGCACCCATCTCCAGCACGCCCAGCCGGTGCTCTTCGCCCACCACGTCCTGGCCCATGTGCAGTCCCTGTCCCGGGACGCCGAGCGGCTGCGCCAGTGGGACGAGCGGACAGCGGTCTCGCCCTACGGCTCCGGTGCCCTCGCGGGCTCCTCCCTCGGCCTGGACCCGGAGGCGGTCGCCAAGGACCTCGGCTTCGAGCACGGCAGCGTCGGCAACTCCATCGACGGCACGGCCTCCCGCGACTTCGTCGCCGAGTTCGCCTTCATCACCGCGATGATCGGCGTGAACCTCTCCCGGATCTCCGAGGAGATCATCATCTGGAACACGAAGGAGTTCTCCTTCGTGACCCTGCACGACGCGTTCTCCACGGGCTCGTCGATCATGCCGCAGAAGAAGAACCCGGACATCGCGGAGCTGGCGCGCGGCAAGTCGGGCCGCCTCATCGGCAACCTCACCGGGCTCCTTGCCACCCTCAAGGCCCTGCCCCTCGCCTACAACCGCGACCTCCAGGAGGACAAGGAGCCGGTCTTCGACTCCTGCGACCAGCTGGAGGTGCTGCTCCCGGCCTTCACCGGCATGATCGCGACCCTCACCGTCAACCGCGAGCGCATGGAGGAACTGGCCCCGGCCGGCTTCTCGCTGGCCACGGACATCGCCGAGTGGCTGGTCAAGCAGGGCGTGCCGTTCCGTGTGGCGCACGAGGTCGCGGGTGAGTGCGTGAAGGTCGCCGAGAGTGAGGGCAAGGAGCTGGACGGCCTCACGGACGAGCAGTTCGCGAAGATCTCCGCCCACCTCACCCCCGAGGTCCGCTCCGTCCTCAACGTCCCGGGCGCCCTCGCCTCCCGCAACGGCCGCGGCGGCACGGCCCCCAGCGCGGTCGCCGTCCAGCTGGCAGAGCTCAAGGCGGACGTGGCGGTCCAGCACGAGTGGGCGGCAGCCAAGAAGCACGGCTGACGGCAGCGCCGGACAGGGGCGCGGGGAACTGCGCGACCGGCCACGGCCTCCGGTGCGGGCGCCGTCCAGCTGGCCGAGGCCACGAGTGGGCGGCGTCCAGGAGGCACGGCTGACGGCAGCGCCGGACAGGGGCGCGGGGAACTGCGCGACCGGCCACGGCCGACGCGCACCCGCCGACGGGCCGGTACCACCCGAGCTCCCGGGCGCCCGGCTCCCCGAACGAAGCGTCCTCGCGGGTTACGTTGGTCGCAAGCCGTACCGGAGCCGACCGAACGGAGCCCGCGATGCCCTTCGCCCGTCTCGCGCACGCCACGACGCCGACCGCCCACATCGGCCTCGGCCTCGCTGCCGTCGGCCGCCCCGGCTACATCAACCTCGGCCGGGACCACGACCTCGGACAGGACCGCAGCGTCGACGCGCTGCGCACCCGCACCCATGAACTCCTCGACGCCGCCTACGCCCAGGGCGTGCGCTACTTCGACGCCGCCCGCTCCTACGGCCGCTCCGAGGAGTTCCTCGCCGACTGGCTGAAGGCCCGCCCGGACGTCGACGACGTGGTCGTCGGCAGCAAGTGGGGCTACACCTACACGGCCGGCTGGTCCACCGACGCCGAACAGCACGAGGTCAAGGACCACGGCCTGGCGACGTACGAGCGGCAGCGCGCCGAGACCGACGCCCTGCTCGGCGACCGGCTCGATCTGTACCAGATCCACTCGGTGACCCCGGACAGCCCGGCCCTCACCGACAAGGAACTGCACGCCAGGCTCGCCGAGGCGGCCGCCGGGGGCCTCAGCATCGGCTTCTCCACCAGCGGCCCCGCCCAGGCCGAGGCGATCCGCGCCGCCCTCGCGGTGACCGTCGACGGCGAGCTCCTCTTCCGTACCGTCCAGTCGACGTACAACGCCCTGGAGACCTCGGCGGAACCCGCGCTCGCCGAGGCGCACGACGCCGGACTGACCGTGATCGTCAAGGAGGGCATGGCCAACGGCCGGCTCGCCGAGCCGTACGCCCCGGACGCGCTGAAGGCCGTGGCCGCGGAGACCGGCCTCGGCACCGACGCCGTCGCACTCGCCCTGATCCTGCGCCGGCCGTGGGCGGGTGTCGTCCTCTCCGGCGCCGCGACCGTCGCCCAGCTGGCCTCCAACCTCCACGCGGCGGCCGTGGACCTCGACGCGGACCAGCTGACCCGTCTGGCGACCCTGGTCGAGGACCCCCACGCCTACTGGGAGCAGCGCGGACAGCTGCCCTGGCAGTGACACTCGGCGCCACTGACACCACTTGCCACTGACACCACTTGCCACTGACAGCTGGGTGCGCCTGACACTTCAGCTCCACCGAAAACTCAGCGCGCCTGACACTTCAGCTCCACCGCCCCCACCCAGTGGCGCGGGCAGCTGCCCCGGCACGGACAAGTCGGCGGCTCTGACCAGCGTCGATGAGATACCCATGCCCACCATGAGACAATGATGTCTCACATGGGCTATGCTTGTCTCATGGCCTTGGATCGTGACCACGTGCTGCGCAGCGCAGCCGCCCTGCTGACCCGCAAGTCCACGGCGACCATGGACGAGGTCGCCAAGGCCGCCGGGATCAGCCGGGCCACGCTGCACCGTCACTTCGCCGGACGTGACGCGCTCGTACGGGCGCTGGAGGCGCTCGGCATCGCGGAGTGCGAGGCGGCTCTGGACACGGCCCGCCTGGACGAGGGTCCGGCGGGCGATGCCGTACGCCGCCTGGTCCGGGCGATCGAACCGGCGGCCGCCCTGCTCGCCTTCCTCTACACCGAGAACCAGCTGTTCGAGGGCGAGGAGCAGAACCAGGGCTGGACCCGCATCGACGAGCGCCTGACGGCCCTGTTCCGGCGCGGCCAGGAGAGCGGCGAGTTCCGTATCGACCTCACCCCGGCCTGGCTCACCGAGGCGCTGTACGGCCTGCTGGGCTCCGGCGCCTGGGCGGTGGCCGAGGGCCGGGTGGCCGCCAAGGACTTCACCTACATGATCGTCGAGCTCCTGCTCGGCGGCGCACGACGTACCGACGCACGACGTACGGACGGGCCACGTCGCGATGCACCACCACCCACCGATGCAGCACGCACCGATGCACCAGGCGCCGACGCATCGAGCGGCGACAGACCGCGCACCGAAACACCGCGCACCGACGCCCCACGAAGAGAGGAATCATGACCAGCACCCTGCAGCCGGCCCGCGCGGCGGAGACGGAGAAGCGCCCGGGCCGCTGGCTCGCGCTCTCCGTCCTCGTCCTGGCCGTGCTGCTGGTGGCCGTCGACGCCACCGTCCTCGGCCTGGCGACCCCCTACATCAGCGAAGACCTCAACCCCTCCGGCACCCAGCTCCTGTGGATCGGTGACGTCTACTCGTTCGTCATCGCCGGTCTGCTGGTCTCCATGGGCAGCCTCGGCGACCGCATCGGCCGCAAGCGGATCCTCCTCGGCGGCGCCACGGTGTTCGGCGCGATATCCGTCCTGAACGCCTATGCGACCACGCCCGAACTCATGATCCTGGCGCGGGCGCTGCTCGGCGTCGCCGGTGCCACCCTGATGCCCGCCACCCTCGCCCTGATCCGCAACATCTTCCACGACCCGCGCGAACGCAGCCTCGCGGTCGGCATCTGGGGCGCCACCGCCTCCGCCGGTACGGCCGTCGGCCCGATCACGGGCGGCTTCCTGCTGGAGCACTTCTGGTGGGGCTCGGTCTTCCTCATCAACCTGCCGGTCATGGCAGTCCTGGTGCTCGTCGGCATCCGCACGCTGCCCGAGTCCCGCAATCCGAACCCCGGCCCCTGGGACCTGATCAGCGTCGTCCTGTCCCTCGTCGGCATGATCGCCGTCGTGTACGCGGTCAAGGAGGCCGCCACCCACGGGTTCACCCTGCCCACGCTGGCCGCGGCCCTGCTCGGCGCGACGGCCCTGTACGGCTTCGTACGCCGGCAGCTGACCATGCCGGCCCCGCTGCTGGACATGCGGCTGTTCGGGCGCCGTGGTTTCAGCGGGGCGGTCCTCGCCGACCTGCTGACCGTGCTCGGCATGTCCGGCCTGGTCTTCTTCCTCTCCCAGTACCTCCAACTCGTCCAGGGCAGGCGCCCGTTCGAGGCGGGCCTGGCCGAACTGCCCGCCGCCGTCGGCGCGGTGGCCGCGGGTCTGGTCGCGGGCCGTGCGGCCCGGCGCTACTCGGTGCGGGCCGTGGTCTCGGGAGGGCTCGCGGCCGTGGGCATCGCCCTCGCCGTCCTCACGACCGTGGGCGGCTCGACCGGCTACCCGGTCCTGGGCGCCGCACTCCTGGTCGTCGGCATCGGCGCCGGCTTCTCCTTCACGGTGACGGCCGACGTGATCCTCTCCAGCGTGCCCAAGGACCAGGCGGGCGCCGCCTCCGCGGTCTCCGAGACGGCGTACGAACTGGGCGCTGCCCTCGGCATCGCCCTGCTCGGCTCGATCGTGACCGGCGTCTACCGCGACTTCACGGGCCCGGCCGGAACCCCGGCAGGGGCGCACGAGTCACTGGGCGCGGCGGTCGAGGCCTCGGCGCACATGCCCCACCACACGGCGGAAGCCATGCTGGACGCGGCCCGCGCGTCCTTCGTCCACGGCCTGCACCTGGCCTCGGGTGCGGGAGCGGCGGTCCTGCTGGCCACGGCACTGGCGGCCTGGTTCCTGCTGAAGGGCCAGAAACTGGAAAGCGCCGGGTGAGGTGACCGACCCAGGGGCGCGGGGAGCTGCGCGAGAGACCACGACGCACCCGCGCCCGCCGGACGGACAGAGCCACCAGGGCGATCAGGCGGCCTTCGCCTTCGTCGCATACATGTCCACGTACTCCTGCCCGGACAGCCGCATGACCTCGGCCATCACGGAGTCGGTGACGGCCCGCAGCACATAGCGGTCCCGGTCCATCCCCTCGTACCGGGAGAACTCCATCGCCTCGCCGAAGCGAACGGTGACCTTGCCGGGGCGCGGCATCCCCGCCCCGCCGGGCTGCAGCTTGTCCGTGCCGATCATCGCGAAGGGGACCACGGGCGCGCCCGTCATCAGCGTCAGGCGGGCGATGCCGGTGCGGCCGCGGTAGAGGCGGCCGTCGGGAGACCGCGTGCCCTCCGGGTAGATGCCGAAGACCTTGCCCTCCTCGAGGACGCGGCGGCCGGTCATCAGCGCCGCCACACCTCCGCGACCACCGTCCCGGTCCACCGGGATCATCCCGACGCCGGTGAAGAACCAGGCCATGAGCCGGCCCTTGAGGCTCTTGCCGGTGACGTACTCGTCCTTGCCGATGAAGAAGACCTGCCGGTCGCAGACCAGGGGCAGGATCATCGAGTCGATGAACGTCAGGTGATTGCCGGCCAGGATGACCGGGCCGTCCCCGGGGATGTGCTCCACGCCCTCCACCCGGGGGCGGAACATCAGGCGCATGATCGGTCCGAGCACTGCCTTGATGAGCGCGAAGCGGGACAACGGGTCCTCCGATGTCGAGGGAAGCGATATGTGTCTGTGCAGGTGAGGACATTACTCGCGGCTCCGTCGGTAGCGCACATCGGGTGCGCCCGGTTCACCGAGGTCTTACGTATTGTTGACGTTGGTTTACCTGCGGTGACGTCCCGGGGTGGCCCGTGACGCCCCGGTGGCGGTGTGACGGACATCGCGCGCGGAGCCCGTTCGGCCGGGTGCCCGCCCCGCCTCCGGTCATGCCGACGCCTCGTCACTTCCCGCCGCGCATCTGCCATACGGCGTCACCCGCGTGTTCGGTCCAGGGACTCCCGTCCGTCATGTGGACACCCCTACGATCGGCGCGCACTGAAAGGGCGGACGGCAGGAGAGCGCTCATGGACAAGGACCAGGCGAACGAGCAGACGCAGGGAACGGGACGGCGGGCGCTCCTCGGCGCAGCGGTCCTCGGCGCGGGCGGAGCGGTCCTCGGACTGCCCGGAGCCGCCAGAGCGGCCGAGCCCCGTGCCGCCGCGCACGGCGGGCGCGGGGTGAAGAGCCTGCCGAAGCCGACGATCATCGGCCACCGGGGTTCCAGCGGCTACCGCCCCGAGCACACCTTCGGCTCGTACAACCTGGCTCTCGACCTCGGCGCCGACGTCGTCGAGGCGGGCGACCTGGTGCCCACCAGGGACGGGCACCTCGTCTGCCGTCACGAGCCGGAGATCGGCGGCACCACGGACGTCGCCTCGCACCCCGAGTTCGCCGGCCGCAGGACCACCAAGGTCCTCGACGGCGTCCCGACCACGGGCTGGTTCACCGAGGACTTCACCCTCGCCGAGCTGAAGACGCTGCGCGCCGTCGAGCGCATCCCGGCGAACCGTCCGCACAACACCCTCTACAACGGGCGGTGGGAGATACCCACGTTCG
Source organism: Streptomyces sp. NPDC007971 (assembly GCF_042958635.1). Taxonomy (NCBI): domain Bacteria; kingdom Bacillati; phylum Actinomycetota; class Actinomycetes; order Kitasatosporales; family Streptomycetaceae; genus Streptomyces; species Streptomyces sp. NPDC007971. Next base: position 131,173 of record NZ_JBIBJK010000006.1, read on the forward strand.
AAGAGGTTCTCAAGTGGCAGGACGAGCAGACCCGCAGGCGCGGCAGGCAGGTCTGGATCTACCCCGAGACCAAGCACCCCACCTACTTCCGCAAGCTGGGCCTCGGCCTGGAGGAGCGGGTGGCGAAGCTGCTGCGCAAGTACGGCAAGGACGGGCGGAACTCGCCGGTCATCCTGCAGTCCTTCGAGCCGAGCAGCATCCAGAAGCTGAACCAGCTGGTCGACAACCCGCTGGTGGTCCTGCTCTCCACGGCGGACAGCCGCCCCTACGACTTCGTCGAGGCGGGCGACCCGCGCACGGTCGCCGACCTGATCACGCCGAAGGGCCTGAGGGAGATGGCCGGTTATGCGCAGGGCATCGGCCCGACGCTGGACCTCGTCATCCCGAAGAACGCCGACGGCACCCTGGCCGAGCCGACCACGCTCGTCGCCGACGCGCACAAGGTGGGCCTGATCCTGCACCCGTACACCATGCGCAACGAGAACCCCTTCCTCCCGGCCGAGTACCGCAAGGGCACCGCCCCGGACGCCTACGGCGACGTCTTCGGTGCCTTCAGGACGTACTTCGCGACCGGCATCGACGGGGTCTTCACCGACAACGCCGACACCGGCGTCCTCGCCCGCGCCGACTTCCTGGCCGGCTGAGCCCACCGCCCTGCCGGACCGCCGTCCCGTCGGCCCACCACCCCGTTCGCCCACTGCCCTGTCGGCGAACCGCCCTGCCGGTCCGCCGCCCTGTCGGCCGACGGGCCTGTCGGCTCGTCAACGGCGAGGCCGTACGGCACCCCGTTCGGGCTGACTCCCCGCCGCCCCGGAAACCTGCCGCCGGGGCGGTGCGTCGTTCCGCATATGACGCACGACCTGGTGACCACCCTGGGCCCGCTGCTCACCGCGGAGGCCTCCGCCGAGGCATGTTTCTCCGGAAGCGAGCCGGGCGACCTGGAACAGGCCGTCTGGCTCCGCCTCCTGGAGCGGCTGCAGGCCGACGGGCCTCCACGGGATCCGCAGGGCTGGCTGCGCAGGGCCGTCCGCGCCGAGGCCCGCCGCAGCCGTCGCACCACGCGGCGGGAACGCCCCTACGGCACCGAGCCGGCCGACGACCTGCGCCCCGGCCCCGAGCAGCTCGCCCTCACCGCCGCCCGCCACCGGGCCCTGCGCGACGCGGTCCGCCGGCTGCCCGGCCGCTGCCCCCGCCTCATGGAGGCGCTGCTCTCACCGAGGGACCTGACATATCGGGAGATCGCGGGGGAGTTGGGTATCTCACAGGGCAGTCTCGGACCGGAACGTTCCAGATGTCTTGGATGTCTGCGGCGATTGCTCGCGCCGGAGGTTGCGGCTCGCGAAGCGCGGGGATAGGAGTGGGGGACGACAGGCGATCAGGTGAGCGGGAGGCATGCGCACATGGGCATGAGCGTGACCATCTCGGTGGCGACCGAGCAGGACGCGGAGCAGATCTTCAAGCTCCAGTACCTGTGCTTCCAGAGCGAGGCGGCGCTGTACGGCAACTACCGGATCGACCCGCTCGTCCAGAGCCTCGACTCGGTGCGCCAGGAGGTCGGTGCCGACTGCGTCTTCGTGGCCCGCCTCGGGGAGGAGGTGGTCGGTTCGGTCCGCGGCAAGGTGACCGAGGACCAGGCGGCCGCCATCGGCAAGCTGTGTGTCCACCCCCGCCTGCAGGGCCACGGCATCGGCGCCAGGCTGCTGCGCGCGGCCGAGGCGGCGCTGGCCGAGGAGCGGGGCGCCAAGACGTTCCGTCTTTTCACGGGCCACCGCAGCGAGGGCAACCTCCGCCTGTACCGCCGCTCCGGTTACGAGGCGGTGGGCCGCTCCCAGGGTGCCGACGGCGTGGAGCTGATCGTCCTGGAGAAGCCGGCGGGGGCCTTCGTCCAGACGGCGTGAGGCGTAGCGCCCCGTGAGGGGCGCGGGGAACTGCGCGAGGAACCACGAACCGCCCGGACCCGCGGACGCTCCTCAGGCGCCCCTCTCCGTCCGTGCCTGCCGCAACCAGTACATCGCGGAGAGCGGCAGCAGCACGGGAATGAAGATGTAGCCCATCCCGTAGTCGGACCACACGGTCGCGTCAGGGAAGGCGGACGGCTCGACCAGCGTCCACGTTCCCACGACCAGCACACCCACCAGCTCGGCCGCGCAGCACACCTGTGCCGCCCTGCGGGCCGTCTCCCCGCCGCGGACCAGCGAGTACGTGATGAACCCGTACACGAGACCGGCCACCGCCGACAGCGCATAGGCCAGTGGCGCCCGCCCGAAGTCCGTCGCGATCTGGTACGCGGAACGCGACACCGCGCCGACCACCATCACGCCGTAGAACCAGACGAGCAGCATCCCCGGCCCGCTGATCAAGCGGGTCGGCGTCTCCTGCGGCGCCGTCATCTCAGCCTCCCCAGATGTCATAGAGCCGCACCTCCAGCACGGCCAGCACCACGCCGCCGGCCGCCACCGTCACCGAACCCCAGCGCGTGCGCTCGGCCAGCGACATGAAGCCCGCCGCCGGCACGCACGCGAACGCGCCCAGCAGATACGCCACGAAGATCGTCGTGCCCTGCTCCGGCTTCTCGCCCCGCGCCAGCTGCACGATCCCGACCGCCAGCTGGATCACGGCCAGCACCGACACCACGGCCATGCCGATGAAGTGCCAGTCCTTGGTCGGCTGGTCCCGGTGGGCGGCCCAGCCGCACCAGGCGGCGAGCAGCAGCGCGGCGACTCCGGTCACCAGCGTCAGGGCATTGAGCATGCGGTGACCTTATTACGGCCGAAATGGCCCGGCGCCGCCGACCCCGGCGTACGCCGTAGGGTCTAGACCATGACGATCCACGCGCAGGCCCTCCTCTTCGACAACGACGGCACCCTGGTCTCCTCCCTCGCCTCCGTCGAGCGCTGCTGGACGCGCTGGGCCGGGGAGTACGGCATCACCGCCGAGGAGTTCCGGCGCGTGGCGCTGCACGGGCGGCCGGCGGCCGAGATAGTCGCCGACCTGCTGCCCGCCCGTCTCGTACCGGAGGCGGTCGCGCGGGTCGAACAGCTGGAGGTCGAGGACGTGCCCGACGGGGGCGTGGAGCTGCTGCCCGGGACGCGGGAGTTCCTCGACCCGCTGCCCGCCGACCGCTGGGCCGTGGTCACCTCCGCCACCCGCCGGCTCGCCGAGGCCCGCCTCGACGCCGTCGGCATCCTGCCCAAGACGCTGATCTCGGCCGACGACATCACCCGCGGCAAGCCTGACCCCGAGCCCTATCTGCTCGCCGCCCGGCAGCTCGGGGTGGACCCGGCCCGCTGCGTGGTCTTCGAGGACGCCCCGGCCGGACTGCAGGCGGGCCGCGCGGCCGGCATGACCACCGTGGCGTTGGCCACAACCCACCGGCCCGAGGAGCTGGACGCCGACCTGGTGGTCGGGGACCTGTCGGCCTTGTCCGCACTGGTCACCGACGGGGGAGTGGAGATCACCGTTCGCGGTTGAGAACTGTCCGCCGCTGTCCAGCATGCGGACAGCGGCGGCGGGTCAGCACCGTAGGTCTGCTTTACTGATCACATGACCACGACGAGCTGCCGCACCCCTGCGACCGAGGCGACCCTGACGCCCGGTGCTCGTTGTCTGTGTCCGCGTCGAATGTGCGCCTTCTAGAGGGCCCCTGCACCATTTGAGCCTCGCGCCCCGAAGCGAGAGCCGTGGCCTGTCCGACGCCGATTCCCGGCATACGGACTGACGCCTTCCCCACTGCCTGCACGGCAGGGGGACCCCAGCGCACACGAAGTTCTCCCCGGTTCACCGCCACAGCGAGAACCGTGCCGCGTCCCTGAACGAATGCAACGCATGCACCCGTGCCCGGGCACACCCACGCCCGCGCACTCGACAGTGACGGAAATCCCTGTGATCACCACCTCGGGCCTGAGCAAGGTCTACCGCTCCCGCGGCCGTGAGGTCACCGCCCTCGACGGCGTCGATCTCCACGTCCGCGAAGGCGAGGTCTACGGCGTCATCGGCCAGTCCGGTGCCGGCAAGTCCTCGCTCATCCGCTGCGTCAATCTGCTGGAGCGTCCGACATCCGGGACGGTGACCGTCGCCGGACAGGACCTCACCGCGCTCGCCGGGCGCGGCCCCCGCGCCGGCCGCGAGCTCCGCCGGGCGCGCAGCCGGATCGGCATGGTCTTCCAGCACTTCAACCTGCTCTCCTCCCGGACCGTCCGGGAGAACGTCGAGCTCCCGCTCGAAATCCTCGGCAGGTCCGGCGGGGAACGCTCCCGCAAGGCGCTCGAACTCCTCGACCTCGTCGGCCTCGCCGACAAGGCCGGGGCCTACCCCGCCCAGCTCTCCGGCGGACAGAAGCAGCGCGTCGGCATCGCCCGCGCCCTCGCCGGCGACCCCAAGGTGCTGCTCTCCGACGAGGCCACCAGCGCCCTCGACCCCGAGACCACCCGCTCCATCCTCCAGCTGCTGCGCGACCTGAACCGGCAGCTGGGCCTGACCGTCCTGCTCATCACGCACGAGATGGACGTGGTGAAGTCGATCTGCGACTCCGCCGCCCTGATGGACAGGGGCCGGATCGTGGAGTCCGGCACGGTCAGCGAGCTGCTGGCCACCCCGGGCTCGGAGCTGGCCGCCGCCCTGTTCCCGGTGGGCGGCGAGGCCACCGGCGCCGACCGGACCGTCCTGGACGTCACCTTCCACGGCGAGGCCGCCACCCAGCCGGTCATCTCCCAGCTCTCGCGCACCTACAACATCGACATCTCGATCCTCGGCGCCGCCATCGACACCGTCGGCGGCCTCCAGATCGGCCGCATGCGCATCGAACTGCCCGGCCGCTACGAGGAGAACGTGGTGCCGATCGGGTTCCTGCGCGAACAGGGCCTGCAGATCGATGTCGTCGGCCACGAGGGCCAGGAGTCCCTGCTGGTGAAGGAAGGCGCGAAGTGACCTGGTCGGAGATGCAGCCCGTGCTGTCCCAGGCGTGTTGGGACACCCTCTACATGGTCGGCTGGTCCACGCTGATCGCCGTCGTCGGCGGGCTTCCGCTCGGCGTCCTGCTCGTCCTGACGGACCGGGGCGGACTGCTGCAGAACGTCGTCCTGAACAAGGTCATCGGGCAGGTCGTGAACATCGCCCGCTCGATGCCGTTCATCATCCTGATGGTCGCGCTGCTGACCTTCACCCGCTGGGTCACCGGCACCACCATCGGCCGCGAGGCCGCCATCGTCCCGCTGGCCGTCGGGGCGATCCCGTTCTTCGCGCGCCTGGTGGAGATGTCGGTGCGCGAGGTGGACGGCGGGCTCGTCGAGGCGGTGCAGTCCATGGGCGGCAGCACGTGGAAGGTCGTCCGCAGCGTCCTGGTGCCCGAGGCGCTTCCGTCGCTGATCTCGGGCGCCACCACCACGGTCGTCGCCCTCATCGGCTACTCGGCCATGGCGGGCACGGTCGGCGCCGGCGGCCTCGGCGACGTCGCCGTCCGCTACGGCTACCAGCGCTTCGAGACCGGCATGATGTGGATCACCGTGGCCATCCTCGCCGTCGTCATCTCCCTGCTGCAGGTCGTCGGCGACTTCGCGGCCCGCTCCCTGCACCGCCGCAGCGGCAGGTCCGGCGGCCTGCTCCTGTTCCGGCCGCTGAAGGGCGTCTTCCCCGGCACCGTCGCCGCCGACGCCGTGAAGAAGAACTGACCTCCCCGAGGAGAGAGCCGGGACGTCCCCCGTCACCCGGCAGTCAACCCCTCAACGCCGGCGCTTCGCGCCGTCGCCCCGAGACCCGGGGTCGCACCACCCTTAAGGAAAGGCACTTTTCGTGCGTAACACCGCCAAGTTCACCACCGCCGTCCTCGCCGCCGGAGCCCTCACCCTCGGGCTCACCGCCTGCGGCTCCGGCAAGGACTCCGCCTCCTCCGGCGACTACAGCGGCCCGCTGGTCGTCGCCGCGAGCCCGACCCCGCACGCCGAGATCCTGACCTTCGTCCAGAAGAACCTGGCGAAGAAGGCGGGCCTCGACCTGGAGGTCAAGGAGTTCACCGACTACATCACGCCGAACACGGCGACCGAGGACGGCTCGGTCGGTGCCAACTACTTCCAGAACCAGCCGTACCTGGACGACTTCAACAAGAAGCGCGGCACCCACATCGTGCCCGTCGTCACCGTGCACCTGGAGCCGCTCGGCCTCTACTCGCACAAGGTGAAGAAGGCCGACGCGCTGAAGAGCGGTGCGACCGTCGCCGTGCCCAACGACGCCGTGAACGAGGCCCGCGCCCTCAAGCTGCTCGCGGCCAACGGGCTCATCACCCTCAAGGACGGCGCCGGCACCGAGGCGACCCCGCAGGACATCGCCAAGAACCCCAAGAACCTCAAGTTCAAGGAGGTCGAGGCGGCCCAGACCCCGCGCTCCCTGGACGACGTGGACGCGGCCGTGGTCAACGGCAACTACGCGATCTCCTCGGGCCTCAAGCCCGCCAAGGACGCCCTCGTCCTGGAGTCCGCGAAGAACAACCCGTACGGCAACTTCCTCGCCGTGAAGAAGGGCAACGAGAAGGACCCGCGGGTCAAGAAGCTCGCCAAGCTGCTCACCTCGCCCGAGGTGAAGAAGTTCATCGAGGACAAGTACCACGGCTCGGTCATCCCGTCCTTCTGAGCCCGCTGACCAGCGGCTGACCCGGAACTGACGGCACGTAAGCGGCGTATCGCCACGCACGGGGTCCACTCCCTCACCCGGGGTGGGCCCCGTCGTGCGGTTCAGTGGTTTCATGCTGCATGCTGGGCAGTTCAGCGGGGTCCCGAGGGCCCTGATGCTCTCTCAAGTTTTTCCGAAGGTTACGGAGCGGCGCATGACTAGCACCTTCCCCACCATCTCCATCAGCACGGAGCGGTTGGTGCTGCGTCCCCTCGACGAGGACGACGTCCCCGCCCTGGCCGAGATGATGAACGACGAGCAGATCGCCGCCTGGACCGACGTCCCCCAGCCCTTCACCGAGGCGGCCGCCCGCCACTGGATCAGCGAGTACGCGCCCGCCGAGCGCGCCGCGGGCCGGGGCCTGGACCTCGCCGTCACCGAGTTCCTCACCCAGCGGCTGGTCGGCATCGTCCAGCTGGGCAAGACCGACTGGCACATCCGCTCCACCGAGCTGTCCTACATCGTCGCCCCCTGGGCGCGCGGCGAGGGCTACGCCTCCGAAGCCGCCCTCGTCACCGCGCAATGGCTCTTCGGCGACCAGAAGTTCGAGCGCATCGAGATCCGCACCGCCGCCGACAACACCGCCTCCCAGCAGGTCGCCCAGAAGATCGGCTGCATCAGCGAGGGCGTGCTGCGCAACGCCTGCATAGCCCACCACCGCACCGAGGACGGCGCCTGGGCCGACGTGCGGACCGACTTCATCATATGGAGCCTCCTCCCGGAGGACCTGGAGGGCGCCGACGGGCAGCTCGCCGACACCGGCGGCTTCGGGTCCTACCCCGACTGGAACTGACGCCGGCGAAGCGAGCCCGCAGCCGCCTGCGATCCCGGCCCACCGCGCGTCCGCTACCTTCACCGGGTACGCTCACGGAGCCCGCCCACGGGCCCGTACCCATGACGACCTGCGAAAACCTGGAGACTGACGACGATGGCCGACCGGGTCACGGTGATCGGCTGGGACGGCTCGCCGCTGACCGATGCGGCACGCGCCGCCCTCGGCGCCGCCACGCTCGTGGCCGGAGCGGCCCACCACCTGGCGCTGCCCGAGGTCCCACCCGCCGCCGAGCGCATCCGGCTCGGCAGCCCCGCCCTGGCCGCCCGCCGGATCGCCGCCCACCGTGGCACCGCGGTCGTGCTCGCCGACGGTGACCCCGGCTTCTTCGGCGTCGTACGGACCCTGCGCGCCCCGGAGTTCGGCCTGGAGCTGGAGGTCGTCCCGGCCGTCTCCTCCGTCGCCGCCGCCTTCGCCCGGGCCGGCATGCCGTGGGACGACGCCCAGGTGGTCGTCGCCCACCCGCGCACCCTGCGCCGGGCCGTGAACGTGTGCCGCGCCCACGCCAAGGTCGCCGTCCTTACCTCGCCCGGCGCCGGCCCCGCCGAGCTCGGCCTGCTGCTGGACGGAGTCCACCGGACCTTCGTCATCTGCGAGGAACTGGGCACCGAACGCGAGCAGGTCAGCGTCGTCACCTCCGACAAGGCCGCCGACCACACCTGGCGGGACCCGAACGTCGTCATCGTCATCGGCGGCCCCACCGGAGGGGGTGCCGCGGCCGAGAGCGGCGGCTGGATCTCCGGGCGCGACCCGGGCGCCGGACCGCGCGGCTGGGTACAGCGAGACGAGGAGTACACGGCGTACGCGGCCCAGGGCAGCCGCCTCGCAGAAGGGGAGACGGAGCTGCTCCGGGCCGCCCAACTCGCCCGCCTCGGACCCCGGATCGGCGATCTCGTCTGGGACATCGGCTCGGGCAGCGGCGCGTTCGCCACCGAGGCCGCCCGCGCCGGCGCGGCCGTCATCGCCGTCGACCGGGATCCCGGCGCCTGCGCACGCACGGAATCGGCCGCACGCCGCTACGGCGTCCAGCTCCAGGTCGTGCAGGGCACCGCCCCGCATGTCCTGGAAAACCTGCCCGAACCGGACGTCGTGCGGGTCGGTGCCGGAGGCGCGGCGGTGGTCTCCGCGGTCGCCGACCGGCGCCCGCAGCGCATCGTCGCCCACGCCGCCACCCGCGACGAGGCCGAGCTCGTCGGCCGCGGTCTGACCGAACACGGATACCGGGTCGAGTGCGCTCTGCTGCAGTCCGTCGAGCTCGACACCAGGGCCTGGACGGAGACCGAGCGGAACGTAGCGTTCCTGCTCAGCGGCGTACTGCCGGATCGCGCCCCGTGATCCTGTTGTCGTACTGCGCGCGGTAGGCTGGCCGATCGTTGTACCGCTCTGGTGGCCCGGAAATTCGTTCGTCAATGTCCGGAAAACACGCCCGTTTTGGGGTGGGTGTGGTACGGCAGAACCCGAGGACGCGCAACGTGGCGCAGTCCACAGCGGGCTGTCGCGGATCATGCTGTCGCGACGGCGGAACGGCCGGGACAATGCCACTGAATGGCTTTGTCGCCTTTTTTGGGCGGGTCGTTCGTGCCGCTGGGCACGCACGCTCGTTCTTCACTGCGGGGCGGTCGGTGCGCCGTCCCGGGTGAGCTGGACGTAGGAGCACTAACCGATGGGCGAGGGGTACGCATGACCGACACCGGCCAGGTCCCGGCCGAAGGGCAGCCGGAGAGCGCAGGCATGGTGGAACAGCCGGGCGTTCCTGCGCACGGCGCGTACACCTACCTCTCCGAAGCACCCGCCGAGGACGAAGACCTGCTGCTGCCGGGTGCCCAGGGCGCATGGGGCAACGAGGTGCCCCCTCCTGCCCCGGAACCGGTCGTCGAGGCCGTCCACGAGCCCGGCCCGCACGAGGTGAACGGCCGGGACAGCGGCTCCGTCGACCTCAGCGGCGTCCGGCTGCCGAATCCGGCGCCCCCGTCCGTGCCTCCCTCGCCGATCCTCTCCACCCCGCACGACCCGGCGGCGGCCGCCCAGTCGTCGCGACGGCCGCTGCACCTCGGGCCGCCGATCCCCGACGCCTCCGCCAGCCCGGTGCGCTCCCTCGCCGACCGCGGGCCCGCGGGCGCCCCGGTACGCCAGCCGATGGCGCCCCCGTCCGGCCCGGAGTACCTCGACGCCCAGCCGCTGCGCGACATGGCCCCCCAGAGCGCGGCTCCCTGGGGCGCCGCCCCGGCTGCCGTGGCCCAGGCCGCCACCGGGGCACCGGCCGCGCAGACGGTCGGTCCGGCCGCCGGTTCCTTCGCCGAACCGGACGACGCCGCCCAGGTCGCCATGGCCCGCCTCGCCACCCAGGCCGTCGCGCAGACGCCGGGCGAGGCCCCCCAGGACCTGGCCCAGGCCGGTGTCGTCCACGGCCACGACGGAGCACAGCCCGCCCACGGTCACGACGGTGTGTACGCAGCTCCGGTGGAGCGGGGCCCCGACGGTGCCCCTGTCCGGGCGGGGCAGGCTCCCGGCGACGTCCAGGCTGCCGCGGAGGCCGGGCAGGAGGAGCCGGTCGTCGCGCAGGCTGCGCAGGACGTACCGGCTGCGCCGGCCGGGCAGGTACCGGCCGAGGTGATGGAGGTGGATGCGGGCGGAACCGGCGCCGCCGATGCCGACGGCGCGCCCGTGGCGCAGATGTCGGCGGTTCCGGAGGCCGGACAGGTTCCGGAGGCGGCACAGCAGGCTGACGGCACGGCACCGGCGCCGACGGCCACCGAGGCCGGGCACGGCACCGAGACCGGGCATGGCACCGAAGCTGCACCGGTCGCGGAAACTCCGGCCGGTGCGCAGGAGTTGCCGGGCGGGATGCCTTCTGCCCCGGTGCAGGAGATGCCCCCTGCCTCTGTGCACGAGATGCCCCCCGCCGCCGTCCACGAGATGCCGCCCGCCCCCGTCCAGGGGACGCAGGGCGAGGCCGTACCGGGACAGCCGGCGCAGGCCGGGCAGGCAGCGGACGCCGTTCAGGTGCCCGAGGCCGCCGCCGTACAGAACGAGGGCGGCCTGCCGCAGTCCATCGAGGGCGCGCCGGTCGGCGACGCCGCGCAGTTCAGTGATGCCGCGCCGCTCGGTGACGCCGCGCAGGAAGCGGGTGCCGAGGGCGCCGACGCGGTGACGGGTGCGGCCGAGGCCCCGGCCCAGGATGCGGGTGCCGCCTTGGCGGCGCCCGTGGCCCAGGGTGCGGATGCCGGCGTCGCCGAGGTCGTGCCTCCGGTCGGGGGTGCCGTTCCGGCCGACGCCGAGGCGCAGGGTGCGGACGGCGTTCCGGCTCCGGCTGGAGCCGAGGGGACGGCCGTGGTTGAGGCCCACGGTCCGGCCGAGGACATGGGCGCGGTCGCCGCCCGGGCCGTGCCCCACGCGGCCGATGCAGCCGCCGTCGAGGGTGTGGCCCCCGCCGTCGTCGAGACCGTGGCCCCCGCCGCCGGTGCGGTCGCCGCCCAGAGCGTCCCCGCGGCCGCCGACCCCGCCGCTGCTCCGATGCCGCCCGGAGCCACCGGTGCCGTCGGGGCCGTCGAAGCCGCTGGAGCCGTCGGGGCGCAGACCGACCTGCAGACCCCCGACACCGTGGCCGGGGCCATGGTTGCCGAACCCGGCCCCGTTGCCGAGGGCACCCCCGCCGTCGAGGGCACCCCCGCTGCCGAACCCGCGCAGGCGCCCGTGCCCGAGCAGATCGCCGACCCCGGCCAGGCCCTCGCCGCCGCTCCCGCACAGAACGCCGGACCCGCACAGGACGCCGGCCCCGAGCAGGCAGGTCAGGCAGTGCCCGCCGAGCCGGTCGTCGCCACCGCGGCCGCCGAGCCGCAGGCGGAGACCGTTGCCGGCCCGGAGCAGGGTGCCGTGCAGGCCCCGCCCGACGGCGCCGCGACGCCCGCCGCCGGCACCCCCGCGGCCACCGAGGTGCCCGAACCGGTCCTCCTGCAGGCGCAGGGACCACAGCTGGCCGCAGCCGCATTCCACCAGGCCGCGGCCGTGTCGAACGAGGGTGAGGCCATGGCCGTCGCGCAGGAGCCGTCGCACGCGCAGGAGGCGGCCGCCGAAGGCGTCGCCACGGCCCCGCCGGGCCGGCCCTCCGAGTGGGTCCAGCCGTCCGAGCCGGTCCACTTCTCCGAGCCGAGCGGCCCGGCCGCCCCGGCCGGGCCGCAGATCCGGTCCACCGAGGCGGAGCCGGCCGTCGAGCAGGGCATCCCCGGGCAGCCCGTGCCCGGTGCCCCCGCGGACCCCCTGCCGCCCCACGTCCTGCTGGAGCCGCAGCCCGAGGAGCCACTCGGCCGGTTCGTGCCGGTCGAGGGCTCGGTGCCGACGGCCCCGCACCTGGCGCCGACCCCGCCCCAGCCGATCGTGCTGCCCGCCCAGGAGCAGCAGGAGCCCGTGGTCACGGTCCCGGCGCCGCGCGAGGCCGAGCCCGCCGCCGCGCCGGACGCCGAGCCCGCCCCCGATGTCGTACAGCACGCGGAGGACCTGGAGACCAGGGCCGCCGACCAGGAAGAGAGCACGGCCGCAGTGGAAGAGGTACGACAGTCCACCGGACCGGCCGCGCCCGCCTACGACGACGCCGAGCGCGAGGCCGTCCTGAAGGTGATGCGCGAGCGGCGCGACATCCGCAACGGCTTCCGCAACGACCCGATCCCGCACGAGGTGCTGCTGCGGGTTCTGGAGGCGGCCCACACGGCCCCCTCCGTGGGCCACTCGCAGCCCTGGGACTTCGTCGTCATCCGCTCCGCCGAGACGCGCCGCGCGATGCACGAACTCGCCCAGCGCCAGCGCGAGGCCTATGCCAAGTCGCTGCCGAAGGGCCGGGCCAAGCAGTTCAAGGAACTGAAGATCGAGGCCATCCTCGACACCCCCGTGAACATCGTCGTCACCGCCGACCCGACCCGCGGCGGCCGCCACACCCTCGGCCGGCACACCCAGCCGCAGATGGCGCCGTACTCCTCCGCGCTCGCCGTCGAGAACCTCTGGCTCGCCGCGCGGGCCGAAGGCCTCGGCGTCGGCTGGGTCAGCTTCTTCGACGAGCGGGAGATGGTCCGCGCGCTCGGCCTGCCCGAGCACCTGGAGGTCGTCGCCTACCTGTGCGTCGGGTACGTCGACGAGTTCCCGGACGAGCCCGAGCTGATGCAGGCCGGCTGGTCCAAGCGCCGCCCGCTGTCCTGGGTGGTGCACGAAGAGACGTACGGCCGACGCGCCCTGCCCGGAGAGGAACCCCACGACCTGCTTGCCGAGACCGTCGCACAGATCCGCCCGCTCGACGCCAAGGCGCTCGGCGAGGCCTGGGAGCGCCAGAAGCGCATGACCAAGCCGGCCGGTGCGCTGGGCATGCTGGAGATCATCTCCGCGCAGCTGTCCGGGCTGTCCCGGCAGTGCCCGCCGCCGATCCCGGAGCCCGCGGCCGTCGCCATCTTCGCCGGCGACCACGGTGTCCACGCCCAGGGCGTCACCCCCTGGCCGCAGGAGGTCACCGCCCAGATGGTGGCCAACTTCCTGGGCGGGGGAGCGGTCTGCAACGCCTTCGCCAACCAGGTCGGCGCCGAGGTGTGCGTGGTCGACGTCGGCGTCGTCGCCGACCTGCCGGCCACGCCCGGTCTGCTGCCCCGCAAGATCCGTGGCGGCACGTCCGACATGACCACGGGCGCCGCGATGACCCGCGAGGAGGCCAAAGCGGCCATCGAGGTGGGCATCGAGACCGCCCGCGACCTGGTGGCGGCCGGCAACAAGGCGCTGCTCACCGGCGAGATGGGCATCGCGAACACGACGGCGTCCGCCGCGCTGATCTCCGTCTTCACGGGCGCCGACCCGGCGGAGGTCACCGGCCGGGGCACGGGCATCAACGACGAGACCCTGGCCCGCAAGACCGAGGTCGTCCGGCGTGCCCTGGAACTGCACCAGCCGGACCCGGCCGACCCGATCGGTGTCCTCGCGGCGATCGGCGGCTTCGAGCACGCGGCGATGGTCGGCCTGCTCCTGGGCGGCGCCTCCCTGCGGACGCCCGTGATCCTCGACGGCGTCAGCGCCGGCGCCGCAGCCCTCGTCGCCCGCGCCATCGCCCCCGAGGTCCTCGCGGCCTGCATCGCCGGCCACCGCAGCGCCGAGCCCGGCCACGTGGCAGCCCTCAACAAGCTGGGCCTGCGTCCCCTGGTCGACCTCGACCTGCGCCTCGGCGAGGGCACGGGCGCGCTCCTGGCCCTGCCGCTGGTGCAGAGCACGGCCCGGGCGATGCACGAGGTGGCCACGTTCGATTCGGCGGGAGTCACCGAGAAGTAGGCGTCACCGCCGTGGGCGGTCCGGTGCCCAGGTGCCGGACCACCCGTGCGCCGGGACCCGCCCACACCTTAAAATCCGCACGTCAGGGCCGCTCCGGAGCCGCAGCGCGCCTACCGCACCGCGTCCGAGGAGCCGTCCCTCATGGCCGAACACCCCGCCTACCCCGTAGGCCTCCGCCTCTTTGGCCGTCGCGTGGTCGTCCTCGGCGGCGGTCAGGTCGCCCAGCGCCGCCTCCCGGCCCTGATCGCAGCGGGAGCGGACATCCTCCTCGTGTCCCCCGAGGCGACCCCGTCCGTGGAGGCGATGGCCGACGCGGGCGAGATCACCTGGGAGCGGCGCCCTTACGCGGACGGCGACCTCGCGGCGGCCTGGTACGCCCTGATCGCCACCAGCGACCCCGAGGCCAACATCCGGGCCTCCGCCGAGGCGGAGCGCCACCGCGTCTGGTGCGTCCGCTCCGACGACGCCGACCGGGCGACGGCCTGGACCCCGGCGACCGGCCACAGCGAGGGCGTCACGATCGCCGTCCTCACCACGGACGCCAGGGGCCGCGACCCGCGCCACACCGCCGCCGTCCGTGACGCGGTGGTCGAGGGCCTGCGCGACGGCACCCTCGTCGCCCCGCACCACCGCACCCGCACGCCCGGCGTGGCGCTGGTCGGCGGCGGCCCGGGCGACCCGGACCTCATCACCGTCCGCGGCCGCCGGCTGCTCGCCGAGGCCGACGTCGTCATCGCCGACCGGCTCGGCCCGCGCGACCTGCTCGCCGAACTCCCGCCGCACGTCGAGGTCATCGACGCCGCGAAGATCCCCTACGGCCGCTACATGGCACAGGAGGCCATCAACAACGCCCTCATCGAGCACGCCGCGCAGGGCAAGTCGGTCGTACGGCTCAAGGGCGGCGACCCCTTCGTCTTCGGCCGGGGCATGGAGGAGGTCCAGGCGCTCGCCGAGGCCGGCATCCCGTGCACCGTCGTGCCCGGCATCTCCAGCTCGATCTCGGTGCCGGGCGCGGCCGGCATCCCGGTCACCCACCGGGGTGTCGCCCATGAGTTCACCGTGGTCAGCGGCCATGTCGCCCCGGACGACGAGCGTTCCCTGGTCGACTGGCCGTCGCTGGCGAAGCTGACCGGCACACTCGTGGTCCTGATGGGCGTCGACAAGATCGGGAAGATCGCCGAGACGCTCGTCGCGCACGGCAAGTCGCCCGAGACCCCCGTCGCCCTCGTCCAGGAGGGGACCACCGCCGCGCAGCGCCGCGTGGACGCGACGCTCGCCACGGTCGCCGCGACCGTACGCGCCGAGGACGTGAAGCCCCCCGCGGTCATCGTCATCGGCGACGTCGTGAACGTAGGCCCCGAGCCCGCGGCTTGATCACCCGTAACCCGGGGTAACCCAACCCCTTCCCAGCCGTTGGCACCACACCCAGGACAAGGCAGTATCACCCTGTGGCCGATCTCATCACCGTTGAGGATCCCGACGACCCGCGCCTGCGCGACTACACGGGCCTGACCGACGTCGACCTGCGCCGCAAGCGCGAGCCGGCCGAGGGCCTGTTCATCGCCGAGGGCGAGAAGGTCATCAGAAGGGCCAAGGAAGCCGGCTACGAGATGCGCTCCATGCTGCTCTCGGCCAAGTGGATCGACGTCATGCGCGACGTCATCGACGAACTCCCGGCCCCGGTGTACGCCGTGAGCCCGGAACTCGCCGAGCAGGTCACCGGCTACCACGTGCACCGCGGAGCCCTCGCCTCCATGCAGCGCAAGCCGCTGCCGACGGCGGCGGAGCTGCTGCGCTCGGCCCGCCGGGTGGTGGTCATGGAGTCGGTCAACGACCACACCAACATGTGTGACACAGAATCATACACTCATGAACAAGGGCCTCTGACCTGCGACGATGCAACCCCGCCCCGCCGCATCGCCGTGCTGGAGGGCATCGTCGACCACACGAACATGGGGGCCGTGTGGCGAAGCGCCGCTGCCCTGGGCATCGACGCCATCCTGCTCTCACCCGACTGTGCCGACCCGCTGTACCGCCGGTCGATCAAGGTCTCCATGGGCGCGGTCTTCTCGATCCCCTACGCCCGACTCGACGACTGGCCCCGCGGACTCGAAGTTGTCCGAGACGCCGGCTACCCCATCTACGCTCTGACGCCGGACGAAAAGGCGACGCCGCTCAACGAGATGCCGGCAGAACACCTGGAAAGGTGCGCCGTGATGTTCGGATCCGAAGGGCACGGACTTTCCGCGGCAGCCCTTCGCGCAGCGGACGAGTGGGTGCGCATCCCGATGGCCCACCAGATCGACTCGCTCAACATCGCAGCCGCGGCTGCCGTCACCTTCTATGCCCTCGGGACTAGAGTCGGCTGAGTCCGGAAACGACGAAACCCCCGTGCTCCAGAAGGAGCCGGGGGCTTCATCACTTGCTTAGCCTGGAACGTTATCGCCGCTTGTCCCAGGACTCACGGACCTCTTTCTCGGCGCGAGCCTGTTCAATCTCCAGATCCTCAAACGCGCCAAGCGTGTGCAGCGACAGCTTCCCCATTGACGAGGTGAGGTCGAGGTCGTCCCATTCCACCACGTGCACCGCGACGCCGTGATTTCGTGCCGTCTCGGCTAGCGCGACCACCTTCGCCGTCCGCTGGCTGAATCGGTTGGTCTTACTGGCCACAACAGCGTCGAAGCGGCCGGCGGCGATGTCATTCAGCAGGTCGAGGAACTGGTCATCGCTGCCAGTGGACTGGTAGACGTGAGCTACTTCCATGCCACGCTTCTTGGCCCACTCCGTGCAGTCCTGCTCCTGCAAGGCGAGATCCTCCGGACCGCGACGCCCCTGACGGGTGTACACCGCCACGCGCTTCTCTTCGATCATTGCCTATCTCCCCGCTCTATGCCGGAACGTACCCGACGCTCAGGCGCCACCATTCTCCACCGCCCGGAGTGATCCGCCGGCTGATGTCCTCCGGCAGGAACGACGTCATCTCCGGGAGGAACCACACCGCCAGCGTCCCGCCGTGCGCGAGGGCCAGGGCCGCCCACCGACGGACACCCTCGTAAGGGGCGAGGGCGATGTGCGCGGTGCCGTCGTCGGCCAGGAACGTGACCGTGATCCGGCCGTCCGGCTCGATCGTCCACCGAGCCTGCGAGTCTCTCGCCCGCGCGACCTCGTCTCGCGGAGCGAAGTGGTGTCGCTTGAGAAACGCGTCGATCTCCTCACGCGAATCCTGCGCCGTACCCACGAGCGCGAGCGCCAGTTCCAGGCTCCCGTCGGCACCGGGCGCTCCGCTCGGCACGGCGGCCGTGGCAGGGATCCCGTTCATGGAGATGGCCGACACTTGCTGCTGTCTGCCCTTCTTTGTCACTCGCTCGCCTCGTCCTTCTTGCGGACCCACTCGGCATGGGCCTCGGCGATCCGCGCCTTCCACTCCTGCCACGCCGCGTACGTGGGCAGTTCGTTCGGGACGCCCTCACCGATGAGCGCGTTCGCGAGGTCGCCCAGGACGATCTCCGGCACCCCGCTGGAGAGCCAACCGTAGTGGCGGGCGCCCCGGATGGTGGTCTGTGTCGCCGAGTCCTCCTCCAGCACCTGGCGGATGAACCGGGGGTCAGGGGTGAAGCGCCAGTCGTGCTTCACCATGACCCGAAGCGTGTCCATCTCGTCCTCGGTCAGGCGGAGTCCCCGCCTGTGCTCGGTCATGCTCTCGCCTCTCAAGGAAGGGAGCCTGCCAGACGCCGCTGACAGGCTCCCAAGGGACAACTACCTGACCGGACGGACAACCACGTCCGCCGGCCCGCTTCCCGGCTCGTTCAGCCGGTGAGCGTTCACCCAGTGCGCCTTGCGCCACTTCAGCTTCGCCACCGAGCCGCCAGGGCCCGTGTGGTAGGTCTGCCACGTCGGTCGGCGCCTGTGAGGCCGAGGGCTACGCCTGGTCGCACCGTCACCGACCGGAGCCCGGCCAGCCTGCTCGTACCGCTGACGCTCCGCCCACAGCTCCGGACCGAGCCTCCAGCCCACCTTCACGAGGCTTTCGATGTCCCCGGCCCGCGGTCGGCGCTGCTTGCGGGCCTTCTGCTTCGCGGGGGCGGCCGGCTGGTAGGTCTCGACGTCCGGCTGGTCGGTGCACACATACAGCACCGAGCTGAAGACCTGCGTGACGTACCTCCGCAGCCACGCCTCCAGCCGGCTCGGGTCGGACTCCCCGAGGTCGGACGACCAGCGGAAACCCTTGACTGTCGCGGCCACGGCGTCATCGACGGACGTCCTGTCACCATCGAGCGGGACACTGCACCGAAGCACCAGGAAGTTCTCGGCCCCGTTGTCGATGATCTCTCCGGCGAACATGATGCCCAGGACATCCAGCCGCGGATCCGTGGTCGAGCACATGTACCTCCCACCGTCCCGCTTGCCGTAGACGAACGCGCCGGCCGGCAGCCCGATGTGGGTGCGGTAGTAGCGCGTCTCCTCGTCTTCGAAATCCGGGGACGGCAGCAGGACGAACGGGTTCGCGTGCGGGAGATCCCGCAGGATGTCCGTCGGAACCTTGTCTGCCGAGGACTCACTCAGCTCACCAAGCAGATAGTCGTCCATGGCATAGGCGACCTTGCTGCGCTCGAAGAGCCGGTAGATGGCCGCATCCGCCGAGTACGCCCGCACCTGACTGACCGTGCGCGGGTCGTCCTCGTAGACGGCGAGCTGACGGCTGAGATGTTCGGGAATCTCCGAGTCGCCGAGTGCCATCCGCTCGGCCAACTGCCGGACCACCGGGTAGCGCGCCTGCCCATCCTGCTTGTGGTCGGCGACGGACCCCAGCACCTCACGGACGCTGGCCAGAGCCTCCTTGTCCGTGCGTCGATTCACTGCTCTCTCCTCTCACAGAGCACAAAGAAGAGGGCCCCGCCGGAACCACCCGGCAGGACCCTCTCTCTGCTGCGTTGGGCTACTTGCCCTTGTTCGCCTTCTCGAAGGCGTCGCGGACCTCGGCCGGCACGCGACCGCGGCTCTTCAGGTCGGGCCAGCCGTTCGACCTGGCCCAGGCCCGGATCGTCGCCGAGTCAGCGCCGACCTCGACGGTCTTCGTGGCAGCCGGCTTCCGACGGCCCGAGATCTTCCGCCCCGCCCCCGTGTAGGGCTCCAGGACTCCCCGGAGCTTGTCCGCGTTGGCCGTGGTGAGGTCGATCTCGTACGTCTTCCCGTCCAGCGCGAAGGCGACCGTCTCGTCCGCCTCCCCGCCGTCCAGGTCGTCGACCAGCAGAACCTGAACCTTCTGTGCCACTTGCTCGCCTCTCCTCGCACTTCGTTGCAAGGCAAACTACCTTGCATGGGACCTTCTACTCCTGGCCCCTTCAGGCGCTCCCCGCCGGAGAAGAGAGCTGTGG
Source organism: Streptomyces sp. NPDC007971 (assembly GCF_042958635.1). Lineage (NCBI taxonomy): Bacteria > Bacillati > Actinomycetota > Actinomycetes > Kitasatosporales > Streptomycetaceae > Streptomyces > Streptomyces sp. NPDC007971. Next base: position 150,334 of record NZ_JBIBJK010000006.1, read on the forward strand.
TGACGGCGGGGAGAGCCTGAACGGATCAGGAGATGGTCGGGGCCTCCGGGAGGAGAGGTGTGGTGACCGGAGGCCCCTGGTGCCCGGACGGGGGATCGAACCCCGCTGCTGCCTCCCCGATCGTGAAGACTCGGGGCCGGGCGGTAGTGCTAGATGGTGTTCCTCGACACGAGGAGCTTGATCAGCTCCGTGTCGTGCTGCTCGTTGGCTCGCGCCAGTTCCGCGTCCAGGTCATGGTTGACCTGCTCGCCGTTCTCCGCGTTCCAGACCAGCCGCTTGACCGCGCCGTCGTAGGCGCCGAGGCGGCGCTCCAGCCGGCTGATCTCCAGCTTGAGCTTCTCAACGTCGTCGTCCGTGCCGTGCTCCTGCTCGTAGCGCTTGAGCAGGGTGGTGCAGACCGTGCAGTCCTCCGCCGGGAACTCGTCCAGCTCGGAGTGGATCAGGCAGTTGCCGTCGTTGCCGACCGGCCAGCCGTGGCGGTGCTCCAGCCAGTCGTTGTAGTCCATGCCCGTCAGTCCGAGGAACTCGTACTGCTCGGTGGGCTGCGCCTCCCACTGCTCGCGCAGCTTGGTCATGAACTCGGTCTTGCTCGGCTCCGTGTTGCCCACGAAACCCCCTCCTCTCACTGCTGCGGGCACCACGCCCGCATGGCGCCGGGGCGGGGGATCGAACCCCGCTGCTGCCTTCCCGATCGTCGAGACTCGGGACCCGGCGGTACTGCTAAGCGCGACGTGGCAGCATCAGATACGCCACCACGCCACGAGGGCCCACACCACAATCAAGGTCCAGCCCAGGTGCTTCAGCCAGACTCTGAACTGCTTCACGCGGACCTCGGGCGACGGCAACAGGCGCTTCCCGTCGTTTTCGTCGTTCACTGCTTCCTCCTTGGCACCACACGGCGCGCAAGGGGAACGTCAGTAAAGAACACCTCTGCGAGCCGTGTGGGTCTCTCTCCTCTCACGGCTGCGACAGAGGTAATGCCGCATGGCGCCCCGGCCGGGGATCGAACCCGGCGCTGCCATCAGGGCTGCTCTGTACCCAGAGCGTCTTGCATCTTCGCCACCTCTTGCGCGAGGTGCCGGCGCAATGCGCCGCGCTCCTCGTCAAGCTGGTGACGTCGTCGGAGAACCGCTGCGAGCTTGTCGGACAGCTCCTTCTCCTCCGCAGCCAACTTTTCGTCCTGCTCGTTCAGGGCTTGGAGGCGCTCCTGCGCGCGGGTCGCTGGCGAACGCGGGGTGGCGGACTTCTTGGTCCGCGCCTGGCGGGCGACCTCTTCCTGTATCCGCCGGTACTCGTCGAACTCCGTGGTGACGTAATACTTCGTGGTCACCGCTCCCCGCTTCGTCATGACGATGTCCGGGAAGTTCGCGTGCCGGCGGATCCAGCTACTAACGGTGCTGGGGTCGACGCCCACGCGCTTGGCCAGTTCTGTGACAGTGGAAAGCTCAGCCTCGCGGCCCTGAAACTCTTCCCGGTGCCACTCGACCTGCTCTTCCACGGCACTCCTCTCAGCAACGGCGGCTGGCATAAACCTACCCCCGCGCTGCGAGCGTGCTGACCAGGTCAGCCGCCCAGGATCGCAGAACATCGTCCGACATCGTCGGCCGGTACTCGGCGACCAGCTCGTCGATGCGGACCTCCCGCTCCATGCCCGCGGTCAGCTCGGCGTCCACGTCAGCGGACACCACGACACTCGGGTCCAAGGTGGTAATGCCGAGCGACACCGTCTGGCCGTCGTCGCCCAGAAGGATCGCGGCGTCCGCCAGTGGGCGCACCCCGTCCTCGCCGATCTTGACGAGACGGAGCCTGTTCAGTTCCTGCATGTTCTCTCCTCTCAAAGCTGACCTCAGCGGCTGCCGTCGTCAGGCCACGGGCACCACCCCGTGACGACCCCCGCAGGGGTTTCGGCGATGTGGAACAGGGTCAGAGGTCGACACCGATGCAGTGCCAGGGACCTCCGTTGATCGAGCGGTACAGCTCGCGACAGTGACGGACCACGTCCTTGTGAAGCCAGGACCGGTGCACGACCTTGATCCGGATATCTTTCACGCGGACGTCACCGCGGTCGTCTCGACGGGCTTCGCTTCGCCGGCCAGAAGGTCACGCCACGCCTTCGTCAGCGCGTGGCCGTCCTCCTCGTTGAGGCCGTAGAACCCGAAGCGTTCGAGCACATCACCGTCCGTCAGGAAGTCCAGGTGAGCCAAGGCGTACTCGTAGCCCTGGCCGTTCCCTTCCTCGGCGTAGACCTGACCGAGCACGCAGAAGTACCCGTGGTCGATGTCGAGCAGGCTGAGTTCGACCCGCTCACGCCAGTCCTCCGGACCAACGCGGTTCATGAGTACGAACCCGTTGGACGCGCGCTGCACCACGGACAGAGTGTCAATACTCAACTGATCTCTCCTCTCAAAGCTGACGGCTGCCGTCGTCAGGCCGTGGGCACCACCCCACGACGACGCCTCCCGGCGTTTCGGCATGTTGGATCAGTTCTCGGGCTTCTTGATCGAGGGGAGGACGGACAGCAGCAGCGCCGCCGCCGACTTCACCTCCTCGCTCACGTCCCAGAACTTCTGGAACCACTCCGTGACGATCAGCTTGTCCAGCGCCTCGGAGTCGGTCTCGTCACCGTGCTCGTCGCGGTACTGATCGCGGATGTCCACCCACGCGCCGTCCACGGACTCCCACGCCTTGACCTTCTCCGCGAGGCCGACAAGGTGCATCTCGGACGCCGGCTGGATGTCCAGCTCGTCGATCGCCTGCACGAGGTCGTACTCCTCGCGGTTTTCGTCGCTGTACATCAGGTGCTCGCGCACCTCGGACTCGATGTCCCCGATCACGTTCCGGACCACGTCCTCGGTCGTCCGTACCGTGCCCTCGCAGTCCATCAGGGAGGCGTCGACCACGATCTTTCCCGTGAAGTAGATGGCGACCTTCTCCGTGGGAACATCAACGTCGTTGCTCATGTGATCTCTCCTCTCAAAGCTGACTTCAGCGGCTGCCGTCATCAGGCCGTGGGCACCACCCCACGACGACCTCCCTCCGGGAGGTTTCGGCGATGTTGAGCTACTTGCTCGGAAGCACCTCGGCCGCGACCCTGCCGAGCCACTCCACCTTCTTGTCAGCCAGGTACCGGAAGTCGGTGACGGAGCGCTCCACACCGACCCGGTAGGCGTCCACCAGGTAGGCCACCAACTCGGGGGAGCGGGGGATGTCCAGGACCTCGGACAGGGAGTAGTCCTCGACAGGCGGAACCATTCCCAGCCTCGTGAACGCCTCGACCAGGGACCACCCCCACCCAGCGGACTTCTCCGTCGGGCACAGACCGGTCTCCATGTCGGCGTGCGTCATCACGAGGCAGACAGGCAGATCGGAGATGGCCTCCGCCATCTCCTCCAGCTCCATCTCGGTCTCCCAGGAGAACGAGAAGTAGCTGTTGTCCATCGGTCCGTTGCCGTCGTTCCCGATCACCATGTACTCCTCGGCGGGGTTCCTCAGCTCCACCTCACCGGTTGCGATGTCCCACGGGTCGTCGAACTCGCCCACGAAGTGGACGTGCCGGCCGGCCAGAGGCTTCAGCTCCGTCACGGGGGTCCGCTCGGGCTCCGGCACGTGGGACCAAGTCCACGCCCCTCCACCGATGTCGTACAGGTCGTCGTGGTCGGGGTCGACCACCGTGGTCATCTGCGAGGGCCTGTCCGACGAGTCCCACTCCCAGCTCACCCACAGAACGAGGGCTCGCCTTTCGGTGAAGTTCTCGTCGCCGGACCTCGGGAAGTCCATGTCGACGACGTGCACGCACTCCCAGCCCGTACCGTGCTGGCGGGCCATCGACTGCGTGTACTCGGCGACCTTGCGGACCTGGTCCAGCGTGAACCGGGGCCGCAGGTAGCCGTTCCACGTGTCGCCCAGATCGGCCATCGCCTCGAACAGGGGCGAGTCCTCGATCCGGACGCGTACAGACTGCATGCTCATGTGCTCTCTCCTCTCAAAGCTGACTTCAGCGGCTGCCGTCATCAGGCCGTGGGCACCACCCCACGACGACGCCTCCCGGCGTTTCGGCGATGTTGATCGAGGTCAGGCGACGATGGCACCCAGACCCTTGATGAGCTTCTTGACACGCTTCGCGGCGCGCGGGATGTCGTCCACTCCCCAGTCGCCGGCGAGGACCTGCTCGCCCTCGCGGTCGATGGACCAGGCCCAGTTGGGCCACGTGGTCACCCACAGGATGTCCTTGTCGGTGAGCTTGATGACCGAGGCCCAGCAACCGCCCCCGGTGCTCTCCAACTCGGCCTTGACGCCGAGCCGGATCAGCTCCTTGGTCATCTGCTCGCACTCGTCGTGCTCGGACAACTCCTTGGGCTCCTCGTCCTCGTCGTCCGGAAGGGAAACGGGGGTGAGTTCGCCCTCGAACGCAGCGGCGATCTTGTACTCGCCGTGCAGTTCCGTGAGCATCAGGTCGTGTGGCAGGCCGGTGTCGACACCGGGAAGTCCGCCGTCGCACTCCCCGTAGTACCGAGGGAACGACCGCTCGAAGACGTCCTGCGGGCTGTCGCCTCGGTCCGTCCACACGATCGGCTTGAAGTCCGGGTCGTGGTGCTTGATCACTACGATCGTCCACGACTTCCGCTCTTCGCCCATGTTGCTCTCTCCTCTCGTGAACTGACTTCAGCGGCTGCCTTCATCAGGCCCACGGCACCACCCGTGGACGACCCCCTTCCGGAGGTTTCGGCTTGTGTCGGATCAGATGTGACCGGCGTAGTGGGCGAGGTCCTCGACCATCGGGAACGCGTCCATCTCGTAGTTCCCGACCAGGTCGTCGTGGTCCTCCTGCTTCTCGTCGATGAGGTAACCGTCCTCGTCCCGATAGGGCTTGTCCTCCTCGTCGAACTTCTTGATCAGATCGACGATCTCCTGGAGCTTGGCCCAGAACGAGGACTGGAGCCGGAGGTCGTTCCAGTGGTAACCGCAGTTCTCGGCCGGCACACCCTCGTGGGACTTCTCGGGGACGATGAAGCAGTCCACGGACTCTTCGCGTCGGATGTGGGTCGACAGAGCCGTCGCCCACGCCTGCTGCTTCGTCTCGGCGGAGACCACGTACGTGTACGGAGCCTCGCCGTCGTGGCGCTCGGAGCCGGCGATCGTGACCGTCCAGTCTCGCTTCTCGCTCGGGTCCTCGTAGTGAAGCCCCTCGTAGAGCGGGTGGCTGTCGAACAGATCCGAGACCGAACCGCCGAGCAGGTTCCGCGTGTACAGAACGATCGAGGTGCTGGCCGCCTGCGCCCGCTTGTACGAGCGGAAGCCGAACACCTTCAGTCCGTCCCGACCATGAGGAAGCGCAGCCCAACCGCGGTTGGTCCTGCCCACGTACCCGAAGCCCTGGTTACCCAGGAGCGGGTCACCAGCAAGCAGGTACTCGTTGTCAGACATAGCTCTCTCCTCTCAAAACTGACTCAGCGGCTGCCGTCGTCAGGCCACGGGCACCACCCCGTGACGACGCCTCCCGGCGTTTCGGCATGTGTTGGATCAGACGTCGCGAAGGTCCCACGTCAGCGTCGGGAACAGCCGGCGCACCTGTGCCTCGGCCCAGGGGTGGACCGTGTCCCACGCCTCCTGGCCCGGCTCGGCGTGCCAGAAGTGCCAGCCCTCCGCACAGTCGGCGGACTCCTGCGCAAGGGTGCGCATGACGTCCTCGACCGTCAGCTCCTCCGGCAGCGGAGTACCGCTCTCGAAGGGCTTGCTGTACGCGGCGTAGAGCTTGGCGGCGATGTCGCTGCCGTCCATCGGATAGGTAACGGTGACCTTTGCGATGAGCGCCCCGTCCAGCTCCACGATCTCGTGGGCGGCAGGCTCGACCTTCGGTCGCTCGATCTTGACCATCTGTTCTCTCCTCTCGAAGCTGACTTCAGCGGCTGCCTTCATCAGGCCCACGGCACCACCCGTGGACGACGCCTCCCGGCGTTTCGGCTGTTGATCACAGTTCGAAGTGGACCTGGTCGTTGCGGATGAACAGGCGACCGACCGGCCACCGGCCCGCATCCCTATGCAGCGCACGTCGAGCCTGCTTGGGGAGTCGCCGGTCCACCCGGAAGCTGCGACTGGGGAATCCCCAGCGCCCCCGCTTGGACTGCCAGAACAACTGGCCCGCCGACTCTGCGGGGATGTTCGCGAGGTGCTCCTTGTGCTTCTCCACGAACTCGTGGCACATGCGCATCCAGCGCTCGCGCGCTCGGGCGTCGGCGATGTCGGCGACGGTCAAGTGCTCGACCGACTCCCACTCGTGCCCGCCCACCCCGTCCAAATTGGGGTCGGACTCGAACCACAGCGCCTCGCCCAATGCCCAGCGAGCGAACTCCTGGACGTAGGAAGACCACTGCGGATCGGCGACGTACGGGACCGGCTCGCGCCAGTCCTGCCAGTGCGGGGCCTCGATGCCGACCACGTTCGGGTCGATCAACCAGTAACCCTCGCACCCGACCACGACAGCGGAGCCCGCCATCACATGTCCGTCCGGATCGCACGGGGGGATGTGCGTGTCGCACTCCGTGCAGACGGAGGTCAGGTATGACTCGATAAGACCCAGCGGCGCCTTACGGACGGCCTCCAGGTACTCCTCCACCTTGGCTTCCATGTGCTCTCTCCTCTCAAGACTGACTGCGCAGTTGGCTGCCTTCGTCAGGCCGTGGGCACCACCCCACGACGACGCCTCCCGGCGTTTCGGCGATGTTGGAACGGATCAGGGGACGTTGATCCCCTCGACGAGCTTGAGAAGCGCGGCGATGTTCCGCGCGGCCTGAGCCGCATCGGTCTTCGGCCACGTGCCGCCGAAGACGCTCTCCTGATCGTTGTTCAGGATCTCCCAGACGTATCCGACGTCCGTTCCGTCCGGAGCGGAAGACCACAGGAAGTAGCCCGCCTCCAGCTCGATCTGGGCAACCATGCAGTTGCCCCCCGTGTGATACGGGTCGGCCGCGACGTCGTGCGCCTTCAGCTCCCGGATCAGCGCGGCGACGTCGTCCTCGTGCTCGACCTGGCCGTCCACGGAGTCCGGAATGGACTCCTGGAACTCAGCCCAGGCGTGCGAGAAGTCGAACTGCCGCTCCGTCCACTCTCGTCGGCTCGGAGCCGACGGGATGTAGCGGGGGAACGTCTCGAACAGAGTCGGGACGGCCACCGCCGTCGGAGTCTTCGCGCTCTGGCGGCCGGACATCCACTTGGCCGCCATGTCCTTCGACAAGTACTCCTGCATCCCGCTGATCGCCGCGTCGCGGACCTTGTCCTCGGCGCAGCCGTTCAGCCCGACGGTGACCTCCAGGACACCGACGAAGGGGATCGTGAGCTTCTTGTCCCTCATGGACTCGTGCATGTGCTCTCTCCTCTCAAAGCTGACCTCAGCGGCTGCCGTCGTCAGGCCACGGGCACCACCCCGTGACGACCCCCGCAGGGGTTTCGGCGATTGATTTGGGCTAGTTGGGTTGCTCGATCTGCCCCAGACCCCTCATGAGGGCACGGATCCGCTTGGCGGCCTTCTTGGGACCGATGCCCGGACCCCACCCACCTTGCGGGTTGCCGCCTGCCTTCTCGTGCTCGATCCCGTAGTAGTAGCCGTACTCCGGACCGTCGGGGCGGGACGCGCAGATCCGCCAGTCGTTGTTGAGGTGGACGTTCACGACCCAGCAGCCACCGCCCGTGTAGGAGATGTTGCTGTCGATGCCGAGCGCTTTCAGCGCTGCCTGCAACCGTTCCGTGCCGTCCTCATCCTTCTTGGACTTGGCCATCTGTTCTCTCCTCTCGAAGCTGACTTCAGCGGCTGCCTTCATCAGGCCCACGGCACCACCCGTGGACGACGCCTCCCGGCGTTTCGGCAATAGGGCATGACGGACCCGCCGGCCGGCGCGCATGGCAAGCCGGCGAGTCCTCTGCGTCTCTGTGTGTCAGGCTCCCTGGTGCGTGTCGATGCCACCGGAAGTGCACGCGGGGCACTTGCACGCCTGCGCGTTGTGCAGTTCGCGCGGGAAGTAGGCACCCTCGCGGCGCCACGGACCGGAGTCGTCAAGGAAACGCAGGACGACCATCTCGTCGCCGAACGTCTCCTTCACCTCCGCACGGGCGGTGAACGGGGAACGCTTGGGACGGAAAGATCCCGGACCGGACGGCTCGTGGTAGTACGGCCGGACGGCCACCACACGACCGACCAGCGACTCGCGCGCCTCGTCGGCGTGGGTCACCGGAATGAGGTCCTGCGCCTCCAGGGCGATGCCCTCGGCGACCTCTCGGAGGTGCTCGTCGCGGAGCGACTCCACGGACTCGTACCTACCGAAGTGCCAGCCCTCGATGACGATCCCCCACAGCGCGGCCTCATATCGAAGCTCGCCGTGGACCACGGCCACCATGCCGCAGACGGTCCACGCCCCGGACTCCAGCTTTTCGCGGCACTCGTTGATGAGCGCGTCGGAGTCGCTGAAGTTGTCCAGGTCGAAGTCGTCGTCCTCGACGATCGCGAAGCTGACCACAGTCGAAGCAGTCTGCATAGCTCTCTCCTCTCAACGCTGACTCAGCGATTGGCTGCCTTCGTCAGGCCGTGGGCACCACCCCACGACGACCCCCGAGGGGGTTTCGGCAAAAGGGCACGGCAGAGCTGCCGGCAAAGGGCACACCTCGCCGGCGAGTCCGCTACCGCGGTTCAGAACATGTCGGCGTCCGCATAGGACATCAGGATCAGTTCGCCCATGTCCCAGACGAACGAGAACCCCTCCGGAGCGTGGTCCTGGAGGTACTCCGTCGCCTTGTCGGACAGTTCGCCCTGACCGTGAATCGCGTCCCAGTGCTCTTCTTTCTCGGCGAACGAGAACGAAGAGCCGGACTCCCTGTACGCGTCCATCGCATCCCGATACTCCTCGGGCACGACGAACCCGTACTCCTCGGCCCGGAGGACGACACGGTAGGCGTTGTGCCAACCCATGTGCCCATCGAGCCAAGTTCCGGCCATGTCCGGAGTGATCTCCGGAGCCATGACATCGCTCATTGCTCTCTCCTCTCAGACCGACAATGGCTGCCATCGTCAGGCCCACGGCACCACCCGTGGACGACCTCCTTTCAGGAGGTTTCGGCATGTTGGATCAGGCGTTGATGGGCACGGCGTCGCGCTCGGGCTCGAAGTGACCCATGGCCTTCTCGATCAGGAAGTCGACGTCGACCCCGGCGGAGTGCACGAGGTGCAGGAAGTCCGCCAGGAAGTCGGTCAGAACCTCGTACGCACCATCCATCGGCTCCACGTTGCGCAGGTCGGACTCCGTGAGGTCGGTGGCCATGTGGCGCTTGCCGTACTCACGGACCGCCGAGAAGAGACGACGTCCCTTCTCGGCAGACTTCGACCCCGTGTAGATCCCGTCGGACGCGATGTACTCGCCCATGTGCTCTCTCCTCTCAAATAACCGACAATGGCTGCCATCGTCAGGCCCCGGAAACCACTCCGGGACGACCTCCTTTCTGGAGGTTTCGGCATGTTGGATCAGGCGTGACAGTCGAGGATGTGGTAAGTTCCCCCACCCTCGTACTTCACGTAGTAGTCCCCACCCATCAGGTAGTCGTGCGCCATGGACTCGGCGACGGCCTGTGTGTGGCTCTTGAACCTCTCCGGGAGTTCGGACTCGATCTCGTCGTAGAGGTACTCGGCGAGCGCCTTCGTGTCGTCACCCCAGCAGTCCTTGATGGTCGCGATGAAACCCTCCTGGATCTTGGGAAGAACCTCTTCCGGCTCCAGGTGGGAGTTCTCCGTGAAGTAGTGCGCGACCACGACGGAGGGGTACTCGTCCAACGCATTCGCGATGGCCGTGATCTTCTTCAACGACTCGTACTCGCCGAGGTTGAACTCCCCGAACCCGTCGTAGTCGTGAATGGCGTACTCCTCCGCCACGTCGCCGTACTGACGGGCCACAGGGGACGCCTTCAGCATCTCGGCGATCTCTTCGTGGATGGTGTCGACATCCTGATCGGCGTCTATCCAGCGTCCGTGGAGAATGCCGTTGTTGTAGTCGGACAGACTCGCCACGTAGATACGCAGGTCAGACATAAGCTCTCTCCTCTCGACACTGAATCAGACATTGGCTGCCATCATCAGGCCCCAAGCACCACCTTGGGACGACCTCCTTTCAAGGAGGTTTCGGCATAAGGGAATTCAGAACTGTGCGGCTTCGACACGCAGGTCGGTACCGCACTTGGGGCAGACGGGGTTGGCGACCAGGTCGTCGAACGACACCTCCGTGCCGTCGTCGATCTCCTCGCCGCTCTGGTCGATGCGCTTGACGCGCTGGCCGCCGGACTCGATGTCGAACACGACGTCGTCACACGAGGTGCAGAACACCGTGGCCTTGTCGTCGTCCAGCAGGTAGCCAGCGTCGTGACAGGACACGTGGAACACCATCGGACGCGTACGCGCTCGGTATCCCGTGCACTGCTGCCACAGGGCGACGTACGTCTCGTCCTCGTACCGGAAGAACTGGCCCTTGACGCCGTTCGGCATGAACGACTCATAGCCGTCCGTGTCGATGCCGGAGACGTAGGGGGATCCGAAGTACTCGTCCGTAATGGACTTTGCCCAGACTTCCAACGATTCTCCGTCCGCAGAGGACGGGTCACCGTAGACCGGAAAGTTCTGGCGGCTGTCCATGATCCACTGGACGAACCTCTCGTCCAACTCCCGGTGGTAGTCCACGCGCTTGGCGTAGAACTTCACACCGTCGATGACGATCGTGTCGTTGCCCTTGTCGAAGCGCGCGTCGACATGCGGCTCCGTAGCCGGCGGGGCCATGAACAGTTCGCTCAGGGCCTCCTCCGTGGAGTCATGCAGGAAGTCGGACGCAACCATTTCGAGGGTCTGCGTAGACATAGCTCTCTCCTCTCAAGCTGACTCAGCGATTGGCTGCCGTCGTCAGGCCCCAGGCACCACCCTGGGACGACGCCTCCCGGCGTTTCGGCAATTGGAATTCAGGCTGCACGCGCATAGCGCCGCTTCCACGCCCGCCGGATGACGGTATGGATGTGCTCCTCCTCCTCTTCGGAAAACCCGTAGAGGTGAGCGGACGGCTCGACACGCATTCCGTGCAGGTTCCACGAAACGTACGATCCGTCGCAGTGGTAGAACCAGTCCGCACCCTCGTCGTAGGCGCAATCCGCATCGCGGATCGCATCTATGGCGAGCTTCACCGGATTGTCTTCCGGTTCCGATGCCCAGGAGGGGGTGCAGTCCTCAACCTCGTACGTGTACTGAGGTCCCGGACCGAACTTCCCGTCGGGCAGAATGGACTGCCCGAGATCACCGTCATGGACCATGTCCTCATTGAAGTACGTCCGGTAGACCAAGACGAACTTGCAAGGAGTGCCATCCTTTTTGGTGTGCTCGGATCCACGCACGTTGCGACGCCCGCAGTTCTCGCAGGACTTACGCGCCGGAGCCTTCCGGCGGTACGTGATTTCCATAGCTCTCTCCTCTCAGAACCGACTCCGGCGGCTGCCATCATCAGGCCCCGGACACCACTCCGGGACGACTCCCGCAATTGGGAGTTTCGGCATTCAAATTCGGGCACGGGAAGGCAGGCCGGCATGAGGGCATACCCCAGCCGGCTTGCCTAGCCCGATTGTTTAGACCGCCTTACCCATCATGATGTCGTTCCACTTGGTCCGGCGCGTCGTTGCCGACTTCCAGATCTGAGAGGAGCGCGTGACACCGTCCGTGGTACGCGTGATCCAGAAAACCTCACCGTCGGGATTCGTGGCGGAGTGCTGCCGATAGATGGAGCCACCCAGCACGAATCGCTTGTCCTCCCCGGCAAGGAAAGCCGGGGACGTGACCATGACGGTCGTGAATTCCTCTTGCATTGCTCTCTACCTCTCAAGAAAGACAGGGCACCACCCCTGCCTCGCAGCACTGCTGCGACCCCGCACAGAGTGCGGACGCTCCCGGCCTAACGCCTATTTAGAGTCGCCGGGACGACTATCAGCCGTGATCCATGAAGAGCACACCGTAGGGCGTCTCTATGAATTCGGACATGCAGCCGTGATGGATGTCATCCAGCACAGCGGACCAGTTCGTCTGCCCGTTGTCCCCGACATTCTTGGGGTCCACGGACAGTTCTCCACTCCGGGCCGCATCCATGACCGCATCTATCTGGGTCTGACCGATGCCCCGATAGCGCTCCTCGTTTCCGAGGAACCACGAGAGATCGTCGTCCCAGTTGTACGGATCCTTCTCCACGGCTTTCTTGGCCGCCCACATCAGCGCGGAACGCTTGGACAGCACCATTTCAGCCATAGCTCTCTCCTCTCGAATGGCAGGACACCACTCCTGCGACCCCGACCCAATGGGTCGGACGCTCCCGGCCTAACGCCTATTTAGAGTCGCCGGGACGACTGATTTTGGGCATGGCAAGGCAAGCCGGCGAAGCGCATACTCCTCCGACTAGAACTTGATGGGTTCGAACTCGATCGGATCCGCGTACAGCTTGGTTTCGGGGTCCAGAACGGAAACTCTCACCTTGTCCACGCCCTTACGGTCCACGATGTGACGGGCATGACGGGCGGCATCCTCCGCAGACGCACCCGTGTGCATCTGGAAGGAAAAACCGCCCATGCTCAGCCACTCATTCCACGTATTGTTCGGGTCGAGCTTGACGTCGACCAGCACGTAGAACGGAGGGATAACCGTATTCTTGGGCATAGCTCTCGCCTCTCATGTGCGACCAACGGATACCAAGCCGTTGGCTCTCGGCTACAGCAGGGGATTCGGCTAATGAGACCTAGCACCCTGCTGCGCCGTAGTGCATGAGATTGTCCGTCGGTAAACGGACCAAACAGAGAGGGTAGGGGGCGCCTATTGCATAGGCGTAGTGTGGCCGGGACGCCCTCTCGGGCCCGGTACCCGTCGTCGCCTTGGTGAGCCGTTACCTCACCAACAAGCTGATAGGCCGTGCGCGCACCTCACTTGCGGGATCGGACATGCCGACCACTTACGCAGGGTTTTGGACTGCTGCTACGCACGTATTACTCCCACACATTGACGCCATAGGCGCCCCAGATCGCACCCGGATAAATCCGGGGCGATTGAGAGAGAGTGACGCTACGGGTAACGGTGGCGGTACCTCTGTGTTAGCTCTAGCCACCACGTATCCACTGACTGTCTGTCCCCAGTTCTGACAAAGCAACCGGACGTCCAGCCACGCGCAATATGGTCCACCCCTCTAAGGGTTCGGCGACAGTAGGCATACATCACCCCTGTGGCTTGCGCGCCCTATCGACTCGTTGGCCGATAGTGGGGAGTCCTCACTCCCCTTGCAGAAACGTCGTTACCGTTCCCGTGCGTCTTTATCCACTGTTGAGTTCTCAAGTAACGGCCGCTGCCTTTCTACTGACCCCGTAGGGCTTTCGTCCGGGCGGTTTTGCTGTCTTCCCTCGCCCCCCCGTTTCCGGTGGCCGCTTGTTCCGACACAGAGAACATTAGGGGGTGCCAGACGTCTGGCACTACCCCCTAGCGCCATTTGGTTGGCATGCAAGCCTCGCCAGGTACTTTGCACCCCATCTGACCTGCACTTTTATGGCTAATGTGACGTGGCTCACATTCCCTCGAATGCCCTTCGGCCACTGACCGGCTTGACCGGCGATGACCGGCTATATCCGTTTTGTTCCGCGAGGGGTCGCCGGCGACCTCCGCATGACCTTATGTGTGCATACCTAACTGAATGTCCGTTTCTTGCGCTGCTCGTCGGCAACGCTCGGCATGCCGCCGCATGCTCCGCAGCAGCTGCTAGCCACCCTGAAAATCGGGGGGTGAGGGGCGGTCGGCATGCTCCCTACGGCATGCACCACGTAGGGCATAGGCACGGCTCACGCTGCCTCGCTACGGCTCACGCTGCCTCGCATGCTCGGTACGCCTCACAGCGGCTCACAGCGGCGCCTAGCGGCTCACGTCCGGCACGCTGCCTAGCGGCGCCTGTAGCGGCTCACGCTGCCTCGCTACGGCTCATGCTCCGCCACATGCTCACGCTGCCTCACAGCGGCGCCTAGCGGCTCACAGCGGCGCCTGTAGGGAATTCCGGGGGAAGGGGAAGGGTTCGGCACTCTCCCCACACTCCCCATACACACAGTGAGGCAGTGACTACGTTGTGCCATGCTGCGCCGTGCGCACGCTCGGTAGCCAAGAAAGGTACTTTCGCTACTTTCTGCTATGCCGGCTCTCTGTAACTGCTGACATAGGTAAGCCTAAGTAGCTGACGCCTCATTGGTATAGTGCGCACGGTGACCGGCTCTAAGCCTGCGACCTGCACATATACACGTTGAGTAACTCTTTGCGTATCTGACGGTCCGTTTGTCAGGGGGTGGCCCCACAACCCCGCAACCCTGGGTTGACAGTACCCGTTCACGGTGCGTGACTATCGACTTTATGCAGAAAAAGGTGCTGCAAAAGGGTTGACGTGCGACCTGGCGACACTTTCTCAGATGGCCCGGCGAGGTTTTCCCAGTTGAGGGCGTACCCAAATGGGAATTTGGGAGTAACCCTTTTCGGGCAAGCGTCGACCTAAGCGACGTAGGGTGCGAAACGGGCACATGCACGTGCATGGAATAGTATGCAGCGCTCGGCATAATATGCATGCGCGTACAAAGGTGCGAAACGGACACCCCCACCCTTAAACGGGCAAAGCCGGCGAGTGCCCCCTGATGAGTCATGTAGCCGCCAGGTCGAGCAAATCTGACAGTAGCCGTGCGTGACTGGGGTGGGTTTCGCGATTTCGTAGACGGAGAGCCACGAAAGTCGTCGAAATGGTCACGCTGAGCATCTTTCTAGCACACGAGCCGGCAGCGCTGTCGAGTCGGGCTGCACTGAGCGTCACTATGGCGTCCGTCACACGATCGAGCGACGATGGGCGAAGGAGCTGCAAACCGCGGCTGGCCTGTGACAGATTCGGAAGCGTCTCCGTTCGCGATACGGAGACGGCCGTCCTAACGGTCAGCTTGTGTATCCGTGGTTCAGCTACAGGCTGTGCGGCCTGCCAGCCGTCAGCAGCGAGGGCCCCGCTTGGGAGGTAGCCAGGTGGGGCTTTCGTGTGTCTGGTGACGGTTCGGTCACGGTTGGCCTGGGCGAGTAAGTCCTGTGGAGGCGTAGCCGGCGCTCCTGGCCGTACGTTCCGCGCATGAGCGATGAGTTGCAGAGAGAGCAGGATCGAGCGCTGGTCGAACTGGCCGCGGAGAAGCTGCTGAAGACATCGAGCGCGGCGGTCCAAGAGCAGGGCCGGCGGCGGTACGTCCAGTCGCAGACGCGGGGGAGTGGTACCCCGGTGGTGGTCGACGACGTCGAGCGGCCGAGCTGCGTGATCGAGGTGTTCGCGCCGCGATACGAGTTCGTCCTGGAGCACCTGGCGCTGGTTGGTTCGCCGGGGGTCGGGTGGTCGATGGCTGTGTGGCTCGGGACTGTCGTGCGGCGTTGGGACGAGGCCAGTCGGGAGGAGCGGCATTCGGCGGTCGAGGTGGCGGCGGAGCTGCTGAAGTACCAGAAGCGGGACCTGGGCTTCGGCCGGCACCAGTGGATACCGATCCGGGCAGCCGCGGGCGAGGCTGCGTGAGCACCTGGCCGTCGAGCTGGGCGTGCGATGCGTCGGTCGGCTATGAGAGCGGTGGAGCCGCGGGTGCCTCGGTGCGCTGCGACCGCTCTGGCCGGCCGATGGGGCATGTGGTCGTCGTTCGATTCGAGCGGGACGTGGCCGGCAGTCCTTACTACGAGGTGGCCAACGTGCTCGCGACGGCGATGAGGGCCTTTTGTGCTGGCGCGCAGGCGCCTCTTATCTATGGAGACCTCGACGGTGTCGGTCGGGGGCTGAGGACGCTGCGGTCGTGGGGGCCAGCGGGCTACCCGGATCGTGTGCCGATGGAGCTGCGCCGGCTGCTGGAGGTGCTCGGCCCGGCGGTGGAGCGCATTCAGTACGAGCGTGTGCCGCGCAATAGCACGGAAGCGATGGCTCTGGTGGATCGTTCGGCGAGGTCGGCGATGCGTGGCCGAAACGTGCGGGGTGACGTCTGTGAGACCTCGTGCGCTGTGGTGGTGGAGAGCTACGAACGGCTCGTCCTGAAGCGTTAAGGGAGTACTAGATTCCGTGGTCTAGACCGGCGTGATGGTTCTGTGAATGCACAGGTCAGGTGTCCCGTACTGGTCGGTCGGTGAGCGTTAAGAGAGGGTTAACGGGCGCCTACCGGCGCCCGTTCATGTGAGCCTCGTCACTACAACCTCTGGGTCACCCGTGCGTCCCCGTGATCACTTTCTGGTGGCTGAATCGACACTGTCAGTGGCATATGCCCATGTCAGGCCGCTGTTACCTGTGGTTGCACCCCCTTACGTAACGAACATGGGGCGCTTTCGCGCCTGACGGACAACTAGAGGCACAACATGGTCAACAAGTAGTGCCGGTGATAGATGTGGAGCCCGCCATTCGGGAGGCCGACCGGAGGGGCAGGGGAGCATCGTTCACACGGGCGTGTCAGACGTCCGTATCGCTGGGGAGTGTGCGGCATGAGTGTGGTCGTCGGGGTGGAGGACTCGGGTGCGATTCCGGTCCTGACGGATGCCCAGCTGGGCCGGCTGGGGCCGTTTGTGCCTGCTGACGAGGACGTTCCCCATGAAGGAGCGCTTCCGAATCTGTATGGCCTGGAGGCTGACGCGGTGATCGAGGAAGCCATTGAGGCTGGTGGACTGCGGTGGTCGATCAACCTCCTGACGGGGGAGACGGTACTGAGCGTTCGAACCGAATAATCGAACGCCTGAATGGTTTGTGACCCAACTGGCTCTAGGTTGTGGAACAAGTAGGCGCACAAGTTGACCAACTCGTGGTTTATAGTTGCGGGCGTCGCTGCATGTAGTGAGGTCCGCCCAGAGCGGGTCAGCTTGAAAAATGCGCCGCTGGGCATCTCGCGGCACGGAAGGAGTACGCCATGGCGGAGACGCCAGGAGCGGCAAGGCATTGCAACCGGCTCGAAGGCCATGACGACACTGGTCGCGAGATCATCTGCGGCAAGCCGATCCCCGGTGCGCCGACGTACGTGATGATCAACGGCTCGCGGGCGATGAACCTGCTGCTGTGCCCGGAGCACAAGGCTGAGTGGTACGAGCTGAACGCTCCGTGGTTCTCCCGCGCCGAGGCCGCGAAGGTCGCGCTCTACAAGCTGTTCGAGGACCACCAGGGGAACCTGTTCACCACGTCCGAGATCCGCGACTATCTGCGGGCCATCTTGCAGAAGCGGGACGAGCTGCTGAAGAGCCCGCAGGAGCGCGAGCTGATCGAGACGCTCCAGGACAAGGGGAAGCTGAGCTTCGCTGTCGAGGACCTGTTCAAGGAGGTTCGCCGGCGCGAGTCCGCGCTCGAAGGTGACGACTGGGAGGAAGTCACTCCCTCCAAGGTGCGTGAGTACCTTAATACCGCGTTCGAGAACAAGGACCCGCGGCTGTCTCCGCAGGACATGCGTTTGATCGTGATGATGCCGGACACGGGTATGCCGGCGCAGCCGCTCATGGAGCTGTATGCGCGACTGCGTCGTGCGGACCTTGGGCTGGACGAGAACGAGGGATCGGCGGTACGGCGGTGAACTTATTACGGCGCCGCTCGGGCGGCCGTCCGAATCGGGGGAGGACCTAACTCAACAGGGGCCGAGGCGCTCGGGAGACCGAGGCCAGGCCCCTTTGCTGTATCGCTGACAGGAGATGTTCGGATGGGCGACTTCGAGGACCGTACCTCCGCGTTCGACAGGGTGATTCACCACGGCGCGGACTCCTGGCATCGGCTGGAGCGCACGGAGACTGCGGCGCGCAGGGAGCGCTCGGCGCGGAATCGTTCAGCCTCGCTGCGCCGGAACTCGCGTAACGGCCGTACTCAGACCACGGTGAAGGTGTGGCCGGAGGTTCTGAAAGTGGCCCTGGCGCAGGCCGGCGGGGATGCCAGCCGGCTGAGGATCGTCAGCGACACCGAGGTCTGGGTCATGTGAGCAACAACTTGAACAACAACTTGTGCCACAAGTTGTTCTTCTAGTAGGCTCGGAGAGTCACCAAGCAGCGTTGGGCAACGCGAAGCGGTGACATTCCGGGCCTTCTTGCTTGGCGGGCACCAAGCGCCGAGGGCCTTCCCAACTGGACGGTAGGAAGGCGGACATGGGCGCTCAGCTCGCTCTCGTAGAGAACGGTCGTATACAGCCGATCGCCGTGGCCGGCGCTTTCCTCCTGACCAAGAACGGGCGCACCCGCGAGGAGTACAGGCGCGACCTGCGCCACTACCTCACCTGGTGCTCCGAATACGGCCTGGACCCGTTCAACCAGAAGCGCGCCCAGATGGACGCCTTCAAGAACTGGCTCCTCGACCACTACGGCAACGGCTCGGTGAACCGTCACCTGTCCGTGGTGTCGGGGATGTTCAGGTACGCCATGGCCGAGCTGGAGGACGTCGTCTTCCGCAACCCGGCCGCGCTCGTCGACCGCCAGCCCGTCTCCACGATCAGCCAGGCCACCGGTCTGACCTTCGAGGAAGCGGAGCAACTGCTGCGCGGCGCCGAGGCGTACAACCCGCGGTGCTCTGCTCTCGTCCACGTCCTTCTCCTGACTGGCATGCGCGTGAGCGAGCTGGTCAACGCGAGCATCGAGGACCTGGGCGAGGAGCGCGGTCACAAGGTCCTGCGCATCACCCGCAAGGGCGGTCACACCCAGACCATCGTCATCCCGCCGAGCGCATGGGCGGCCCTGGAGAAGTACATCGGCGAGCGCACCAGCGGACCGCTGATCGTCACCTCCACCGGCCGACGCATCACCCGGCAGGGAGTCTGGGACACGATCAAGCGCCTCTGCCGCCGGGCCGGCGTCCGCACGATCCGCACCCACGACCTCCGCCACACCGCCATCACCCTGGCGCTGGAGAGCGGCAAGTCGCTGGAGTCGGTCCAGGACATGGCCGGTCACGCGGACCCGCGCACCACCCGGCGGTACGACCGCGCACGCAACAACCTCGACAACTCCCCGTCCTACGCGCTGGACGAGCAGCTCCGCGCCGTGGCCGCCCGCCGTGAGGCAGAAGCGGTGCTGGACGAGGCCGTCGAGGTCCTGGTCGACGAAGCTCTCCGCGAGGTGCTTGCCGCCGCGGAACTCGTCGCCGCCTGATCCGTGAGAGGAGAAAGCATGCCCGAGGTTTCACCGGACACGGTCCGGCTCTTCCGGGAGGACTACCCGTCGAGCGGGTCGTGCCCGGCCAAGGCCATCGACGACCCGTCCCAGCACCACGTCTGGGAGCGGACTCAGTACGGCAACGTCTCGTGCGCCGACTGCTTCGTCCCGCACCCGGATGAGCCGCTGGAGCGGCTCAGCCAGTCGGACCTGGACTTCCTTCAGAGCGTCTGTGACGCCACCGGGCCCCTGTACGGCGGGCGGTTCAACGCCGCACGCGGGATGCAGGAGTTCCACGGCATCGAGCTGTTCGACGATGAGGAGGGGGAGGACCTCACCTTCTACCTCGTCGCCCGCAACGCCATGCCCGCGCTCATTCACGCGTACCGCTGCCTGCTGGCGGAGACGCAGGAACGTTCTGGCGAGGTCATCAACGTCGTTCCCCTGCGGGAGGCGGCGTGATCCAGATCCCGGACACCTTCATAGGGTTCGACCTGGAGACCACTGGAGTCGACGTAGAGACGGACCGCATCGTCACGGGAGCATGGGTCGAGGTCCTGCACGGCTCCCTGCGCCGCTCGCGGAAGTGGCTTGTCGACCCCGGCATCCCGATCCCCGCCGAGGCCACGCGCGTCCACAAGATCACGACGGAGATGGCCCAGGCGGAGGGCATGAACCCCATCCGGGCGACCGCCCAACTCGCCGGCCGTATCTGGTCCGCGCTGAGCGAAGGCACCCCGCTGGTCATCATGAACGCCCCGTACGATCTGACGCTCCTCGACCGCGAATGCCGGCGCCACGACGTCACGCCCATCACCGAGATGATCGCCTCCGCCAAGGACGCCGTCATCCTCGACCCCTACGTCCTCGACCGCCGCATCGACCCTTTCCGCCCCGGCAAGCGGCAGTTGGAAGCGCTCGCCGGCTACTACGGCGTGACGCTGAACGGCGCCCACGAGGCCGGCGCCGACGCCCTGGCCGCGGTACAGGTCACCCAGCAGATCCTGCGTACCGCCGAGGACGAGCGCGCATTCAGCCGCAGCACCTACCACCACGAGGTGCACGGCCGCGACCTCGGCGAGCTGTACCAGCAGCAGAAGCTGTGGTTCGCCGCCCAGTCCGCCGGCTATCAGGACTGGCTGCGCCGCACCAAGAACCCCAACGCCGTCATCAACGGCTCCTGGCCCGTCATCCCCGCCCCCGAGAACGCCCCGAAAGTTGCTCATGTCGCCTAGCACCGCCCCCGTCGACTTCGAAGGCGCCGTCGCCGAGTTCCACCGCGCGTTCGACGTCGACAACCGCATCACCGACCCCGAGAAGCTCCGCGCGCTGTTGGAGGTCCGCACCACACTGATCACCGAGGAGTTCGAGGAGGTGCTCGACGCCGTCGAAAAGGCTCAGGCGGGCGTCGGCAACTCCCGATTTCCAGTGTGGGCGTTCGAGCACCTGGCCAAGGAGTTGGCCGACCTGCTGTACGTCGTCTTCGGCAGCGCGGACCTGCTCGGCATCCCGCTGGGCAAGGCGTTCGCCGAGGTGCACGACAGCAACATGTCGAAGCTCGGCGAGGACGGCAGGCCGATCCTCCGGGAGGACGGAAAGGTCCTGAAGGGCCCGCATTACCGGCCGGCCAATATGACGGATGTCGGAGTCGACATCCTCACGAATTACATCGGACAGCAGATCGCTGGATAACACAATGTGAAGTAAGCCGCATAGCATTGAGGGCGTGAGTCCTTGACGCTGAAGGCGGTTTGAATGCTTCACCACCTGCTCGCAGCAGCGGCCTCAGACGGCGGTGTCAATTTCGACAATCCGCTGATTCTGGGGCCGCTTGCTGCGTTTGTCTTCGCGATCTTCGTCAGCGAAGTCGTCGTCCCCGGAAAGACCTATCGCCGGGAGGTCGACGAGAACGCGAGGCTGAGGGATCTCGTGGAGCATGTGATTCCCCTGGCGGAGTCGATGACGACGACCGCACAGGAGATGGTCTCGGCGACAACCCGCGTCACTGACGTGATGGACCGCGTCGTCAACACACTGGCCGATCCCCGCCGTAACGGCTGAAGGGGGCGACCGTGGCCTTCTGGAACACCAAGCGTCGCCAGCACAACTCGATCGACCTAGCGGACGCCTCAGCACGCATGAAGGACGCAACCAGCGCGTTGCGCATCACCGCCATCAGGGCACGCCACGCCTCCAACGACGCCCGACGCTTCACCGACCGCGTCGAGGCCCAGATCGTGAACAACCAGGGAGCAGCATGACCGCCACCACTACCCGCAAGACCACGAAGGTCGCCGAGGCCGAGCCGCGCCACCACTGCGACAACCACCCCTCGCGCCCGGCGGCCCTGAGCACCACCAGCGGTGGCGCCCACAGCCAGGTCCACCTGTGCAAGGACTGCGCCAGAGCCGCAGGGAGGCTGTGATGCAGGTGTCCACGTGCGTGTGGTGGCAGGGCAAGCATGTGCAGGCCGGCCGCTTCTGCCCGCACCGCCCAGGCGTCGATGTTGACCCCGAGGGCCAGGAGCACCCCGTCGGATGGACCGTCCAGAACCCTGGAGGCAAGGATGCCTAACCGCGGATGGAAGCCCCCGCCCGTAAAGCAGTTGCCCGAGCCGGCACTCGGCGGGAACCGGTACTCCAAGAGGCAGGTCGACCGACTCCAGGCGTACGACGAGCGGGACATGCGGCCGAAGACTCGCGCCGCGCTGGAAGAGTTCCGGGCGACCGGCGACACCGACAAGCTGCTGACGTTCCACACCTGGCCGAACCACACCATCGACCGGAACCGGCCCCGCACGGTGTCCGCCGGCTATGACTCCAAGAGCCACACCCTCCGTGTCGAATTCCGTAACGGTGAGGACGGCCGAGGAAGTCGCGGCGGCCCTATCTACGAGTACTACCGCGTCGATCCGAACGTGTGGAAGAACGTCCGCCGTACCGGATCCGAAGGTCGGAACATCATCAACAAGGCCCTCGAAGGCCACCCCTACCGGCGGATCCGTTAACACATTCGGAGAATCGACATTAGGGTGCGGCGCATGATCAGACTTCCTTTCTTCATACGCCGCGTTCCCACCCTCAAGGGCTGGCCTTTCACCTACAAGACCTGGACCACGGAGGTGTCGGAGCCGTTTCGCCGCGGCGCGACCCGCGTGTTCCGTCTTCCGTTCCGGCAGGGATTCGGCATCGGCCGGTGGACCGAGACCCTCCCGAGCGAGGATCACGCCCTGGTGGCGGTCCTGGGCCACCCGAAGCCGTACATCCCCGGCCGCGATGACTGACGAGGACCTGGCCCGCCGGCAGGTGGCACGCAGGAGCGAGGACGCGGACGAGGAATGGGAGCTGCTAGAGATGCTGGGGCTGGACGGATGAAGCTGAGACGACTACTGGAACGACTCTGGCCGGCACATCGGCTGATGGAGAAGGCGGAGCGGCGGGTCAAGCTGCTTCCGCTCGTCGAGCTGCTCGACGCGGCCGACGTCACCGGCTCCACGATCGCCGCGGCGCTGTACCGGCACCGCAAGCAGCCGAGCGAGGAGGCCCTGGCCGAGGCCGTGGACGGAGTGGTCGCCCTCGCCGTCATCGTCCGCGAGCTGGAGGATCGCCAGAAGGCGTAGCAGAGCCCCAACCCGGGCTACCAGATTGGGGATGCTATGTCGATCAGCCCTGTTCGCAAATGCACCCCTTACAGTGCCGACGTTTTCTCCCGCGTGCTACCGGCTTACGGAAGTCCAGCCGTACTGGCCCAATGCGTACGCTCTCAAAGTGATACCGCGCAAACAGCGTGAGGTATCCGATGCTAGCGACTGGTATGGCGCCCAAATGCAAGATCTCTTGCATAGCCCAACTCCTCCTCCTTTTGGGAGCCTGAGCTGAGAACTTAAGCGCCCTGCACGAATGGCTGTGTGCACGAGGGGAAGTAGGTAACTCGCTGTTCGACATGTCCAGTCTGCGCCTGCCAGCACCGTTTTGTCCAGCATGGTGGCCACTAGGTAAGCGGGAACGCCCAGGAGACGCAGAAGATGTAGAAGACGAGGCTCGACGCGGCGATAGTGCCGGAAAGCGTGAGCAGGTGGACGCCGCCCTGTGCCCGGCGCAGCGATGCCTCGACGCGGCCGGCGTACGGGCCGACGTGGAAGCCCGCCCAGCGCCTGCGGCGGGTGAGGCGGAAGGCGATGCCCGTGTAGATGAGCACGGTGAGCGCCATGGGGGCGAGGGAGTCCCGGAACGAGCCGGAGGCGTGCCAGGTCTGGGCGCCGACGTAGACGGTGAGCACGGTGAAGAACGCGACGGCAGCCCGGTAGGCGAACACGATGCGCCGCTCGATGACGTTGCCGGCGGCCACCAGGTACGCCTGACGGTCGGTGAGTCCGTGTCCCGGCTCGGATCTGACTCGGTCGGCCTGTCCTATGACGGCCTGTGCGAAGTCGTCCTCGGCCCCCCAGTTGATTCCCATTTCCCGCCCCCTGCGTATGTGCGTGTTGTGTGAAGCAAGCGTAGTCCTGTTGTGGGCTTGACGTGCTAACACAATTCTCAAGTCCCTTTTTACCCTGATTGCACCGAATTGGAGCAATGTGGGGTAATGCATGACATCGACGGTTGAAGACGGGGCCCGAATAGATGACGACGAGGAGTTCAAGCTCCCTGTCAATGCCGAGGTGTCCCAGGAGACCGTCGACCGCATCATCGAGAAGATGCTGCTCGTCATCGACGAGCTGAGCGGACACCCCCTGCGCGACTACCAGGTGCCGCTCGCGCGCCGGATCCTGGAGTCGATGATCCTCGGCGACACCGCCAAGATCACCGCCTGCTGGGCCCGCCAGTCCGGGAAGTCCGAGACCCTCGCGAACACCCTCGCCGCCATCTTGATCATGTTCCCGCGCCTCGCGCCGATCTTCCCCAACCTGCTCGGCCGCTTCCGTGAGGGCGTCTGGCTCGGAGCCTTCGCGCCGGTCGACGACATGGCGGACAACATCTACGGGCGTATCGTCAGCCGGCTGACCTCCGAGCGCGCCCAGGAGCTGATGGCCGACCCCGAGATCGACGAGAAGGTCGTCGGCAAGGGCAAGGAACTGCGCTTGGTCAAGTGCGGCAGCCTCGTCCGCAAGCAGACCTGCCACCCGCGCGCCCAGATCGAAGGCCGCACGTACCACGTGGTGTTGATCGACGAGGCCCAGGTCGCCGACGAGAAGGTCGTCAACAAGAGCATCTCGCCCATGCTCGCCTCGACCCGAGGCTCCATGATCTTGACTGGGACCCCCACTTACACCAAGGGAATCTTCTACAAGATCATCCAGCAGAACAAGCGATTCGCCACCAGCCGCGGCGCACGGGCGAACCACTTCGAGGCCACCTGGAAGGACGTCGCGAAGGCGCACCCCGACTACGGCGTCTACATCCGCGGCGAGATGCTCACGATCGGCGAGGACAGCGACGAGTTCCGCCTCTCCTACCGGCTGCAATGGCTGCTCGATCGAGGAATGTTCACCACCTCCGAGCGGATGGAAGAACTGGGGGACCGGTCGATGCAGATCGTCCACGCCTGGCATCGCACGCCGGTCATCGTGGGCATCGACCCCGCCCGCAAGCAGGACAGCACGATCGTCACGGTCGTCTGGGTGGACTGGGACCGGCCGGACGAGTTCGGCAACTACGAGCACAGGGTCTTGAACTGGTTCGACCTGGCCGGCCTCGGCTGGGAGGAGCAGTACTACCGCATCTGTGATGCGCTGGCGAACTACAACGTCCTGGCTATCGGCATCGACGCAGGCGGCATCGGAGACGTGGTGGCCAGCCGGCTGCGTGTCCTTCTGCCCGGCGTCGACATCATCGACCTGCCCTCCGACCGCGGCGCCCAGTCCAAACGGTGGAAGCACCTGATGGAGCTGATGCGTACGGACAACATCTCCTGGCCGGCGCACTCCAAGGTCAAGCGCACCAAGACCTTCCAGCGCTTCCGCACTCAGATGGAAGACGCCGAACTCGACTTCCAGGGGCCGAACGTCATCGTCCACGCGCCCGAGGAGGCCGGAGCCCACGACGACTACGTGGACTCCCTCGCTAACGCCGTCTACATGACCGCCGACCTGTCCATGCCCGAGGTCCAGGAGGAGTCCAACTTCTTCTACGCCAGAGCTGCCTGAAAGGCCCTGCATGCCCCGTCCCGACGCAATCGTCACCGAGACGACCGGCGCCTCCAGATCCAACGACTCCTCCTACACCCGCACCCAGTACGACCCGCTCGGCGCGGCCGACCAGGTCCTCGCCCAGGCGAAGGCGTACGCCGACATCGCTGTGTCCTCCGGCGGCACCACAACCGGCGCGGTCCTGATCGACGCTGTTCCCGGCACCCTCGCCACACTGCCCGCCGGCCGCACCGGAGCCACCGCCACCGGACTGAGCCTCGGCTCGACCTACCCCAGCGACGACGTCGCAGGCGGCATCGACGGCACCGGCCGGCTCAACCTCTACAGCTACCAGCGCGCCTACGTGAACGGATTCGGCGAAACAATCCGCCACTTCCTCATGCGCAAGGACGCCAAGGCCATGGAAGCCTGGTACATGCCCAAGAACGGGTATGACGCCAACCGGGACCCGGTCGCCGGCTCCTGGCAGGCCGTCGCCTGGACGGGGGCGCACTTCGAGGCCAACTCCCACAGCGGACTGCACGCACACTGGGAGCTGGAGATCCCCGACTCCACTGGAGCGCTCCAGGGGCGGCTCGAAGCACCCTTCGCGGACCAGACGACCGGCGTCATCGGCCTGGACAAGACACAACTGCTGACCAACCTGGCCGATTTTGTCGTCCGCTGCCACGGCACCAGCTCAACGGGCGCAGACATGGTCCAGGTCCTGCGCCTCCAGGCCACCGCCGGCTTCGAGAAGTCGTTGGACTTCTCCAACGACACACAGGGCACCCAGCGGCGCTTCAAGATCCGCGTCACCAGCGACCCTGAGACCGGAGCCAACGCAGGCGCGAACTTCCAGATCCTCCGCTATGACGACGCTGGCACCAACATCGACCAGCCCTTCATCATCACCAGGTCGACCGGTGCCACAACGATTGGCGGACTCACCGGAACGGCCGGCGGGCTTGTGGTCAACCGCAACGGCACCGCCGCAGCACTCCAGGTCAACACCCTGTCCATCGCCGGCATCGGTATCGGCGTCACCACAATGGACACCACCGGCCGCGTGATCCAGGGCGACGTGACCGGCGACGCCAACCGGCGCCTGGTCATCTACGCCGACGGCAAGCACGAATGGGGCGATGGGACCACCACGCGGGACACCACGCTCTACCGCTCCAGCCCCAGTGTCCTCAAGACCGACGGCACCTTCCACGTCGTCGCCAACATCCGGGTCAACACCACCTCGGTCGGCAGCGGCGTCGGCGTCATCGGCATGGCCAACGCCACCACCATCCCCACCACCAATCCGAGCAGCGGCGGCGTGCTGTACGTCGAAGGCGGCGCGCTGAAGTACCGCGGCAGCAACGGCACCGTAAGCGTCCTTGCTGCGGCCTGATAGAAGGAACACCATGCACGCGCACGACCCCGAAATCGACCTGCCCGGAGAACCCTCCGCCTCCGCCACCGAGATCGACGCACTCACCGCCGCCCGCGCCCTCCTCGCGCAGGAGCAGCAGGACCGCATGCAGGCATGCGCCGGCGAGATCGAAGCCGTCCTCCAGCGCTACGGCATGCGCCTGGAGATCACCCCCGCGCAGATCACCCTCGCGCCGGCATAACCGCCAGGGGAGCAGATGACCATCGACCCCAGTTACCACAGCTACGACCCCAACGACCCGTACAACATCCCCGGCTGGACGGCGATCAACCAGCTCCCCGGCGTCGGAACCCCGACGACCAACCCGCCGGCACCCTTCCCCGCCGACGTCGCCGTCCAGAACGTCGTGGCGACCTACATGGCGGAAGGCGGCCAGCCGCTGCCCGGCAGCGTGCTCGTCCAGGCAGACCGCCGATACCGAGACAAGGCGACCGGGGACCTGGTCGTCCCCAACGCTCGCCGGCTGAAGGTGGTCAACGGAGCCCTCAGCGTCGACCTGCCGGCCAGTAACGACCCGGATCTCGACGAGCCGTTCTTCTACAGCGTGCACGAGGTCGTCCCCGGCGGACGGAAGTTCATGATCAGCGTCCCTTACAGCGCCACCGGTCCGCTCCGGCTCCACGACCTGGTCGTCGAGATGGACTACAAGGAGATCCAACCGCCTCGCATCTACTCCCTCAGCCCGCCGACAGGCGGCTTCTAACACATGAGCGCCCCGCCTCCACTACCGGAAGCGGGGCGCTCTTCGTCGTTCAGGCCCGCAGGTCCTTGACCATCACGGCGTACAACGGCGAGTCGGCGAACGGCCGCTGCTCGCCGACCTTTGCGTATCCCCAGGACTCGTACAGGTCCTGCACCTTCGGGTGGGTCACGTCGACCAGGAGCACGGCCAGGTCCTCGGTGCGCTGCTTCAGCAGGGCTTCATGCAGTCGATCGGAGATGCCCTGCTTGCGCCAGCGCGGGCGCACCATGACCTCCGAGACGGCGTAGGTAGAGGTGTAGCCGTTGTTGGGCTGGTAGTCGGTCTTGCGCCACCATTCGCGGCCCGGCTGGAGCGGGGCTCCGTAGGCGAAGCCGGTCGGCTCCTCGCCGTCGAATGCCACGACGCAGTTGAAGCCATTCATGGCCGACCAGTGGTCGACGAACCAGGGGAAGCGCTGGTTGAACTCGTCGTCCATGGCGTCGGCGTAAGCGTCCGCGTGCACGTCGATCAGCAGTTGCTTGAATCCCTCTGGCAGACTGCCGTGCTGGTAGTGCCGCAGGTCGATCACGCTGGTCACGCTCGACTCCATTCATCTCGCATACGATCTGCCCAGTCACGGGCGTAGGACGTGGACGGCGCCAGGCGGAATAGGTCTCGATGAAAGTCTCCAACCAGGGTCCGCATTCGTCCAGGTAGTCGCGCGCCATCCATGATGGCGAACACGTTAGCGGCCGTTTGCGTCGCCTGTTCCGGCTCGCCTTGCTGGAGCTGTGCGTGCGCGAGCTGGCACGTGGCCAAGGCCCGGTTGCGGCGGAACTCGACCGGGATCCTGGCGAGCGCCCGATGCGCCATAGCCTCGCCGTCGGCGTACTGCCCGTTGCGGTTCATGACGATCGCTGCGAGGTGGTTAAGCTCGGCTGTGCCGTAGAAGGCAGTCCACCGCGGGCGCTCTTCGTCAGCAGCCCTTCGGAACGTCTCTTGGGCGGAGCCGAGGGAGCGCTCGGCGGCCTTCGCGTCCCCGAGCGTCGCGTACGCCAGAGCGACTCGGACGCGGCCCATGGACCTGAAGAACGGATCCCGCCGTGCGGCCAGCGACGCCTGGGCCGCCTGGGCTGCCGCGAGTTGCTCCGGTCCGTTCTTGCGCTGGTAGGCGAGCATGGTCTGGTTCATCCAGACCCGCATCTCCGTCGGCGGATCCTGCGAGAGGCCGGCAAACGTCGTCGCCTCGTGGAGGTGCTTCTGTGCCTCGTCCAGTTCCCGCAGGTCGATGTAAGCCCACGCCGCGATGGTGGTGAACTCTGCGGCCAGCGCGTACAAGGCGTTGCGCACGCGCTGGCTGGCGTTGCGCTGTTGAAGGTCAAGGACCTCTGATCGTCCTTCGAGGGCAGCCGCCGCCAGCTTCGTGTGTCCGCCTTGGCGGTCGTCCGCTTCGATGAGCGCGTTCATCCCCGCCGTGGCGCGCTGCACGTCGGACATGCCGACCCCGCGTCGCTGTCTGATGAGGGGAGCCGCGCCGGCTGCCGATCCGGTGGTTGAGGCGAGGAAATCGCGACGCCGCACAGGGTCCTCCGGGGGGTGTTGCATGGAGCGTGGTGCGCTGAACCCTAAATCCTCGACGGGGCAGCCGAACACACGCTCAAGCGCTACGCACGTACGGCCGATCGGCCGCCGACTCGATCCATTGAGCAGGTTCCGGACCGTCCGTGCAGAGATATCCCCTGGTCGCCCAGTGATGTCCCAGAGCGCATCGTTGAGCTTGAACGCCAACTCGTCCTGATTAAGCCCGAGTTCATCCATCCTGCCTTTGAGGGCGAGGTTCACTCCCATGCAACGACGGTAGCCCCGAGTGACAGTCCGCGACCAGGTGTTAGGTAATGAGAGCTTAAAGTCTTCCGGTTGGGGTGCTTGCTACGAAACAGAAGTCTTCCTGTATTTCGTCGCGCGGCGGCCGTTGACTGGACATCAACCGCCGGGGCTTGCCATCCAGGTTCCCCCTACCCGGCGTTGTGGAGAGAGCCCGGCCCTGATCATCCGCCGACGGGGCCGGGCGACCCACCCCCACGGAGGGATCACCTCGTGACGATGACTGTTGCCAGAGCCGCTGGGACGGACGTCCCCAGCTACACAGAGACGTGGCCGTGCGAAGACGCGTCGGCGCCCAAGGCTCGCCAACTCGTCTCGGTGGCCCTGTCGTTGTGGGGGATAGGCGCGTCGGAGCGCGCGGAGGACATCCTCCTGATCGCCTCGGAACTCGTCGCCAACGCGATCACGCACTCCGGCCGTCGGGCCTTCCGGATCAGGGTGTCGCGGATCGACCGGACGACCGTCAAGGTCATTGTCGGTGACACGAACCGTGCGGTGCCGACACTCCAGCAGGAGGACTTCGACTCGGAGAACGGTCGCGGCCTGCGCCTCGTAGACGCGCTGAGTACCAACTGGGGGTACGACCCCAAGCCCTGGGGCAAGGTGGTCTGGGCTGAATTGCGGGTGCCGAACGAGTCCGCGTGCACGCAGGAGTCCTGATGTCTCAGCCCGTGTTAAGCCTGCATCCGAATCCAGACGTCATACCGAAGTGGCAGCCTCCCTTCGATCCCAGCCAACTGCGCGGCGTGCTGGCGAAGATGAGCGGGTGGCGGCCACTCGATCTGGATGCCGTCTACGACGACCTGGACCAGGTCCTCGGGGAGCACACGCCAGCGGCCGAAGACCTTGGCGCTGTCAGTGATCGTCTGCGAGATGTTCTCCGACAGCTCAGCAACATCGCATACGCAGACCCCGTGTTCAGCCCAGGACCGGAGATCACCGCGCTCGTCCAGCGCGGAGAAGAGCTGCGCAGCGAGGAACCGTCCCGTGACTACCGACAAGCCCTCGGGCAGTCCCGGCGGCTCGCCTTGACGACATCCGACCTCATCGACCGTCTCATCGAAGAGCGGCACATCAAGGACGACGACCAGACATGACCAATGCCTGCGGCACCGACCGAGAACGTGTGGCGGCCAACCTCAGACGCATCGCGGCACTACTCGACCCGCCGCCTCCCACCGTGAAGGACCGCTGCCGCTCCGCACGATACGCAGCGTGCGAGTGGTGGAGTCGGCACGTGACGCACCGCAAGCTGTACCGGCAGTTCGACTCAGTCCAGCGACTGATGGAGCTGAAACGGCAGCGGGACGGCCTGCCACAGATCGCCGACCCCACACGTCGGTTGAGAAACGACTTGTCCGTCGTACTGAGCGACCTCGACGACGGACCCATCTAAGCCCCCGCCCCGGTCGGTCTCACTTGGACGGTCGCCTGGCCGGGGCGGGTTCTCTGTTCCACCACTGCGATCCATAGGGAGAGGTATGTTCGTCCACTCTGACCGCTTGCCCGCCAGTCCCGCAGTCCCGCAGGGAACCATCACCCCGCGTCCGTGGGGGGTGAGCCGCATGGCGCCCTACCCCACGATGGCCCCTGGGTACGCGACCGCCGAACTCGACCCGAACACCCAGACCACCATCTTCTTCAACGGCGCCGGGCAGGTCATGGAGATGCCCGGCCACGGCACCAGCACCGGCACCACCCCGTCCACCGGCACCAGCCCCGACGGGCAGGGTCAGGGCAACACGGACTCCGACACGGGGAGCGACGGCGACCAGTGAGTGATCCACGTCCGGTGTTGGTCGTCACCAGCCTGTACGACCCCACCGCCGACGTGGTGATCAGCGAGCTGCACGACCGGGACATCCCGGTCGTGCGGCTCGACTCGGGGGACTTCCCCGCATCACTGTCGGTGGAGGCAGAGATCACCCCGCAGGGCATCCAGGGCCGCCTCCTCACGCCCTCCCGCACTGCGGACCTGGCCCACGTGCGTGCCCTGTACTACCGCCGGCCGTCGGGGTTCGCCTTCCCGCACCTGAGTGAGCAAGACGCGCGGTTCGCTGTCACCCAGGCCAGATACGGACTCGGGGGAGTGCTGGCGGCGCTGCCCGGCTGCCTCTACGTCAACCATCCGCACCGCATCGGGGACGCCGAGTTCAAACCGGCTGGGCTCGCGGCGGCAGTGGAAGCAGGCTTCTTGGTACCGCCCACGCTCATCACGTCCAGCCCCGACGCAGCCAGGGCGTTCGTCAAGCGGCACGACTCCGTCATCTACAAGCCGCTGTCGAACCCCGTGTACCTCATCGACGACGTTTCCTCCGTCGTCAAGGTCGCAGAGGTGGGGGCCGAGGACATCGACGAGAGCGTGGCCGGCACGGCGCACCTGTTCCAGCAGCGAGTCCCCAAGTCGGCTGACGTCCGTGTGACCGTCATCGGCTCCAAGATGTTCTGCGTCCGCATCGACTCCGACCTCCTGGACTGGCGCACTGACTACAGCCGGCTGCGCTACACGCCCGTGGAGCCGCCGCCGAGGATCGAGCCGGCACTCCACCACTACATGCGCCACTTCGGACTCGTCTTCGGGGCTTTCGACTTCTGCATCGACGAAGACGGGCAATGGTGGTTCCTGGAGTGCAACCCCTCCGGCCAGTGGTACTGGCTGGAGCCCGAAACGGGTCTGCCAATGCGCGCAGCCCTGGCAGACCTTCTGGAGAGGAAGACGTGACCGACGAAGCACACCTCCGCAAGCAGCTCCTCGACGCGCTCACGGCCAACGGCAGTCTGCGCACGGAGCCGTGGAAGCGCGCCGCCGAGAGAGTGCCCCGGCACGAGTTCCTGCGGGGCGGGTTCTTCCGCCGCGTGGAGGGGGCAGTACCCGGCGCGTGGGCGCCCGTCATGGAAAACGACGCCGACTGGCTGAGCGCCTGCTACGAGGACGAGTCGCTGGTCACCCAGATCGCTGGCACCGTCCTGCCTGCCGACATCCGCGGCCAGATCATGCGAGCGCCGACCAGTTCCAGCACGCTGCCGTCCCTCGTCCTGCGCATGCTGGAGGACCTCCGCGTCGAGCAGGACGCGCAGGTACTGGAGATCGGTACCGGCACCGGCTACTCGACCGCGCTGCTGTGCGCGCGGCTGGACGAGGAGCGCGTCACATCGATCGAGTACGACGAGACCGTGGCCTCGCGGGCACGGACCGCCCTCGCCAGGCAGGACATGTTCCCGGTGATCGTCACCGGAGACGGCCTCCTCGGCTACGCCCCATCAGCTCCGTACGACAGGATCATCGCAACCTGCGGGGTACGAACGGTACCCACCGCGTGGATCGAGCAGACCCGGCCGGGCGGGCTGATCCTGACGACCATCGGCGGCTGGCTCGACTCGTCGGAGCTGGCCCGGCTCACCGTCCATGACGACGGCACAGCGTCCGGACCACTCCTGAGCGGCCAGGTCAGCTTCATGCTCGCGCGCCCGCACATGGCTCCGTCCCTCGGTCTCCTCCCCGACCTGAACGAGGGCAAGGAACGCGAGGCCGTCATCGGCAGCGACGTGCTGGCCGACTGGACGACCCGCTTCGTCGTACAGCTCGCTGCGCCTCGCGCTCAGCGGCTGACGATGGAACGGGACGGACACCAAGAAGACGTACTGATCGACGCGGAATCCGGCTCCTGGGCAGCCATCTACGAGGACGCCGGCCGATGGATCGTGCGGCAGGATGGTCCCGAAGCCCTGTGGGACGCAGTCGAAGAACAACTCGGACGCTGGCACGCCGCTGGTACTCCGGCACTGGAGGAGTTCACGGTCAGCGTCACACCGGAAGGCCAGACCATCACCTGGTAGGTCCCCAGAGCGGCCCCGCCCCTCCGCTTCCCCCGTGGCGGACGGGCGGGGTCTTGCACCTTGTCTGACCAGGCTTACCGGTCTGCCGCTACCATCTGAGCGGCCAGTACCGACGTAAGGAACAGCCGGATGGACGACGAACCGCTGTCAGAATGGGCGGAGCGCCGTGACGCGAAGATCGGCCGGCTTCGAGCCGTCCCCATCGTCTCGGGCGACGGCCCCAGCGGTTCGCACCTGAAGCCGGATGCACCACGTGCGATCGAGCGGTGGAACGGGCACGCTTGGGAGCCCCACGGATTCGCACAGAACCTTGCCGAGGCGCAGCGCATCCTGTTCCCCGATGCCCAAGTGGCTGCGGCACCAAGCCCCGTGGTGAACCCGCTCAGTGCCGGCAAGGGCAGGCACAGGAAGCCGCCGGCATCGCGCTGACGAAGTCCTATAACACTTTCCTGAAATGCACCTCACCCTTGATCTGAGACGTCTCGCAAGGAATTGAGGAACGCATGGCAGGAAATCTCGCCCCGAACCCGAGTTTCCCGGAGAAGGGACAGTACGACTACGGCGTCAAGTCTGGCGTCAACACCGCCCGTCGGGGCCGCCTCCGTTTCGAGGAGGGCGTCGCCACCGACACCGACATTCCGCAGGAATTCGGCAAGGGCGTGATGCAGGGGTACAAGACTGCGCCGGGCCGGAACAACCACAACGAAAACGTCTTCGAGAAGCCGGCGGCCGAGACCATGCGCGAGCGGGCCCACGTCGGTTCCGCGGCCTGGCCCGAGGCTCCCGAGTTCCTCGGAGGCTTCGCCCACGGCGCCGGCCACGGCGCGGAGCAGCGCTTCGAGATGGTCGTCCGCGACGGCCGGCACCAGGAGCGACCGAACTACGCCAAGACCACCGACTGAGATCACACTGGTCAAGGCTGGTCGCAGGGCGCCTGCCGGGTGAGGATGGTGATGCACCACCGTTCCGCCAGCAGGAGGCACCATGGCCACCCCCGCAGACCTCTCCAACCCGACGCTCGTCAAGGAGTACGTCCTCGGCAGCACCGACGAGGCGATTGCCGCGAAGTACGGCCTGGACGCCGACGAGGTGGCACGACGCCGACACGCGATCGGGCTGCACAAGGTTTCGCCGCAGTAGCCGACCCGGCTTCCCGCAAAGGCCCTCCAACCGCTGGGGGGCCTTTGTGCTGCGCTAACACTCCCAGCGGCCCCCGTGTGAGGATTGGGCATAGCGCAATTCGTCACATCCATTCGTAGCACCGCGCCTCCCTACAGGTGCACCATTCGGTGCTTAGTCGAGGATGTGTCGGTTGTCCTTCGCCTTCTTTCCGCCGAATCAGCGCGCGGCTGGCTCGGACCTCACCATCTCCATCAGCCCGCTCGGCCTGGTGGAATTGTCGGATCAGGACTTTGAAATTCATGGCCCGCGCCTGAACCGGTATGCCACCAACTTTGCTTTCTTCCTCGGCCACCACTGGGCCTACAGGAGGGAAGCCGGCGAACCGCAGATCACCCTGAACTATGTGGCGACGTTCGCGCGCTACATCAACAACTTCTGCTTCTCCAAGGGTGTGAAGTTCGCGGTTCCCAAGCGGTACGAGCACATCGTGCCGGCGCTCCTGAAGCGGGTTTGGGAGGTAGACAACAGCAAGCAGGCCCTGCTGAACACCATCGGTGAGCAAGGTGGTGTCACGGGCGATTCTTTCGTCAAGGTTGCGTACGAGCCCGCGTGGGTCGATTCGGCTGGCGGTATCCATCCGGGCCGCGTCCGCATCCTTCCCCTGAACAGCGCTCACTGCTTTCCGGAATACCACCCGCACGACAGAGATCGTCTGGTCGCCTTTCGCCTCCGCTATAAGTTCTGGACAACTGGCGCAGACGGGGCTCGGGTAATGATGACTTACACCGAGCGGCTGACCGACACACAGATCGACGAGTTCCTCAACGACGAACTGATCGACTCCCGCCCCAATCCGCTCGGCATACTTCCGATCGCGCACATCCGGAACATAGCCGTGTCAGGCTCCCCCTGGGGACTCTCCGATATCGGCGACATCATCTCGATCAACCGTGAACTGAACGAGAAGATGACCGACATCAGCGACATCATCAACTACCACGCGTCGCCGACCACGATCATCCAGGGCGCCAAAGCGACCAACCTGGAGCGTGGTCCTCGGAAGATCTGGGGCGGCCTGCCGGAAAAGGCCAAGGTCTATAACCTTGAGAACGGTGTCGACCTTGCCGGCCCTATGGGATACGTCCAAACCCTCAAGACCGCCATGCACGAGATCATGGGCGTCCCGGAGTCGGCGCTCGGGCAGATGCAGCCGATCTCGAATACCAGTGGCGTGGCTCTGTCAATTCAGTACCAGCCACTGATGAACCGTAACAGCATCAAGCAGATGAACTACGGCATCGGCCTGAAGCGCATCAACGAGCTGGTGCTCCGGACGCTTTTCTGCCACGAGCCCGAGACGCTGCTGTACGACCCGCGCACCGAGGGCATCAAGACCGAGGAAGAGCAGCCGGACCTCATCGACCCCAATGACGCCGAGGTCTACAACGTCGACTGCGTCTGGCCGATGCCCCTGCCGGTTGACAACCTCGTCAAGCTCAATGAAATCCAGGCCAAGCTCGCCATCGGCCTGGAATCCAAGCGCAACGCCCTCGTCGAACTCGGTGAGGAATTCCCCGACGAGCGTCTGGAAGAGATGTTCAGCGAGCAGCGCCGGGATGTCATCGAGCAGGGGGCCCTGGAGCTTATCAAGGCAACCATTTCCTCTGCTATTCTCCAGATGACTGGAATTGCTACTGAGGAAAGTGGTAAGCCAGCCCCGTCAAGCGGGGGAAACCCGGACCAGTCCGGATCTCCCGCTGGCAATGCTCAGACCGGAGTTCTTCCCGGAGCAACCGGGATCGACCTCGGTGTGGACACCAAATCGTTGATCGACCAATTCGTGACCATGGCGTACGGCACAAAGCTGCCGCAGAGCCGGAATTCGGAGGATGCCAGTAACCAGGAGACGAGCTAATGACTGTTCCGGCCACCGCCACCGCCCCTGCCCCCAACAGCAACCTGAACGAGCCGGTGATCACCGTCCCGATCGTTCCCCAGGAGCCGACGACCCCGCCGGCTGAGGGCCGCTTCACCGCCGAGGACCTGGAGAAGGTCAGGCGCGAGGAGCGCGAGAAGCTGTACGGCCGCCTGTCCCAGCAGGACGAGATCCTGAAGGCGACCAAGGAGGAGCTGGAGGCCGTCCGCAAGGCCCGCGAGGAGAAGGAAGCCTCCGAGGTTTCCGCCCGCAAGAAGGCCGAGGACGAGGCAGAGGCGAAGCGACAGGCGGAGCTGTCCGCCAAGAGCCTGCTCAAGGAGCGCGAGGAGGAGTGGGAGCGCCGCTTCACCGACCTCCAGTCCAAGTACGAGCAGGACCGGGAACTCTTCGCACGCGAGCAGGAGTTCCAGCGGCTTCAGGCCGTGCGCAGCGAGCTTCTGGCCGCTGCTGCCGACGACATCGCGCCCGAGCTGGCCGATCTCGTCCAGGGCAACACCGAGGACGAGCTGCGCAACAGCGTCGAGTTGATGAAGACCAAGAGCGCAGCCATCGTCGCCCAGATCCAGCAGACCCAGGTCGCAGCGCGGGCCTCGATGCGAGGCACCGCTCCCACCGGTTACGGCGTCGGTCCGGCCGACACGGACGCCGGCTACCGCCAGTACTCCGCTGGCGACATCAAGAACATGTCCATGGGCGAGTACGCCAAGCTCCGCGGTCAGCTCCTGCCGGCCGCCGGCAACGCGGCGCGTCAGGGCATGTTCGGCTAATCCGCCGCACAAGTAAGGAAGCAAAGTATGGCATCTGCCATCACCGGTACGCCGCGTCTGTCGGCGTCTCCGACCAACTACTCCGGCTCGAACTCGCAGCTTTCTCCGGCCATTCAGGAACTCTGGTCGAAAGAAATCCTGTTTCAGTCGATGCCGATTCTCCGGTCTCGGGCCGCCTGACCCAGTGATGGGTCAGTGAGAACCACGCTGTATCGGTGAACCCCTCCTCCTCGTAGCACTCATTCGTAGCACGGGGAATACCGAGGGAACCCAACACCTGGGACTCCGTAGAGACTACACGCGAGGCACCTCCAACAGGTCCAGCTCTTAGGTGAGAAGTGAGCTGGAACTGGAGGCGAAGATATAGTCCGATCTTGCGGGATGGAAAACCGTAAGAGCCAGGCAGAAATGATCTGGCCCCGCATCCAGCGGGTAACAACGCGAATTGTCGAGCAGTTCGCAGTCAAGAAGACCGAGCTGGGCGTTTCCCCCGGCCTCGTGATCCACTTCATGCGGTACGACAACCTGGGCTCGGCGAGCCAGCTCGTCGAAGGCGTCCGCATGGAGACGCACGCGCTGACGGCGTCCCAGTTCTCCATCACCGTCTCCGAGCACGGCTACGCCATCGCGGTCAGCGAGTTGCTCCTCAACTCGTCCTTCGACGACGTGCTCGCGTCCGGCTCGCGGCTGCTGGGCCGCAACATGGCCAAGTACCTCGACGAGCAGGCGCGCGACACCCTGCTCCAGGCGTCGTCCGTCCTGTACGGCTACGACAAGTGGGCCACCACGGGTAACGCGATCACGCGTGTCTCCCCGTATGACAAGGGTGCGCCGGCCGCGAACCGCGCCGGACTGACCGGCAACTACCGCTTCACCTCGGCCCTGGTCAAGGACATGGTCGAGACCCTCGCGACCCGCAACATCCCGCGTCTCGGCGATGTGTACGTGTGCTTCGTCCACCCGCACCAGTCGCGCTGGCTGCGTGAGGACCCGACCTGGATCGAGTCCTCGAAGTACGCACAGCCGGGCGCGTTCAGCCTCGGCGAGATCGGCCGCATCGACGACGTGATTTTCATCGAGACCACACAAACGAAGAAGATCGACAACGGCAACGGCACGACCCCTGCGGACGTCTACCAGAGCATTTGCATTGGTGACAACGCCTTCGGTCACGCGATCTCCCTGCCGGTCGAGCTCAGGGACGGCGGTGTCCAGGACTTCGGACGAGAACACCTTCTGGCCTGGTATTCTATATTTGGACTCGGTCTAATCACGGACGCGTCCGTGGTCATCGCCGAGACCAACTGAGGCATTCGCCATAGCGAAGTAATTCCTTCGCATCTCTCTGACGAGCAGGCTCCGCATTGGAGCCTGCTTGTGAGAATCCCACAACACTGTCTTGAGTAGGAGAACCACATGGCGACTGCCCGCAAGCCCGCCGGAGACCTCACCGGCCGCACGGCGGAGAAGCTCGCGGCGGAGCGCGACGCCGAGGCCAAGGAGCGCGCGAAGAGCATGGCGACGGCGACGATCGTCGCGGAGGCCGAGAAGTCCAACACGGTCGTCGACTACGTCGACAAGCCCCGGCCCGAGGTGGAGGAGCAGCCGGTCGTCGTCGAGGAGTCACCGCGGGAGATCCGCGTGAACACCAACCTCACCGACGTCGTCATCGGCCAGGGCAACTACCTGACCTTCGAGGTCGGCGTGCCCTACCGGGTACCGGCGTACGTCGCCGACCACCTGGAGGAGAAGGGCCTGATCTGGCACTGAGCCAGC
The DNA here is from genome assembly GCF_042958635.1 of Streptomyces sp. NPDC007971. Taxonomy (NCBI): domain Bacteria; kingdom Bacillati; phylum Actinomycetota; class Actinomycetes; order Kitasatosporales; family Streptomycetaceae; genus Streptomyces; species Streptomyces sp. NPDC007971. Next base: position 189,083 of record NZ_JBIBJK010000006.1, read on the forward strand.
CCCTGAGCCCACGGGGGAGAGGGGTCTCCCTCTCCCCCTTTTCGTCTGCGCCTTTCCAGGAGAAATCTCGTGAGTGACATCCAGCTCGGTCAGCCCTATGTGCTGACGGCTGAAGGCGGCTACGGCAACGGTGTTGGCTCCGTCCCACAGGGCTCCGTGGTGACGCCGTTCGAGATCGTCCCGCCCGGCACAGCCGGCGTCGGCTACTGCGTTGAAGACGTCGTCCTCTCCGCCTACGAGGACACGGTCACCTTCCCCGGCGCGTCGGTCGACCGCACACTCGCCATCGCGGTCTCAACGTTCGACGGCGCCTTCACCCTCCAGACGGACCTGCCGGCCGCGCCGACCGAGCCGGAGCAGCCTGTCGTTCCGTCCGCCCCGGACCCCTCCCCGACGGGCGGTGTGTGATGGCCAGCGGATACCTCACCCGGCAGGCTGCGCATGCGCTGCTCACCCTCATGACCGGGGGCGGGGAGGACAGCACCTCCGGCACCGACGCCGTGGCCGACCGGCTGCTGAAGGCGCACCAGATTCGGCACTGGGGCGGGGGAGATGCGAGTGCCCCAGGAGCCTGGGCACCCAAGGCGTACCTCCTTCACCTCCTGGACCAGGTCGACGCGATGGGCTCCGCTGCCGTACGGACCACGGTTCAGGCACTGCCGGACGACCCGAGCGGGTCGGTGTACCTGGCGCTGTCGACGGCCGATCCGGGAGACATCGCCGCCAGCCTGGCGAACGAACTTGCGGCAGCCGGCTATCAGCGGCAGGTCGTACCCCTGTCCGCGCCCAAGACCGGTGGACAGTTCGTCATCCAGTCCGGGACACCCTCCGAGGTCGACCTCGTCGGCAGCGTCGTGTTCGGTCCGTTCACCGATCCCACCGGTTCCGGCGCTGCTGTGACGCACATGGCTCTGGTCACAGCTCCGACCGGCACCGACTACGCCGTGCTGGCTGTGTGGCCGCTGGACGTTCCTGTCACCGCCGCCCAGGGCGAATCGCTGCTGGCTCAGTCCGGCTCACTGACGATCAAGGTGAACTGATGCCCGGGTACCTCTCTCAACTCGCCGAGCGCGCTGCCCTCCAGTACGTGACCTCGACGTCCGGCACCAGCCTGCCCTCCCAGTCCATGCTGCGGAACTACATGATGCGGGTCTACCAGCAACAGGGACTGACGGGCCTGGCCGCCAGTCTGCCGGTCGCCTTTCTGAACTCTTTCGCCAGTCAGGCGAAGGCGGACACCAACGGCTCATGGCTGAGCGGCCTGATCGCTGGCCGGACAGACGTGAGTGGCTCCGCATACCTGGCCCTTCTGACCAGTGATCCGGGAAGGGCCGCCACGGCGACGGACCTTGCAGCAGTGGAAGTGTCCGCTACCGGTTACAGCCGGCAGCCGGTGACCTTCTCCCTGGCGACATCTCCTAGCGGTGGAGGTTCCGGTACCAGCAACTCCGCAGCCGTGATCTATGGCCCCTTTACCGGCAGCAGCGGCCTGGGCGCGGTCGTGACGCACGTGGCCCTGTCAACCGTCCCGGCAACCGGCGGAGGACTGATCGCTGTGTGGCAGCTCGACGTCCCCGTCTCTGCCTCCCAGAACGAAAACCTCATGCTGAACACCGCCGGCCTGGCGATTGGGCTCGACTCATGGCAGAGCTAACCCGACTCCTCGCCCGCATGCGCTCCGAACTCGGTGACTTCGGAAGCGGCTTTCGCGACGTCCTCGCCGGTACGGGGGAGTTGACGGACTACGACCTCAGTTCCGTCAACGTCACCCTGTCCCGCGTCAGCCTCCTCAACGGTCAGGCCCTCACCGACCTGGTCGCCGGCACCGACTACGAGGTCGACGGTCGCGAAGGGCGCATCACGCTCCTCGGCCAGCACGCACCGCTCCCGCTCGGGCAGACACTCATCGTCGAAGGCTCGGCCGCCGGCATGTTCACCGACGAGGAATTGGCTCAGCACCTGCGCGATGCCGTGCTCCAGCACTGCCACAACCGCCACGTCACTGTTCGGTACCGCTCGCCGAACGGCTTCATCCGGTACGCCGACGAGGCACTCACGCTGGACAACCTCCCGGACGTCGAGGAGCTGCCGCTGGTGCTCCTTGCCGTGGTCAACGCGCTGTGGGCGGTCGCCACCGATGCCTCAAGCGACGTTGACATCAGCACGGGCGAAGGCACCCACGTCAGCCGCAGCCAGCGCTACACCCAGGTCCTGCACCAGATCTCGGTGATGACCGACCGGTACGAGGAACTGTGCCGGCAGCTCAACATCGGGCTATTCAGGATCGAGATGGCCAACCTCCGCCGGGTCTCTCGCACCACCGGCCGCTACGTGCCCGTCTACGTCGACCGCGAGTACGACGACAACGCATACCCGGAGCGGGTGCTGCCGCAGATCGACAAGCATGACGTCGACCCCTCCGGCATCCCCAACCCCACCTACAACGGGTGGGCCGCATGAGTAGAGCCGACTGGAAGCGCGGCCGGTTCTCCGCCACGGAAGAGGGAGAGCGCATCGACCAGGGGCTGCGCGCGTGGCAGCGCCACGTCGGGGACGTCATCGCCTACTGGCGCTTCTCCCACAGCCGTTCGGTGAGCCACGACATCTACGACGAGAGCGACGAGGGTGGCCTGGCCTACGACGGCCCGTGGCCCGTGCCCGTCCTGCACGCCACACACGTCGAAGCCGGCGACCAGGAGAACGACCGCGGCTTCTACACCGTCGACACGCTGGAGATCTCGGCTGTCTTCGCCCAGGTGCAGAAGATCGGCCTCACTCAGGCCGACATCCACAACGACCAGTACCTACGGGACCGGATCGCCTACGACGGCCGGCTCTTCCGCATCACCCAGATGTCCATCCTCGGGCAGATCCGCAGGCAGGACGTCCTCGTGTCCATCACCGCCGTCGAGGTCAAGCCCGACGAGCTGACCGCGGACTCCGTCTTCGCCCAGTACATCCCCGCCGCGGGAGCCGGCGAGCGCTGAGCGCCCGGCACATCAAGGAGCCCCATTGGCCACCTACGAACGTCCTGACGCCTTCGTCGAGGAGCGTCTGACCACCTACGCGGACACCGTCACCACCGGCACCACCACCTCCACCGACTACGTCACCTCCGACCAGGCCGACGCCCGCTACCAGCAGCTCGGCCAGCCCGTGAACCTCACGCTGTCCGCGAGCCAGGGGCAGGCCATCACGGTGAAGCAGACCTCCGACACCAAGCCGCGCCTCCAGGTCGGCTCGGACGCCGTCGTCGCGTTCGGTACCGGCTCTGCGGACCCCGACGTGAACCTGAAGCGCGTCGGCCCTGGCCTGCTCGGTACGGATGGCTCCCTCTCCCAGGGCGGCCACACCGTCCTGGACGTCTCCCAGGTCGCCGTAGCCGGCGGGCTCGCCTCCCTCGGCACCGACGGAAAGCTCCTCGCGAGTCAGCTCCCGGCCAGCGCAGGGGGCGGCTCGTCGAACCCGAACACCGCCCTCGCCACCACGAAGGGCTACTACGTACCGCCGAGTTGGGGCGAGTTCTGGCGGGTCAAGCGCGACGCAGCGAAGACCGGGGCAGGCAAGGCGACCGTCGCCGTCGTCGGCGGTGCAGCCGCCGCAGGCTTCCCCGCATCCAAGCTGCGCGCCAAGGGCTGGCCGGGCGTCCTCACCACGTCGCTCCAGGGCACCTATGGCGACGGCGGAAGCGGCTACTACACCTCCCTGCTCAGCTCGCTGGGCATCATGGGCTACACCAGCACCGCCTCCTGGACCAGCGAACTGATCGGCCAGGTCGGCACCTGGGCCATCGGCGGCTTCATGGCGGGCCCCGGCTGGGGCTACGTGTACTCCAAGACGCCCGGCGACAACCTCACCTTCACGGTAAGAGGCACGAGCGTCACGATCTACACGCTCGGCGCGGACGGCCAGCACTCGCCCTGGTCCTACAGCATCGACGGCGCCACGGCGGTCGCCGTCACCGACACGGCCACCACCGGCCTCGCGGTCATCACCACCAAGATCACCGGCCTGGCCGTCGGCACACACACGGTCAAGCTCACGCACACCGGCACCGCGAGCCAGTACCTCTCCGTCTGCGGTGTGGCCGGCGAAAACGCCACGGGCGTCGTGCTCAACAACTTCGGCCGCCGCTACGCCATTGCGAGCGAATACCTGCCGACGCTGAAGGTCCCGTGGAACGGCGGACCGTCCTACCCGGCCGACGTCGTCATCTACGCGGTCAGCCTCGACGACATCGTCAGCGGAATCGACGCAGACGCCTGGGCGACCAACGTACGCCAGCACCTCAGCAACATCCGAGACGGCGGAGCCGCAACCGGCGCCACCGACATCGTCATTGTTCTCCCTCACGTCGGAACAGCAGACACCGCGACCTTCTGCTATCAGGACTTTGTCGACCGCGCCCACGCTCTCGCCCGCACTTTCCAGGCGGCAGTCATCGACCTCTGGGCTCTCGGTCGGAACTCGTGGAACTACTGGAACTCCCTGTCGTACTGGGGCGATACCGCAAATCCGGGCGCCGCAGGTACGGACGCATTCTTCATGTCAGACGCCGGCCACTCCTACGTCGCAGGAGTCATCAACGCGCTCCTTTCGAGCTGACAGAGAGTTCCCATGGTTATTCCTCAGATGCCGCTTGTCATAGCGGTAGCCAAGAGCCAGGTCGGCGTTCACGAAGGGTATGTCGAGGGCGGCTGGAACAACCTCACCCGATACGCCTACGAAGTCCCCACCCTCGCCTGGGCGGATGGCCAGTCGTGGTGTGACACATTCGTCTCGTGGGTAGCTATGCGAGCCGGTGTCGCCAGCCTCTTCCCTCGCACCGCGGATTGCTCTGCCTCCATTACCTGGTGGCAGGCGGCCAACCGATGGAGCTGGTATCCGGCGGTCGGGGCACAAGTCATGCTGGGCCCAAGTGGAGCTGACCACACTGGGCTCGTTTACGCCTTCGACTCCGTTTTCATTTACACGATCGAAGGAAATGGAAACGTAAACGGTACCGACGAAGGCGACGGCGTCTATCTGCGAAAGCGGAAGCGTACGGACACCAACGTTTACGGGTACGGCTTGCCGGCGTACGGCGAGGGCATCATCACCGCAGACTCCTCGCTGAAGGGCCTGGCGGGCTACATCTACGCGACCTCCCACACCGGCCCCGGTCCGGCCACTCTGCGCCAGGGCGCCTGGATGGTCGACAACCTGGTCACCGGCACGCTCGCCATCAACGGGCCCGCGAACGCGGGTCGCCTGTTCATCCAGCAGAACGACCCCGACACCGTCGGCCTGGAGGTCACGGCGGCGTCTTCGCCCAACCAGTCCCTCGTCAAGTTCCGGGACACCAACGGCAACGTCGCGTTCGAGATCAACGCCGCCGGCCAGATCATTCACCGAGGCCAGGCACTGCACACCAGCAGCATCCAGATCGGCTCCGCCACCCCCGACCTCGGCGGAGGCGGCGGTGTCCTCGGCATCAAGGACGCGTCCCCGGCCCCGACGACCAACCCCACGGGCGGCTCACTGCTGTACTCCGAGGGCGGTGTCCCGAAGGTGCGCACCGCGGGTGGTGCCGTCGTCGACCTGTCCACCGTTCCCAGAAACGAGTGGCGCCCCAGCGATCACGGCCTGGTCGCCTGGACGATGGACCCGGCCTCCTGCTCCACGGCCGGCACCACCCTCAGCACGGGATACATCTACTTCGTCGAGATCGTCCTGCGGAACGCAGCCACGATCACGAGCCTGTGCGCGAACCTCGGCAGCGGTGGCACCGGCCTGACCGCGAGCCAGTGCCTGGCCGGGCTCTACACCTCCAGCGGCACGCGCGTTGGCGTGACGGCCGACATGTCGACGACGTGGAATTCCGCAGGCGACAAGACCATGGCGCTCACGTCGTCGTACAGCGCGGCGGCAGGTAAGTACTACATCGCCTTCCTGGTGAACGGGACGACGAGCCCCACTTTCGCGTGTGGCAGCACCCTCGGCAGTTTCACCCCCGGAAATGCTCACCTCACCGCCGGCAATTACAGGTTCTGCCGTTCCGCGTCGGGCCAGACCTCGCTGCCGACGAGCTACACGATGACGAGCGCGACTCCGGACGCGAACAACGTCTGGGCTGCCGCTGCCTAAATCCGGGCCTGTAACAGATTCCTGCGAATGCTGTAATCCTGACTTCGGAGGAATCGTGACGTAATCACCGGAAGGCCCGAATAATGCCCTGGATAACCAACGAGGATGCCGCCATCAAGGTGAAGCTCCAGGGTTTGGTTGTCAAGGACACCAACGCACCCGTCGAGGGCCTTCCGGTCGATGTCCGATTCCGTCTCCCCGAAAACGAGCTGGCGACAGCGACCTTCCCGCTCATCGTCATCGAGCGCACCCGCGTAGAGCCCGACCACGATCGGGAACACCGCGGCACCGTCGAACTCGGATATACCCCGGAGGGATACGACAGCACCAAGTCCTACTTGGCGGCGGATCCCATCCCGTACATGTTCGAGTACCAGGTCACCGTCTACACGCGAAAGCAGCGGCACGCGGCGAACATCGCCCAAATGCTCTCCGCTAGGGACTATCTCCACCCGCGCTGGGCCTACCTGGAAGTTCCGCAGGACGGAACCGTAAGGCGTCTCGAAGTCGCAGGCGGACCCGAATTCAACGAGGGCCGCGACTCCCAGGGAAAGCGCCTGTGGCAGGTCGACTACCTGCTGCACGTGAGCGCTGAACTCCTCGACGAGATCGCCGAAATCAAGCCCGTCCAGACGGTCGAACTCACCACTCATCCCCTCGGCCAGTAGGCCCTTAAAGGAGCTTTCTCTATGGCGACTTTCCTGCGCCCCGGCATCTACGTGGACGAGACGCTGGATGCAATATCGAACCCCGTCACGTCGAGCCCCGGCGAGGCCATCGCCGCGTTCGTCGGCGCCCACAACTTCGGTCCGGCCGTCCCCACGCTGATCACCTCCTGGTCGCAGTTCAACCTCGTCTACGGCGGCTGGGGCAACGGCACCAACCTCCTGCCCTACGCGGTCTACTCGTACTTCGCCAACGGCGGTGGCAAGGCGTACGTCTGCCGCGCTGTCCCGTCCGACTCGGTCGCCTCCCACGTCACCCTGAACGACCGACAGGCAACCCCCGAGGCGCTGCTCACCCTCACCGCCCGCGCAGCCGGCGCCTTCGGCAACCAGATCTACGTCGACATCTCCAACGCCAACACGGGCGCCGGCCGATTCAACATGGCCGTCAAGGTCGGCGGCACCGGGGACGCGTACATCGCCGACCGGTACAACGACGTCTCCCTCGACCCGGCCGACTCCCGGAACCTGGTCGCGATGATCAACTCCCCGGTCACCGGCAGCGCGTTCGTCAAGGCCGACTATGTAGCCACCGACGCCTGGTCCGCCGCCCTCACCCCCGCCCTCCAGACCGGTACGCCACTGACGGGCGGTATCGACGGCAGCGCCTCGCCCGACCTGGTCGCCGCGACCAAGCAGCTCGAAGCGACCGGCGAGATCGTCAACATCAACCTTCCGGGCGTCACGGACACCGCGGTCCTCAACAACATCATCAGTTGGATCGAGGACTACGGCTACGGCTTCCTGGTGGTGGACGCACCGCAGACGGTGTCGCTGGACGCTCCGACGGCCGTCACCAACTACGCCAAGCTCTCGCCCGCGGCGAACTCCGGCTCCTCCCCGGCGCCTCTGACGTCCAGCTCGTATGTCGGCGTCTACGGGCCCTGGCTGGTGAGCGCGGACCCGGCCTCGGTCGCGTCCGGCGCCACCCGGATCCTCCCGCCCGGAGGCGCGGTCCTGGGCAAGATCTCCCAGACCGACACCCTCTACGGACCGCACCAGTCGGCCGCCGGCACCCTGAGCCGTCTCAGCGGGGTGTACTCCACCGAGCTGCGCTTCACCAACGCCCAGCTCGACAACCTCAACGCCTGGGGCATCAACGTCATCCGGCAGATCCCCCAGAGCGGCATCTGCATCATGGGCGCGAGGACCCTCAAGTCCGGCTACCCCGACCGCTACATCGCCGTTCGCCGGCTGCTGACGTACACGCGCAAGATCCTCGTCGACCTCACGCGCTCGGCGGTCTTCGCGCCCAACACGCCGGACCTGTGGCACTCCATCGCGGCCACCCTCACCCAGCAGCTCACCACGCAGGCCCAGGCGGGCATGTTCGCCAGCGCGACCCCGGACTCCGCGTTCCAGGTGATCTGCGACGACACCAACAACACCACCAGCACGGTGGACAACGGTGAGGTCCACATCGACGTGGGCATCGCGGTGGCACGGCCGGCCGAGTACGTCGCGATCCACATCAGCCAGTACGACGGCGGTGCGACGGTCACCGAATCCGCATAAGGAATCGGGGCCGGGTCAGTAACTGGCCCGGCCCCGCCGTAACCCCTTGAATCCCCACTCGGTCACCGCACACAGAGCACTACCCGGCGCACCTCGTGCTACGGGAGTAGTGAATGGCATCCACCCTCAAGACCGTCTCGCAGAGCCAGAGTCTGGCCGCGCGACAGACGGACCCCCTCCGCTCGTTCAAGTTCCACGTCCAGATCTCTCAGGTCGGGAAGCTCTCGCAGGCTTACCCGAAGCTGGGCTTCATGTCCGTCAGCGGGCTCAGCGTGACGACCGACGTCATCGCATACCGGGCCGGTGGCATGAACACGACCACCCAGAAGATGCCTCGAATTGACTGGGCCCTCGCTGCGTAAGTAGCGAGTGAAAATCCCGAGAATTGCTGGGACGTCCTGTTAGACCTCGGCGCCACAGCGTGGGGCGAAAGCCCGAGCGCGACGGCTTGAGAAGTCCGAGGGTAGGGAAAATCAGCAGCCGAGCCCGCCTGGGAAACCGACGGGAAGGTTCAGAGACTATGTACGGGACACCCCACAGGGGTGAAGATAGAGTCCGAACTCACGTGAGAGCGTGAGAGGCTGGCAGAAATGACCAGCCCGCTCCGGGAAACTGGAGAGGTAACAGCACCTGGGTCAGAGCGACTTCAGCCCCGTCACCCTTTCCAAGGGAATGATGCCGGGCGACCAGAACCTCGTGAACTGGATGTACCAGCTCTTCGATGTCATGCAGGGCAACGGCTCTGGCAGTGACACTGGCAGCGAATTCCGGGCCACGATCGACATCATGCTCATCGACCACCCGGTCACGAAGAGCAAGGCCGCCGTAAAGGCAGTGTGGCGTCTCTACAACGCCTGGCCTACCTCGGTTGCATTCGGCGACCTCGACGCCGGAAGCAATACATTCGCCGTTTCCCAGCTCACGTTCGCGCATGAGGGCTGGGACTTCAAGGTGGCCGACTCCTACGGCCCGAACTCCTACGCGGTCATCAAGTAATCCCCGGCACAAGGAAATCACTCATGTCTGAAATGCAGTACGACTGGACCTTCGATTCCCCCGCTGGTGGCCGGCAGGTCGACGTCCTCGGTGACACGCAGGGCGCGACCGCCGCCATCCAGAGCCTCCTCACCGACTCAGCCGGCGAGCCGCCGGCCATCCCTACGCCGCCCGACTGCCTCATAACCCTCCCCGCCGGACTGGTCCGCGAGAACCACGTCATCACCGAGGCCGAGGTGCGCGAGCTGACCGGCGCCGACGAGGAGGCCCTGGCCCGCGTCCGATCCAACCCCCTGCGCCTGCTGGAGACACTGCTGGAGCTGGGCACCGTCCGCATCGGCGACGTTCCGGCCACCTCCGATGTCCTGCCGCAGCTCCTGCTCGGCGACCGCGATGCCCTGGTCGTCGCCATCCGCAGGGTCACCTTCGGGGACGAGATGGAGTTCTCCGAGATCATCTGCCCCACATGCGGCGAGGACTTCGCGGCCACCATCTCCCTCGGCGACATCCAGCCCAAGACGGCAACGTCCAGCCGGCTGACGATTCCGATGCGCAAGGGCGGCTGCGCGATCGTGCGCTACCCGACCGGCGCCGACCAGGCCGCCATGCTCGCGCTCACCAAGGCGAACGACGCCGAGCGCAACTCCTTCCTGCTGGGGCGCTGCCTGGTGGAGGTCCGAGACGCACAGGGCAACGTCACGCCCGGCAGCGCGGACCTGACCAGGACGCTCGGCATGGGAGACATTCGCAACATCCTCAAGCAGCTCGCCGCCACCCAGCCCGGTCCCCGGCTGCTGGATGTGTCGATCGAGCACGAGGCGTGCGGAGGCGAGGTTCCGCTGCCGCTCTCGGTAGCGGACATCTTTCGCGATTTCTGACGCCCGAGCAGCACGGGCTGACTACACCACCCTCGCCTACGCCCACCCCGAGTGGCAGCTCAGCGAGATCAAGCAACTGACCGTCAGCGAGCGCGAGTACTGGCGCGACCTGGCCATGTGGGTCAAGGAGAGAAGGGAGGCGGCTTCCAGTGGCTGAGGACAACGAGATCAACCGCGGCGAGCCCACATTCGGGGGTCGCCTCCTCGGTACCAACGGGATGCAGCGGGCGGCCGACAAGGTCGCCAGCGACATCGACAAGCTCGGCGCCAACGTCGCAGCCCTCAACCGAGCCCTCCAGGGTGCGATCAACTCGGCCACGCGAGGGGCGGCCTTCCGTGGCATGCCGACGCAGGCATTCCCCGCCGCCAACCAGACGACCCGCATCAACCCTGCCCCGATCTCCCACCCGCCGGCCAACACCGTCACCCAGGCCGGGGGCACCTTCACGCACCCGACGACGGGACGGGTCTACAGCGGGCCCATGGCCGACCGCCTGGCCGCGCGGCACCAGGCCCAGATCGCGGCGCAGCAGAGTCTGTCTGCCGCGCGAGTCTCGCGGCAGGAGGCGTTCAGCCAGCAGGCCATGGTCGCCGCGCAGGGCTGGGGCTACCAGGACAACGGGCTGTCGCAGCACATGTCCGCTTCGTTGGCAGCGGCGCAGGCTCGGGAGGCCGGCCGGCAGCAGCGGGCGAAGATGCAGGCCCAGATGCAGGCCCAGTCCGCACAGGCGCGGGCCAGCCGCCAGCAGATGGTGAACCAGCAGGGCCTGGACGCGCAGCAGAACTTCGCGGCCACCTACGGTTCGCAGGCAAGCCAGCAGTACCAGCAGAACATCTCTGCGTCCCAGGCGGCAGCCCAGGCTCGCGCGGCGGCGCGACAGTCTCGTCAGCAGAGCCGGAACCCTGGCATCAACCCGGCCCTGGTGTCCCGCGTTACGCCGGAACGAGTGGCGCAGGCCCGTCAGACGAACGCCGACGCCTACTACGGCTCCCTCTTCGACGAGGCGATACGACGGCAGAACATTGCCAACAACCCGACGTACGGCCTGCGCATCGGCCAGCGGATGTGGTCCTACAACCGTAGTGCCGGCCTCTCCAGCGCCCGAGTCAGCGGCGGCGGCGTCTACGCCACCCGTAATGGCTCGGTCCTGAACCTGGGCCAGCAGCAGCAGAACTACACCGCGCCTCCGCCGCAGGGCTTCTCCGCGACGGTGCCGTCGGACGAGGCGACCAACGGCATCGACGGCAGCCCTCCCTCGACCCTGGGCAAGGGGCCGGCCAACGCCGTCTACCAGCAGGCGGTGAAGTACGGCGACCGTATGAAGCCGCAGATGGAGGAGATGGACCGGTACACCAACTGGGCCTCCATCGCCTCCGGTGGCGCGCCGTCGGGCTACGACAAGTGGGGCTGGAAGAACGCAATCCGTGACCACAGCTACGGCATGGTCGTCGCCAAGTCCACCGAGGACGCCAGCAACGCGAACTTCCTCCTCGACAAGAACTTCGGCCTGACCTACGGCACATCCGCGCAGTCCGCTGTGCGCGGCAACGCCTTCGGTGCCGCGTACGTCGCCGGCTTGGACGCGGAGACCGGCGCCAAGCTGTACTCCAGCCTGTACAACCCGCAGGCGTCGCTTGCGGCGAAGCGTCTCGGCTACGGGCCCACCATTGGCCGGGGCGGCAAGGCGACGGGCATCGGCACGCTCGCCGACAACATCATGTCCCGCACCTTCGGGTCGAAGTCGATCTCCAGCAAGAAGTTCGCGGCGGCCACCGCTTCGGGCCAGGTGCTCGACTACAACGTCGACCAGCTCGGGCAGGCATCCGGCTGGGACGCCGACACGATCGACAACCTCAAGGAGTACATGCGGGGCAGGAACACCTTGCTCCAGAACTCCCACATGTCCTCCGCCGCAGCCGACAAGCTCATCGCCGACGCATCACAAACCGGCAAGAAGGGCGAAGCGGCCCGCAGCAAGCTGAGCAAGTACGGCGTCTCCGAGAGTCTGGGGCAGACGCGCAAGGACTTCGAGGCGCAGGAGCGGCAGCACGACGCCAACATGGGCGACTCCTTCGCACACAACCTGGAGACGGCCACCCACGCCGTCCAAAAGTTCGAGGGCGCGATCAACAGCTTCCTCGAACTGCCGGGCATCAAGCAGGTCGTCGGTGCCTCGGGTGCGTGGGCTACGGCCACCAAGGAGCCGGTTAGCCAGATCAAGAGCATCTGGAACTTCGGCAAGAGCCTGCTGCCCACCGGCATCTTCGGTGGTGCCGCAAGCTCCGCGTCCTCCTCGTCCTCCGGCGGCCACGACAAGACCTCCAAGCCCACCGCGGGCCATGTCGCCAACGGCAACGCCGGCAAGGCCATCTCGGCTGCCCTCACCCAGGTCGGCGTCCCTTACGTATGGGGCGGCGAGCAGGAAGGGAAGGGCTTCGACTGCTCCGGACTGATGCAGTGGGCCTTCCGCTCGGCTGGCATCAACCTGCCTCGGACATCGCAGAGTCAGATGAAGGTCGGCGTCGAGGTCGACAAGCAGCACATCCAGCCCGGTGACCTCCTTTTCCCCGAGCCCGGCCACGTGATGATGGCGATCGGCAACGGCAAGCTGGTCGAGGCGCCGCACACGGGCCTGGATGTACGCGTTCGCTCTTACAGCCTCGGTGAGATCAAGGCCGTCCGCCGGGTCGCCAGTTCTGTCGGCGCCGTGGCGGACTACAACACCGGAACCAACCAGACTGATGCTGACGGGTCCGGCAACTCTGGCTCGTACGCGGGAGTGGGCACCAGCGCCAGCCAGGAGGAAGTCGACGCCATCGCCGCTGCTCTCGCCGGCGGCGGGGCCTACACCATGGGGCCCCAGACCAATGGCACCGGGACGTCGATCAACGCCGACAGTGCCACCACTGTGGCCAGCGCCCCCTCGAACCCGAAGGGCAACGCCGCACTCGGCAAGAAGCTAGCGGCGAAGCGCGGCTGGACGGGGAAGGAGTGGAACGCGCTTTACCAGCTGTGGGACCACGAGTCCAACTGGGACGAGAAGGCCACAAACCACAGCTCAGGCGCGTACGGCATTGCCCAGGCGCTGCCTGCGAGCAAGTACGCCTCCAAGGGCAAGGACTGGAAGACGAACCCGGCCACGCAGATCGAGTGGGGCCTGGACTACATCGCCGAGCGGCCGGACTACGGCAAGCCGTCGAAGGCGTGGGAACTGTGGCAGAAGCGCAGCCCCCACTGGTACGCCTCGGGCGCCTGGGAGATCCCCCAGGACCTCACCGCGCAGGTCCACAAGGGAGAAATGATCATCCCGGCGGCCAAGGCAGAAACGATTCGCCAGGCGCTCATCAAGGACTCGGTCAACGTCGTATCCCCGGCCGGCGCCGCGGCATCGGCTGCCACGGGATCGGCGGGCGGCGGTGTGTCCCTCTCCTTCGCCCAGGGCGCCATCCAGATCCACGTCACTGGAGCGATGTCCGACCGCGCGGCTTCCGACGCCGCCAAGAAGGTCGTCGACTGCATCGCCGCAGACAACCGCATCAAGCAACTCGGAGTAGGTGTCTGATGGCCGTCAACCCGAAGAACCCGCAGTTCGACCCCCGCATGCGGAGCATCCCGGCACTCGGGGTGGCCGCGAAGAAAGACTCGGGGTTCTGGCGAGGATCTATCTATCGCGAAGAGAAGACCGTCACGGGCGGCTACCTGACGCTGGACTTCCTGTTCAACCCGTCCACGATCAGCATCAGCCACAGTCTGGGATACAACCTGTCCGCGGCCGACCGGTCGACGGACGGAAACGTCATCGGCGCTCAGGGCATCGGTACGCTCCAGTTCGACTTGCTCTTCGACCGGACGTACGAGATGTACGGGGCCAGCCCGAACTTCTACGACGAGGCCGCAACGAAGGGCGTGCTCGCCGATGTCGAGGCCCTCTACAACATCACCGGGGCCTACGACGTCACCGCGAAGGGCGCGCAGCAGAAGTCGCTCCAGGCGATGCAGCCCAACGCATGCAATTTCTTCTTTGGCGGGTCGTCGTCCGGTGCCGGCCTGCTGGCGAACAACACCCTGTCGTACTACGGGACTGTGACAAGCCTGACCGTCACCTACACCCATTTCTCGCGAGAGATGATTCCCCAGCGCTGTGCTCTCAGTCTTTCGGTTGACCTGTCGACGAAGGTGAACTAGTAGCCGTGATTCCCGCGAACTCTCGATATGCGGCCAGCGCCACCACGATCATTACCGGAAGCGACGGAAAGTCCCGTAACGTGATCCTTCCGGAGGGTCCAGGAGTTCTTGCCGCAACAGTGCAGATATACACCTGGGCTGAAGGTGACAGAGCGGATCTGGTGGCCTACCGAAACTACGGCGACGCCTCCCAGTGGTGGCGGATAGCCGAATTCAACCCTCAGATCCTGGACTGGACGGAAATAGCCGTCGGCACAAGGGTGAGGATCCCGATTGTCTAGCAAGTGGCCGCTCATATCCCTGGAAACCCCCGCGCTCAGCGGAAGGAAATGGGTCACGGATGCCGTGATCACCCAGGGAGAAGCGCTGCACGAGGTCGCCCAGATCACGGTGCTCCACCAGGTGCAGCGCGGCGTCTCCAGCAGCTCCGGCTGGTCCCTGGACCTCACGGGCGTGATGACTGAGGGCACACCCGTCGCCCTACGCTTCGGCGACACCGTCCGTTCCACGACGTTCTACGGATACGTCTCCTCGGTCGCCGTCCGGGGCAGCGACACCCACCAGTCACTCGCCGCGTCCGTGAACGTGCCGGTCGTCTACACCTGCATCGGGCCGACCTACTACATGCAGTCCCAGACCAACCGGCTGTGGCCCTCGGCGACCGCGTCGTACGTGGCGCGGAACCTCACGCGAAGCGCCGGCCTGCGCCCGCAGGTGCAGCAGAGCAGCAGGCTGTTCGAGAACCTTCCCCAGCAGGCCACGAGCGACTTCCTGTTTCTCCGGGACCTGGCCGACGAAGTCGGGTTCCGGATGGTCCCGAACGGAACGACCATCTCGGTCACCGACCCCCTGGTGTCCCTGCGCGAGACGGGGGAAGACCGGCCGGCATTCAACTACGCGAAGGCACCCACCGACTCGGTCAAGACCTGGAAGTCGACTGCCGGGCAGCTCGACCCTCTGGGCGGCACCCGCACCCGACGCGAGGGCTACAGCTTCAACACCACCACGGGCGCGCTCGTCCGTGTGGTCGCCGACGGTACGCAGGACGCCACCGTCACGCAGTACAGCACCGGACGCCCGTTCGCGTCGCAGGCAGAGGCCGCAGAAGCACTCGCCGCCGAAGTCCGCCGCGAACGCCTGTGGGTCCACGGCGAGGGCACGCTGCGCGGGGACAGCCGGCTACGGCCCGGCGTCGAGCTGGAGATCGACGGCAGCGCGCTCGGCCCCAACGACGCGGGGCTGTGGATGGTGCGCTCGACCACACACCGCATATCCGTGATGCCCAACGAGCCGTCAGCCGGCGTGTATTGGACCGACGTCAGCCTCGGCCGCAACCGCATCGACGGACTCGACTCCGTCCCCAAGACCGGGCTGGTCGACGTCATCCAAGACGGCTCATCACTGATCGACGGGCGCTGGCGCGCTCGGCACGTTGGGAGGGCCTGACCCATGGCACTCGCCTCCACCAGCACCGACATCTACGGTGCGATCATCACGCACGCCCAGGACCCCCAGGGCCTCGGGCGCGTCCGCCTGCGCATACCGCAGGTCTCCGGAGACGCCGTCACCGGCTGGGCCTACCCGTCCGGGCAGGTCACCCGGCAGGCCGCTGTCGGCGAACGCGTCTGGGCCACCTACGACGGCGGCGGCCGGCGCCTCGTGTACTGGCCAGCCGAACCGGGACAGGTCACCGGCCCACAACTCGCCGCGAACGCCCTCGACGGCATGATGGTGTCGGCCAGCAACCCTCTGCGCGGCAGCGACACATGGACCAACCCAACGCTGACGACCGGCTGGGCGACGACCACCGCCTTCGGCGGAACCACAGGTGTCCAACCCATCCAGTTCCGCCGGGACTCCTGGGGCAACCTGCACATCTGCGGGGCCCTGACCGTGACCGACGCGGCAGCAACCTCCACCGCGTTCACCGTGCCCGACGGCTACTACAACCCCAACTACCGCGTCGGATACCCGGTCGTGGAACAGAAGACCGACGGCACGTTCATCACGACCTGGGGCTACGTCAACGCCATCGGCGCAGTCCACTTCGACAAGCCGGCCGGCTTCACCCGCAATGCAGGGGACGCCTTCTACGTCAACGCGCGGGTCCACCTGGGCATCATCACGTAAGGACCGTCCCCTTGAGCGACACCTACTCCAGCTACGCAGACCTCGCCGCGCACCAGACGTTGGGCACCGATTACCTCATCTCATCGCGGGTCGTACCCGAGGCGCGCGGCGCGCACATAGCCATCCACGGTGGCGGCATCGAAGCGCCGACCACCCAGCTCGCCGACTACTGCGCCGCCACCCAGACCTCGTCCTTCTACTCGTTCCAGGGCATCCTGAGCAGCGGCAACTCGACACTGCACATCACCAGCACCCGGTTCGACGAACCCACCATCTTCCAGGTCCTGCGCAACGTCGAGTGGACGGTGTCGTGGCACGGCACCAGCGGCAGCGACCAGACCACGTACCTGGGCGGCCTGGATACAGAACTCGGGGCCGCGATCAAGGACCGCCTCACCGCGGCAGGCTTCACCGTCTCCGCCTCCCCACAGGAGATCGACGGCAACGACCCGCTCAACATCGCCAACCGCAACTCGCGCGGGCAGGGCGTCCAGCTTGAACTCAGCCGAGGACTGCGGGAGAGCTTCTACGTCGGCGGCAGTCTGACCCTGGCGTCCATCGCCGATCCCTCCCGGCGCACCGACCTCTTCTACACCTACGCCTCAGCGGTCATGGCGGCCGTCGCCGAGACCTGGCCCCAGAGCCGTCCAGACGCCGGCTCGACGAACCAGCCTGTCGCCGGCACCGAGACAGTCACCAGCGTCGCCGGCTACCCAGGCGCGGGCTCCGTCCAGATGCGGATGCCCTTCCAGCTCGACGCCATGGGCCGGGTCGCCGTCATCACCAACCCCGACAAGATGCTCGTCCAGCGCTCGCGGGCTGTGGTGGCCACCGTGCCCGGCGAGTACGTCGGGGAGCCCGCCTTCGGATCCAACGTCTCCGCCGCACTGTTCAGGCCCAGCGACCCCATCGCGCCGGCCATCCTCGCCGAAGCAGTACGGGACGCCATGGCGCGATGGGAGCCCGGCGCCGTCATCACCGAGATTCGCCCGGTCGTCAACGACGACCAGGAGGGCATCGTGGACGTCGAGGTAGGCGTCGCACTGACCACCACGCCGGCCGCCGAGGTGGAACAGACGGAAAGCGTACGCATCGTGCCTGGCGGGCGCGTGGTCGGCGGCTCCCTATAACACTCCGGGTTTCCGGCCTCATAAACTGATCCACATACGGTGCACGAATTGGGACCCATTCCGCTGTCCCAATTCAGGAGAAACTCACCGTGGCGGATCTTACGTCCAGTTCGCCGGCGATCGACTACACCTCGAAGGACTTCGAGGGCTTCCGGCAGGCCATGCTCGACCACGCCGCGCGTGTCTATCCGGAATGGTCCGGCCGGAACACGGCAGATTTCGGCGTACTGCTCGTCAACCTCTTCGCGTATATGGGCGACATTCTCTCCTACTACGGAGACGCTGCCGCGCGCGAAGCCTTCCTGGAGACCGCCACCCAGCGCTCCTCCGTGCTCGCGCACGCCGCACTCCTCGGATACACACCGGCTTCTGCGGCCCCGGCCACCGGATCCGTCACCTTCGTCACCGACGCAACCCAGACGACGGATGTCATCATCCCGGCCGGCACACAGGTGACAACCGCGTTCATCGAGAGCCTCGACGCTCCGCTCACCTTCGAGACGGACGCAGCCGTCACCGTCCCTGCGGCGGCTGGCAGCGCCACGGTCGCCGTCACCGAGGGGGCGACGGCCGGATCGCAGACCATCACACTCAACGCGGACACGGTCACGGAGACCCTCGTTCTCGTCGACAGCCTCGGCACGTCCGACGGCACCGGCAGCCAGGCGTTCACCCTGCCGTCCGCTCCCGCGCTCGTCGACAGCGTCCGCGTCTTCGTCGGCAGTGATGCGCCTGTCGAGTGGCAGGTCTCCACCGACATCCTGACGGCAACGGCCACGGACAAGGTCTTCACTCTGACCAGTTCGGACACCGGCACCGTCACGATCACCTTCGGGGACGGAACGCTCGGCGCCATCCCGGACCTGGACGTCCCCATCTACGCCGCCTACCGGGTCGGCGGAGGCGCCCGCGGCAACATCGACGCCAACCAGATCATCGACATCTCCGTAGGCATCGCCGGCATCTACATCGCCAGTTCCTCCGCCATGACGGGTGGCCGGGAAGTCGAGAGCACCGAGTCGATCCGGACCAACGCACCCAAGGCGTTCCGCGCGCAGGACAGAGCCGTGAGTCTGCGCGACTTCGAGGACCTGGCCCTCGCCGTTCCCGGCAACGCGAAGGCCAAGGCTGTCGGCGCCCACTACAGCGCCATCACCATCGCCACCGTCGGCGCGGACAACGCCGTGCCCTCCGACGACCAGCTCACCGCGACGGCCCGCTACGTCCAGGCGCGCACCCTGACCGGGGTGTATGTCGACGTCGTCCCCGGCACGCTCGTCGGCGTCAACATCGGCTCGACCAGCAGCCCTGTGGTCCTCGGCATCTACTCCACCTTCCGGGCCTCCGAAGTTGTCCTGGCCGCGCAGAAGGCACTTCAGGACCTCCTGTCCAGCCAGCGCTCCTCCTTCGGCCAGCGCATCCCGGCATCCAAGCTCTTTGCGCTCCTCGACTCAGTCCCCGGTGTCGAGTACGTGACCATCCCGCTCCTGGCCCGCGCCGACGGACAGCAGAGCGGTGTCCAGGACATCATCTGCCGCGACTGGGAGATCCCCGTGGCCGGCCAGATCTACATCACTTCAGACGGCGGCCAGTAAGGACACCATGAGCAAGGTCTACCCCAACGCGATCCGTACGTTCCCGACCCACCAGGACGGCCGGGACTTCGTCCTGGCCGCCGACGTCAACGAGATCCAGGACGAACTCACCGGCGTCGAGACGGCCTTCGGGACCAAGCCGCAGATCTACACCGACGCGGCAGGCAAGACACATGCCTACAAGGACGTCGCCAGCCGGCTGGACGCCATGCAGCGCTACGACGACCAGGTCGCCACCACCGTGAACCAACTGGTCGACGCCAGCAACACCGGCTGGAACCTCCCCGTCGGCTCCGTCCGCTCCACCGGCAGTTCCATCGCGCCGACTGTCGACCAGCTCGACGTCGACATCACGAAGGACTGGCACCCGGTGACCTGGAACCGGAAGTTGACCGACCTCGGCATCCCCACCAAGTTCTTCCCCTGGCTGAACAGCCCCACCATCACCTGCCCGCGAACCGGCTGGTGGATCATCACCATGCGCCTGATCGCCACCATCCCCACCGGGCCGAACTCCCTGGACCACATGTGCTACGCGCGCATGTACCTGTCCGACCACGACACCGACGTGGCGACGGGGGAGTCCACCAACCCGCGTGGCACCCACGGCTACCACCGAGCCGACCTCACCTACAGCGGCGAGTGGTTCCAGGGCGAGCGGCTCCAGCTCCAGATCCGCCACATGGACTCCATGCGGGTCCACAACCGTGCGAGCTACCCCAACCCGGTCGGCAACATCACCGCCTGGGCCTGGTGCGGCATGACCTACATCCGGGCGCTTCCCGGTGACATGACCAGCCGCCCCATCGACGACATCGACCCGGCCCTGCCGTCGGCCTGAACACGGCTCACACCCAGGAGACACACACATGGCCGTGTACGGCTACGACTACTACGGCAAGAGCCTGTACGGCGCCGACACGGCAGTCCAGTACAGCGTCGAGCCGGTCACCGCGACGTCCGTCGCCCCCGGCCACATCCAGCTCGCCTGGGGAGCCGCGTCCCAGAACACCTGGAGTGTTCTGCGGATCGTCCGCAACGCCTACGGTGTGCCGGCGCACGGCGATGACGGCACCGTCGTTGCCGAGATCCCGCAGAGCGCTCCAGGCCGTACCTGGGACGACCTCGACCTGCCCCAGGGCCGGGTCTTCTACTACGGGATCTTCCTGGGCGTCACTGCCTGGTCGAGCACCGCCACGTACGCAGCAGGCGACGTCGTCAGCTACAACGGCGTGAACTACGGCGCCATGGTCGGCAGCACCGGCATCACACCCGGCAGCGACACCAACTACTGGGAGCCGGCCACCCTCACCGAGGACTGGGTCCGGGCCGGCGCAGCCGCTGGCCTGTCCGTACTCGACGCCGGCTATGCGCTGCGCCTGTACGAGTCGATCCCTCGTGCCTACCGCCTCGACACCACCGAGGTCACCGGCTTCGAGGACGGCGTCACCAACCCCGAGCTGTACAAGTTCCTCTCGATCTTCGGGCACCAGCTCGACACCATCGCCACCGAGACAGGCATCCTGCGCGACCTGCGACGGATCGACACGGCACCGAACAGTGCCATCGAGCACCTGGCGCACCAGTTCGGGGTGTCCACCGAGGTCAGCGACGAGCCCCTCCGCCGCCGTCTGCACACCCGCAAGGCCGTCGACCTGGCTAGAAGCCGGGGCACAGATGCAGGCATCGCCGACCTCATCAACACCCTCACCGGCTGGGACGTCGAGATCGACGACAGCAGCAACCTCATGCTCAACCAAGACCAGGCCACCTTCGCCAACCCGATCTACCTCGACTGGAACAAGGACCTTACGTACCAGGGTGGCGAGGTCGTCGACCACAACGGCGCCCTCTGGACCGCGGTGAAGTCCGTCAGCACCCAGACGCGAGCCGACACCCTGACCGTGGCAGCAAGTTCGGGCACCGTCACGAAGAACCCATCCGGCGGCACCGCCCAGGGCACCAACGGTGCCTTCATCCTGAGCGTCAACCCCAACCTCTCGCTCAGCGGCCCGGTCAACTCCTACGTCACGCTGAACTTCACCATCGCTGCGGACGGCGTCTACGACCTGTCCGTCGCCGCCATCGACGGCACGTCCTACGGCAAGACGAACTACTACATCGACGGCGTGCAGAGCAGCATCGGTACGGTCGACCACTACCTGTCAACGCTCCTCGGCAAGCCGCGCATCTGGTACTCGACCCGCTACCTCGGCCGCTACACCCTGACTGCGGGCACGCACACCTTCATGATGAAGGTCGTCAGCAAGAACGCGGCGGCGACGGGATACAACGCCGGACTCAACACCTTCATCGTCACCGGCACCGTCGACCCCTCGCACGGGCAGGAACCCGTGGCCGGCAGCGGATGGTGGAGCAAGGTCACCGACTCCACCCGGCTCGACGTCGGCAGTGCACTGACCAATCCCATTACCCTGTCGCCCTCGACGTGGAGCCTGCAAAACCTCACGACGGGCGCCTACCCCGGCGGCCTGAGTGTCGCCGCGGGCCTGACCGCCGTCACCGGGACCGCCACCGACAACAACGCTGGCACCGTAACCAACCAGGGGGCGTCCGCAGCCACCCTCGGCGTCCGCTCGGTCGGTACGCCCGTGGCGCCGACCTGGTCGTCGACCACGGTCTACGTCCTCGACAACCTCGTTCGGGACTCCGGCGGTACGGTCTGGCGAGCGCTGGTCAAGAACACGGGAGTACAGCCCGGAACCAACCGTGATGTGTGGGAGGTCGCCGACACTCAGGGGAGCGCTCCGCTCCCGATGCAGACCATGGTGCGTCAGTGGGGTGCCCCGCTCAACCGGAACCCGCAGTGGAGTCCCCAGGTCGGCTACGTAGCCGGCGACCGCGTGGCCTACAACAACTTCGCGTACACGGCGCGCGTGGACTCCCGGAACAAGCAGCCGGACGGAGACGCGGCGGACAACACCTACTGGGCCTTCGCCGGTTCGGCGCAGCAGAGCTTCACCGTCTCTGCGTACACCAAGCTGCTCGCCGGAACCACCAGCACGGTCGCGCGGCCCTTCGTCGAGTGGTACGACGAGCAGGGCAACCTGGTGATCACGAACTACGACCAGCGCACCGTCGGCCAGGTGTTCTTCCAGCGCTTCAACGAGCCGAACTCCAGCCTCAGCGGAGACCGCAGCTACTCCATCAACAGCTCCTTCTGGCTCACATCGAGCGCCTGGACGACGAGTGGCACATGGGTCGTCTCCGACGGCATGCTGTCCCCGGTCACGCCGAGCACCACCCCGTACAAGGTGTGGGCTCTGAACACGATCCCGTGGGGCGCCCCGATCGGTGACCAGCGGCTCTTCATCACGTTCATGAGCCGGCCGCGGCTCGGCGCGGGCGCGGAACACGGCATCGTCTTCCGCTGCAACAGCGACGCCAGCAGTTTCTGGATGGCCTCGCGCACCCGGCTGACCAAGACGGTCAGCGGCACCATCACGGTCATGGCGACCTGGCCGGAGGTCCCCGACGGCGGACGCATCTACGTCAACCACGTCGGCAGCCTGATCGAGGTCTACCAGTACGTCGGTCCCGGCATCGCGCCGCGCAAGCTGGCCTCGGTCGCACAGGCCACACCCGACGGCGCGTTCTTCGGCCTGCTCGAAAGGAGTCTGTGATGCCGGTCCTGTCTACCCAGCCCATCCAGGCGACCACCTCGACCACGGGCAGCGACCCCGTCGTCCAGTACTCGCTGGTGATCAGCGGCACAGCCACGAGCACCTCAAGCGGCACGGGCGCCATCAACACCCTCATGCCGGCCGGAGGGTTTGCCGACCTCGGCATTGCCAACCCCGCATGCCCGGACCCAGCCATGTCGTGGATCGCCGGCTCGGAGGCGCTGACCGCCGTGACGTCCGCGTGGCAGAGGACCAGCCTCACTGCCACAGCGCCGATCGACTACAACCGCGGCGAGGCAGGCACGCTGTGGAACGGGGCCGCCTACGCGAGTGTGGGCCTGCGCTGGGACGGCATGCCGGCCTCCAGCACGATGGCGTTCGACCGCATCCAGCTCGCCCAGGCTCCGTTCGGCAACCTGCTGGACCGCTCCGCGGCCGTGCACGACGACCACATGTGCTACGAGTCGTACAACGGCACCATCGCCACCCGCACCCAGGAGCGCGCGATGGTCGGCGCCTACTCCGCCAAGTCCACGATCCTCTACATCCCCAGCGGCTCGACCGGATGGGGACTCGACCCGCACACCGACGCCCTCGCCCCGCTGAAGGCCGGCAGCGGACGGATCGCCGCTCGCGTCTCCGTGTCGACGGATGTGTCCCGGAAGTGGCGCGTCTGGGTGCGCTGCTACGACGCCAACTACAACCTGGTCTACGACGGCCTCTCGTCGGCTGCGGACAACACCAGCCTGCCCAACGGCATCTGGTCGACCGCGCAAGTCAGCGTCACGGCCCCGAGCACAGCCCGGTACGCGTGCGTGACGCCCTTCGTGTATTACGGTTCCGGGTCTCCCCAGATCGGCTGGTATTTCTACGCCGACGCCCACTTCATCGCATACGAATCCGCAGACCCCGCTTACCAGGTTCCGGACTGGGTGGCGCCGAGAAAGCTGAACATCAAGGTAAAGCCCAAGCGGGTCAACCTCGTCAACAATCCCGGATTCAATTCCGGCACCTCCCGCTGGGGATTCTTCGGTCCTTCAGGAGTGACCAACACATTCACCTGGGACAGCGCCACCGGGCGGACCAAGAGCGGGTCGGTGAAGTTCCAGAGTCCGGCAGGTGGGACTCCGGGGTCCCAGGTGGGCATCGCCGCGCTCGGTGGCATCAACCCTGGCACCAAGGGCGGAGACCTGCTGCATACCGGCGTCCCGCACACGATCTCGGCGTGGGTGAACGTCCCCGCCGGCTACCCGCCGGTCAGCGCCGCCGTCTGGGATCCGCTCGCCGCGGCCTACCAGTTCGGGCCCAACTCGGACTGGATCAAGGCCAACCGACCCGACCTGGTGGACGGGAACTGGGTCCGTGTCTACAACACCTGGACCCCGCCGGCCACCAGCACCCGACAGGTCTACGGGGGCGTCATGGTGCCCAAGGCCACGTACCAGGCGAGCACCAACGGCGTCCTCTTCTGGATGGATGACGTCCTGCTGGAAGAGGGTACGGAGCTGGGTGATTTCTTCGACGGGTCCGACCCTTCTGCGGATTACCTGTGGCAGGGAACGAACGACGCCTCGAAGAGTCTGTATTTCCCCGGAAGGGCGCGGCACGCGCAACGCCTCACGGAAATTCTCCAGGACAATGTGCCGTGGGGGACAACGTTCAATCTCGACTTCTCGTAAGAATTCCGGAGTGCCAATGGACAAAGTAAGCCTTGTCAATGTGCTGGTCGGTGCCGTCCTTCCCCTGCTGGTCGCTTTTGTTTCCAAGGAGAGCTGGGCCGGCTGGGTCAAGGGCACCATCCTCGCCGCGCTGTCTGCGGCCGGTGGTCTGGGTACCGAGTACGTGGCTGGCCCCGCCAACTTCAACCTGACCATCGCCGGCTGGTCCGCAGCCTCGGCCTTCGTCTTCGGTGTCGCTGCGCACTACGGCGTCTACAAGGACACAACCCTCCAGGAGCTGCTGGCCAAGGCGCTCTACAAGGCTCCGGTCCCGGCGGACGCCGAGGGCTGATCGAGCACGGCCGTCCACGAGCCCGCCCCGGATTCCGGGGCGGGCTCACTTGTTGGTCAACTTGTTCCACAAGTTGAAGCACTTGTACGTTAAGATGTTCCACAAGTCTTTGATCTTCCGGCGCGTCCGTCCGGACGGCGTGACGTGCCCGTACAAGGAGCACATTTGGCCACCATCCACATCGCAGTCGCCGGCTACGGGCCCGTTGACAAGGGCACCGTCACCGAACTGTTCGACGACTGGCTCGGCATCGACAGCAAGGGCCGTCCCACCAACGACGACGAAGTGCAGCTCGTCCTCCCCGCTGCCGCCGAGCACGTCACCCCCGCCGTCAAGGCCGTCTACAACTGGTCCGGCGAGGTCGACCCCGAGGTGCCCTACACCGCGGTCGTCGCCCAGACCCTCGACAAGGCGTCCAAGGTGATCCGCGACAACGCCGAGAGCGCGGTCCCCGCGCGGGACGAGGAGGTGTACACCGTCCTCGGCAGCACCCTCGCCGAGCGCGACGGCGACCGCTACCTCGTGGTGGCGGGCGACGAAGGCGACGACGACCTGCGCGACCTGGTCGAGTACGCCCACGGCGAGGACATCACGGTCCTGGACCTGCGCGACGCGCTGAAGCAGATCAACCCGCCGGAGCCCGAGGCCGAAGCCGACGAAACCGCGGGGGAGGACGAGGGTCCGGCCGACGACGAGGGCACCACCGAGGAGGAGCCCGAGGCCGACGAGGAGCCCTGCGCGGGCGGCACCCAGACCCTCGTACCGCTCCCCGAGCAGCCGCCGGCCGTCGAGCCGGAGGGGACGCTGGAGGAGGAGGTGGCCGCGGCGCACCGCGACGTCGTCCACATCGAGCGCTACCAGCAGCCCAACGAGGACGTCGTCGAGGTCCTGGAGGCCGTCGTCCGGCACCTGCGCCTGGTCGACGAGTCCAACGCCGCCGCCAACCTCGCCGAGGTCCGCTACCGCCCCATCACCGCCCTGGCCATCAAGGGCCTGGAGAAGGTCAAGGCCGGCGCCGTCCAGGCCGCCGAACCGGTCCTGTCCGAGGCGGTGGAGGAGCCGGCGAAGCGGGCCACCGGCAAGGTCCGCAAGGAGTGGCTGAACCCGAAGACGCAGCAGTGGGAGCCCCTGCGCGGCCGACCCCGCAAGGACGTCGAGATCCGGGAAGTCGCGGCCTGACAAGGCCATTCAGCGGGGCGGTTCCGGCCGCCCCGCTTCCCCTTGCCCCACCGCTATCGAGGTGACCACATGAGCCACGACGACTTCCCGACGGGGACCCTCCAGGGCTGGGCCAACGCGCCCGTGAGCATCCCCCGCGAGATCGCCGCCGACACCCGCATCTCCTGCGGAGCACGCGGCCTGTACGCCTACCTGCTGACCCGCGAGGAGGGCGCCACCATGACGCCCGCAGCACTCGCCGAGGAGCTGCCCGACAGCCTGCCGAAGATCAACGGCTGGTGGATCGAGCTGAAGTCTGCCGGCCTGATCACCTCTGCGGGTGGCCGGTGACCGACGCGCAGCAGGAGGACACGCTGCAAGCCCACGAGCTGTGGGTCAAGGCACCGCACGTCTTCATCTTCGACACCAGCATCTCCGAGCAGGCGCGCATCTTGGGACTCGCCCTCGCCAAGTACGCCGGCCGCAACGGCTGTGCCTTCCCCAAGCAGAAGACGCTGGCCGCAGCCTTGTGCTGGTCCCTGCGCACCGTCAACCGCCGCATAGCCGAGCTTCGTGAAAGCGGCTGGCTGCGCGTCGAGCGGCGCTGGGCGGGTGGCCCGTGCAACTACTACCTGGCAGACCCGGAGGAGAAGGCAGGTCACGCCAAAACTGACGTAGGGGTCACGCCAAATCTGGCGCAACAAGAAGGAGATTCAAAGAATCTCCTTCCTTCGGAAGGGCCGCACGCTCCGCGAACGGCGCCGCGCAGGGTCTCTCGACGGGCCGAGGAGCAGCAGCGGGCGGCTGAGGAGGACCAGTACGACCCGGCCAAGGCCATGGGCCTGTGGGACGACGAGAAGCCTGCTCAGGGCGACTTGGAGGGCTCGCGGGGCAGCTGGGGTGCCGGTCGGGGGGATCGGGCCTCCAGTGGCCGTCGGCCGGGTCCTGACACCGGCCCTGGGCTGGCCCGGCACTGGCGCGACACCGTCGGGGCGCAGCCGTGGGCGTTCGGCCTGGAGTCCAATGTGAAGGCGCTCGCCAGCCACTTCGTGAAGTTGAAGCAGGCCGGCTTCACCCCGGACGAGCTGCGGGCAATGTCGGAGCTGTACGCCACCACGGAGGGCCTGCGGAACCCGCGTGCGCTCCCGTGGCAGGACTTCATCGGCAAGCGTGCGCTGCTCATCGACGCGGTGCGCAAGGACCGTGAGGCGCGGGCCGCGAACGAGCGCCCGGACGAGGTCTACCACGGCTGGGACAAGCCTGCGGAGAACCAGCCGGCGGCCGAGTGGACGTGGTGAGTAACAACTTGTGCTTCAAGTTGAGCAACAAATTGTGGTTCAATGTGGTCCTCAACCCACCGGAGGAGGAGGACCGTGCAGACCGCCGAGGCACCGGCCAAGGACATGAGCCTTGTCTGGAACACCGCCAAGCTCCCGGTGCAGCACTGGGGGCTGGGGATCGACACCCTCACCCGGCTCCAACCGCACGTACGCAAGGCCGTCGAGGACTTCGTCGCCACCTGGCGCCAGAGGCACATCCCGGACGGCTCGACCATGGCCGACATCCCGGCAGACCGCAGCCGCATAGGCCGGGGCCTGCTGCTCTTCGGCAACGCCGGCACCGGCAAGACGACCACGGCATGCGCCCTGCTCACCACCATCCGGCAGCAGAACCCCGGCGGCGCCGGCCGCATTCTGTTCGTCCCGTTCGCTGACTACGTCCAGGCCCTGATCGAGCACCGCAACTGGCGCGACCTCTACCAGGCCACCGGAGACGAGTACGCCCGCGAGAAGTTCATGGCCCTCCAGAAGCTCCTGGAGAAGGTCCTCACCTGGCCCCTCGTCGTCCTCGACGACATGGGCAAGGAGCACCACACGGCATCCGGCTACGCCGCCGACGTCTTCGACGCCCTGATCCGCGGCCGGTTCCGCAACGCCCGGCCGACCATCCTGACAAGCAACAACAAGCCCGGCGACTGGGACAAGGTCTACAACGCCTCGATGCAGTCCTTCCTCTCGGAAGCGTGCGACGTCATACCCATGACCGGCGAGGACCTGCGGCGTGCCTGAGACCTGCGACGGAGCCCACCTCTACCAGCACAGCTTCGAGCTGCCGGCCTGGCTGCCTCGGCACCAAGTGCGCCGAATCGAGCGCTCCGGACTCGCAGTCATCCTCGCCCAGATGCGCCTGGATGGCGTCGAGCCCGACTGGTCCACCTTCCGGCTCCACGTCGAGTGGCCGAAGCGCACAGGCAAGACGGTCCTGATCAACACCATCATCACGGCACTGAAGGGGGGAAGCGCGTGACCGCGGTCCTGTCGCACGAGCACAAGCTCCTGTGCAAGGTCATCGCCACGGGGGACATCACCACGGTCCTCAACGCCAAGATCAAGCCGAGACACATCACCAACGGCGACATCCGGCGTGTCTTCGAGGACATGATCGCCTACAACGCCGAGTACGGCACGGCGCCCACCCTCGACGCCGTTCGGGCCGACCACCCCACGTTCGAGGTCGCCCAGGTCGACGAGCCGATCGACTACCTCATCGACCGGATCCGCGACCGACGCCGCACCGCTCTGACCGAGCGCGGCCTCAACGCGGCCGTCGAGGCGCTCGTCAGCCAGGGCGACACCGACCACGCCCTCGACATCGTCCGAGCACTGATCAGCAAGGTCGCCGAAGACACTCCGGTCGGGAACGACTTCAACTGGGCGCGCACGGTCGACGACCGCCTCGCCACCTACCGCTCCTACGCCGAGCGGGAGGAAGGGGAGCTGATCGGTCTTCCTACCGGCTTCCCCTCGCTCGACCGACTCACCCTCGGCCTCCAGGCCGGTCAGATGGTCACCCTCACGGGCCTGGAGAAGTCGAACAAGACCACGACCCTTCTGGCCATCACCCGCGCCATGCACTCCGTCGGTGCTCGCCCCCTGCTCTTCTCCTTCGAGATGAGCGCCATGGAGATCTCCGAGCGCCTGGACGCCTTCCTGGCCGGCATCAGCCAGCGCAAGCTCCGAGCTGGCGAACTCAACGAGCTGGAGTGGAAGCGCCTGGAGAAGGCCATGCGGAAGCTGGAGGGGATGGGCGACTACATCATCGCCGAAGACCCTTCCGCCCGGATGACCCTCGACAACGTCCAGGCCAAGATCGACGAGTACCAGCCGGACTCGGTCATCATCGACGGCGCGTACTTCTTCGTGGACTCCGTCTCCGGCGAGCAGCAGACCCCGCTGGCCATGACCAACATCAGCCGCGGCATCAAGCGCATGGCCGCCCGCAACGGGCTGCCGTTCGTCGTTACCACGCAGGCCCTGCGCTCCAAGCTCGGCTCCAACGGCCTCAACTCCGGCTCCATGGGCTACACCTCGGCCTTCGCCCAGGACGCCACCCTCGCGCTCGGCGTCGAGCAGACCGACGACCCCATGTTCTACAAGCTCAAGGTCCTGGCCGGCCGCAACGTCCCCAAGGACGAGTGGTTCGTGAAGCTCGACTGGGAGTCCGGCTCCCTGATCGAGCAGCAGGGCGACCCCTTCGGTGAGGAGGCGAACGACGATGTCCCGGCGTACGCGGGCTGGTAACGAGGACCTCTTCGACGCACCCATCCCCGGCGACGTCATCTCGGCACTCGGGAAGCTGGGCATCGAGATCGTGGGGGAGGACTCCGAGAACTGGCGGATCCCCTGCCCCGCACACCTGCGGCGGAAGGGGAAGGAAGACCGAAACCCTTCCTGCTACGTCCACAAGGACACCGGAGTCTTCCTCTGCTTCTCCTGCGACTTCCGGGGCCCCTTCGTCCGGCTCGCCGAGGAGATCCGCGGCCAGGGCGAGGACGACGCCGTCCAGTGGGTGAGCGACCAGGGCGTCATCGACCGGGCTGTGCGCCTCCTCGCCGGCGAGACGTACGCCAAGAAGCGGGAGGCCGAAGAGGTCACCGAGTCGCACCTGGCGCTGTTCACCGAACCGCCGGCCAAGGCCCTCGCCGCCAAGGGCATCACCGCTGAAGCAGCGAATCGCTTCGAGATCCTCTGGGACCCGAAACGGCAGTACTGGATCTTCCCCGTCCGGGACGAGCGCGGGAAACTTCTGGGCTGGCAGGAGAAGGGGAAGGGACACTTCCTCAACTACCCGGAAGGCATGCAGAAGGGCGACTCGCTCTTCGGCCTCCAGGCCCTCGACGGTGAGGAAGGCGTGCTCGTCGAGTCGCCCATCGACACAGCCGTCCTGTGGACGGCAGGTGTAGCCGGCGGGCTCGCGAGCTACGGCGCCATCCTCACGCCCAAGCAGTTCCACATCCTCGGAGGGCGCCTCAACCGGCTGGTCGCCGCCCACGACAACGACCACGACGGCAAGCGCGAGCGACGCAAGGTCTTCGACCACTTCCACGGCACCGGCTTGATCGTTCGCTACTTCGACTACGGCGACCTGACCGTGAAGGACCCCGGCGAGATGACGCCCGAGCAGAACCGGGCCGCATACGAGGCCGCCTACCACCCGATGATGCGCCGCCTGTCCGCCTTCGGGAGGCGCTGATGTTCGTGGGACTCCTGCACCCCTACCAGGCCGACGACGTCGACCGCATCGTCGACCGCGGATCCATGCTCGCCGCCTACGGCATGGGAACCGGCAAGACCGTGATGGCCATCGCCGCCGCAGAGATGCTCATGGACACCGACAGGCACATCACCTGCATGGTCGTCGTGCCGGCCGCCCTGAAGTGGCAATGGGCCGAGCGCATCGCCCAGTTCACCGACGTCGACACCAAGCACCGCAAGGTGGGCAAGGCCCACATCGTCGTGCCGGCCGACCACCACTGCACCGTCATCGACGGAACCCCGCAGCAGAAGAGGAAGCAGTTCGACTACATCCAGCAGCACCAGCCGGACTACGTCGTCACCGCCTACGAGAACCTCGTCCACGACTGGGCCGACGTACGGAAGATCAAGCCGGGCATCGTCGTCGCCGACGAGGCGTCCCTGATCAAGACATTCAACGCCGAGCGGACCCGGAAGATCAAGCGCATCAAGGCCGACCACCGCATCGGCCTGACCGGAACGGTCATGGACAACGGCAACCCGGAAGAGCTGTTCAGCGTGTTCCAGTGGGTCGACCCGGAAGTCCTCGGGCCCTGGGAGTACTTCGACCCCGCCTTCATCGTCCGCAGCAAGGGGAAGGGCAGGACCGGCTTCCCCGTGGCGTACAAGAACCTTCCCCTTCTCCACCAGAAGGTCTCCGTCGCGATGGTCCGCAAGACCCGCGAAGACCCCGAGGTGGCGAAGTACATGCCGACAGTCGAGCGCAGCAACGTCCTCGTCGACCTCGACCTGGCCACCGCGAAGGTCTACCGCCGTATCGCCAAGGACACCCTGTTCGAGGTGTCCAAGGCGGCCGGCCATGGCTCCGGCAGCATCGACCTGGCCGCGCTCTACTCGGGCAAGGCCAAGCCCACCGAGGACACCGCCCAGGGCCGCGTGATGGGCCGGCTCCTGGCCCTTCACATGCTGGTCAACCACCCCGGACTCATCAGGGACTCGGCGGAGCGCTACCTGGCCGGCAAGGGCGGCAGCAAGTACTGCCTGACCCTGGCGGAATCCGGGGTCCTCGACGGGCTGGACCACTCGCCCAAGCTGGAAGAGCTGACCCGTCTCCTGCGCAAGGAACTGATGCGGGACCCGGACCTGAAGATCGTGGTCTTCTCGTTCTTCAAGGGCATGCTCAAGCTCATCGGCGAGGCCATGCCGCAGTACCGCTCGGTGATGTTCACCGGAGACCACAACGCGCTCAAGAAGGCAGAAGCCAAGGCGCTCTTCTCCTACGAGAAGGATGTGCGTCTCTTCCTGGCTTCCGGGGCTGGCGGCTACGGGCTCGACCTTCCGGAGGCCCGTGTGCTCATCAACTACGACCAGCGCGATTCAGCCGGCGCCCAGGACCAGCAGGACACCCGGCACGTGCGCGCCTCCAGCCAGCACGACACCGTCCAGGTCATCGACTTCATGGCGGCTGGCACAGTGGAGGAGCGGCGCAACCAGCGTCGGCAGTTCAAGAACCGCACCACCTCGGCCATCCTCGACGGCCGCGGCGCCGATGCCGACGGAATGGTCGTCAACGACGTGGAGACGCTCCGGGAGAACCTGGAGCGCTCGCTTCGTCAGCTCTCGCCGGCTGCCTGAGC
This sequence comes from Streptomyces sp. NPDC007971, assembly GCF_042958635.1. NCBI lineage: Bacteria > Bacillati > Actinomycetota > Actinomycetes > Kitasatosporales > Streptomycetaceae > Streptomyces > Streptomyces sp. NPDC007971. The sequence continues at coordinate 221,348 of NZ_JBIBJK010000006.1, forward strand.
TTCCAGAGCAGCCCGAGCCCGTTGGTACCACTCGGCCGGTACCAGGGCAGCGACCTCTTTGCCGTGCCTGGTGATGACCGTGATCTGGTCATCCTGCACCGCAGCGTCGATGTGGTCCCGCAGCTTGTCGCGCGCCTGCTGCACGCCAACGGTCTCGATCTTCCCCATGTCGGTAGCGTACCGGCCTGGCAGTTCTGTAAGGTCTGGAAGGTCTGAAAGGCTTTCAGCCCCAGACGCCACGTACCCACACACGAAAAGACGGCTCTGGGCGCGCACCCAGAGCCGTCGGAGACAGGAGCCGTAACTCCCATGCAGAACCCTATCCGCCGCCGGTCGAAGCCGGAGCCCGAGGCCAAGAAGCAGGACAGAGTCCCCGGCGAGCGCTTCACGGTCTACTTCGTCATGACGATGACCGTGTCCGCGATCCTCCTGGCGTTCCTCTTCGACTTCGGCAACGTCTGGGCGCTCGCGGCCCGGCTCGGCGTCCCCGAGCACGTGCAGGCCCTCGTCGCCCCGGCCGTCAGCCTCTCCTACCTCGGCCTCATGGTCGGCCAGCAGTACCTCGGCCTGCGTGGCTGGAGCGACGCCGAGCTGCGCCGGCCGCGGATCTGGCTCGGCCTCATGGGCGTCATGACCTACGGCCTCAACTGCGCCGACGCCTTCATGCGCCGTGCCTACGGCGAGGGCCTCTTCGACGCCGTGATGCCCACCCTCCTGCTGATCTGGGGCGAGATCGGCCCCTGGCTCATGCGTCAGGTCCACTTCGCCCGCACTGAGTACGCCGACTCCCAGACCGCGCCGCAGCAGGCCGTCGAGGACGGACGTGTGGATGACCTGGAGCGCACCGTCGAGGAGCTGCTCGCGGAGTTCATGGCCAAGGATTTCGAGCAGGGGGCGCGCAAGAAGGGCGGTCGGCGGGAGTCCAAGCTGCGGCCCACGGCGCGCGAGTTCATCAAGCAGTGGCTGGCCTCCGGCAAGACGTACGACGACCACCCGGCCGCTGCGTGGCACAAGGTGCTGGTGGCCGAGATGGGTGAGGACGATGCGCCGACGGTGGTCCGCTGCCGGCAGATCATGCGCGACGAGTTCCCGGTGATCGAGGCGGAGTGGAAGGCCGCCAAGACCGACAAGGACAGCGTGGATGAGCGGATCGGCGAGATGGAGGAGGCGCTGACCGCCTGACCCTCGCCGCAGAGCCCCGGTGGACGCATGAGCCGCCGGGGCTCACTGCTGCCCTCCAACTTGTTGCTCAACTTGTTCTTCAACTTGAGCAACAAGGGTGTTAGTCTGTGATCAGTCGCCAGGGCGAGCCCCCGATCTGCGGCGGTCCGCGTTACCGCGCAGTCAGCCGCCCTGGCGACGACTGTTCCCTACTCGTACTTGAGGAGCACGGCGTGGATTTCTCTGACGCCCCGGCAGGGTCGGTACTGACCGCGAACACGCCGGAATCCGCATTCGAACGCAAGGCTGCTCAGTGGTTCCTGATCAAGGGCCGCGTCGACACCCAGACGACCCTGCTGAACAAGCTGCGCGACGACATGTCCGACGACCTGCGCGCAATCGGGGTGAAGGACGAGAAGGGCAGCTACATCATCGAGCTGCCGCGCCCGCTCCGTGTCGGCGACAAGCAGTACAAGGGCCTGAAGCTGGAGCGCTACACCAGCGAGGGGCTCGACGAGGACGAGGCTGAGACCATCGCCCGCGACCTCGACACCCAGGCCGCTGAGAAGGGCGACGACGCCGTCATCTACGACCGGCTCTTCCCCCTGGTCCGGCAGTTCGACCCCCAGGAGGCATACGTCCTCTACCAGGAAGGACTCCTCTCGGAAGAGGACCTGGAGCGGATCTTCCCGGAGAAGGAAGGCTTCCGGTTCGTGCGGGTGGCTGCATGAGGGACTGGGACAGCGAGTTCGCCAGCATCGCCGGCGAGACGCCCACGACACAGTTCTACCCCGGCTCCACCCGACGCATCTCGCGCCGGCCGGTGCGCACCCAGATCGACCCCCGGTCCGCAGAGCAAGCCCGCCACGACGACACCGACGGATGGGACGCCAAGCCGCAGGTCCGCCCCTACAAGGGTGGCTACCGGGAGTTCTTCGGCATCGGACACCTGGCTAAGGCGCTGCGACGCGACGCCGTGACCCTGCGCAAGTGGGAGAACGGCGGGGTCATCCCCAAGGCCACCTACCTCATCAAGGGCAAGACCGCCAACGGCGACCGCCGCCTGTACACCCGCGAGCAGATTGAGGCGATCGTCCAAATCGCGGCGCAGGAGGGCCTGTTCGACGGCGATCCAAGAGGCATCCGCATCACGGACACCAACTTCACCGAGCGGGTGAAGGAAGCGTTCGAGGCGCTCAAGAGCAAGGAGGCGGCGGCGTGAAGCCGGTCCTGGAGTACGAGAAGACGGTCACCGAGCGCTACAACCTCGGCTCCTACGAGCACATCGAGGTAACCGCCCGGGTCAAGTCCACCGATCCGCGCGTCCTGGACGACGCGATCGACGAACTGCTCGCGCGCGAGCGGCAGATGGCGGCCGACCTCACCACCGAAGAGAACAGCTTCGCGCACGTCCACCCCGCCACCGACAACGAGGACTGATCTATGGCCCGAGGCAATCTCGACGACATCTTCGAGGAAGACGCAGCACCTGCCGCCCGACGTGCCGGCCGCAGCCGGCGAGACTCGATCGACGAGGACGACGCCCCCAGCACCCGCCGCGGTCGAAAGGCTCAGGACCGCGACGTGTTCGACGAGGACGATGACACCCCGCGCAAGGGCCGGGAGCGCACCAACTCGGCCCGGAAGCAGGGAGCCTCCGCCGGCTGGGGCGCCTTCGACGAGGTCGCCGGCAGCGGCGGCCAGGACTTCGAAGCCAGGAACGAGATGCGCCTGGAGATCACCAAGGATCCCCAGCTCATCCGGCTCCTACAGCCCGAACCCTTTGACTCCTACGAGTACCACTACGTCCGGGAGATCACCTCCGGCAAGCGGTCCTTCCGTGGGCTCGCGCCGAAGGAGGACTGCCCGCTCTGCGACGACCTCGACCACTACGGCCGCAAGGTCGCCACCTTCAACGTGGCGCTGTGGGACGAGGACGACAAGAAGTGGGTCCACAAGGTCTGGGAGGTAGGCATCCGTGCCGCTCGCACCCTCCAGGCCATCGCCAAGGACCCCAAGAAGGTCGGCAGGGACAACGTCGGCGACCTCACCTCGCCCCAGCTGTACGTCGCGGTCCACAAGACGGGCAAGGGCACCAAAACCGAGTACCACGTCGAGGCGGTCAAGGCCCGCGACGTCGACTCGGACTGGGACGCCGACGAGCTGACCGAGGCCGACTACGACCGCCTGGACAAGTCCCTCTACGCGGACGCCTGGGAGCGCCACTGCACCCGCGCCGAGCTGGAGGCCGCCGTGCAGAAGGTCCTCAACGGCGTGGACGAAGACGACGAGGACGACTAGACCACCAGACCGGCCGCTCCCCACCTGTACCCCCTCTCCTCCGGGTGGGGAGCGGCCACCCCGCTCCTGAAGGACACGCATGCCGATCCTCGGCCTGTGCGCGGGATTCGGCGGCCTAGAAATCGCAGTTGAGGAACTCACCGGCGAGCCCGTTGCCTACGTGGCAGAGATCGACCGCTACGCCACCCAGATCCTCGCGCACCACCACCCAGACCTCCCCAACCTCGGGGACATCACCTTCATTGACTGGACCGAACTCATCGGCCAGGTCGACATCGTCTGCGCGGGCTTCCCGTGCCAGGACATCTCCAACGCAGGGCACAGGAAGGGAATCGATGGCGAGAAGTCGGGCGTCTGGCGGAACGTCGCCGAAGCCATTCGCGTACTTCGACCCCGCCTCGTCTTCCTGGAAAACGTCTCAGCCATCGCTCGACGAGGACTCGACCGAGTACTCGGGGACCTGGCCGCGATCGGGTACGACGCGCGATGGATGTGCTTTCGAGCTTCCGAAGTTGGAGCAGCCCACCATCGCGACCGATGGTTCTGCGTCGCCTTCCCTTCTGCCGACGCCCCTGGCGCGGGACTGGAAAGCCGGCACTGGGAACCGGCACGGGAAGATGAGCCGACCGCTGAGCGAGGTCGCCTTGCTCTTGCCGGCGGAGCCCCTTCCGATGGCGATGCTGCCGACTCCGAGGGCCAGCGACGGCCCGAAGGGAGCGCCCAACCAGCGGGACAGCAGCGGACGCTATACGCACTTGCCGGCGGCCGTAGTGCATCTGCTGCCAACACCGACCGCGTCCGACGGCATGGGCGGAGCGGGACACGCCCCCGGCTCGACTGGGGCGATGAACCTGCGCACCCTCGTCACTCACCTTCCGAATGGTGGGGAGAGTACGCGCCGGCAATCCACCGATGGGAGTCCGTCATCGGAGTTCCGGCGCCGTACCCGACCGAGATTGGGCCCCGAGGCGGACGCCGCCTGACCGCGGTCTTCGCCGAGTGGCTCATGGGCATCCCCGGCCGAGTCACCACCATCCCCGGCCTCAGCCGCTCCCAACAACTCCACAAGGTCGGCAACGGCGTCGTTCCCCACCAGGCATACGCCGCCTACCGCCTGATCCTCATCGAGCTTCTGCTCGCCGAACGACTCCAACTCGCAGCCTGACACGGAAGGAACACGAGAGTGCGCGACGTCATCCTCACGATGGCCGACCTCGAAGATGTCGTCGCGCACTTCGAGCAGTTCGACGAGTTCGTCATCGACATCGAGACCGTCGGCGAACACCGAGGCGTCCCGGTCGCCAACGAGATCCTGTGGATAGCGCTCGCCACGCACGGCCGAGCGGTCGTCATCCCGATGGGCCACCCCAACGGTGACCGCCTGATATCCAAGGCGACCTGGCGCAAGAACAAGCAGACGGGAGAGCGGGAAACCGTCCCCGCGGTGTGGAGCGCTCCGCCCAAGCAGCTCCGCCCCAGCCAGGTCTTCAAGGCGCTGGAACCCCTGATCTTCTCCAGCCGGCGAAAGGTCGCCCACTCCGCGACCTTCGACCTCGGCAGCCTCGCGAAGTACTACGGCGGACGCATCCCGCCCAAGCCCTACGGCTGCACCCTCGTCGGCTCCTGGCTCCTCGACGAGAACCGCCTCAACGGCCTCAAGAACCTCGTCGAGAAACGCTACAAGCACAAGTACGACACCGAGAACGTCGGCAAGGAAGTCGAGAAGTACGGCTTCACCACGGTCGCCCGATACGCCTACCTCGACGCCAAGTACACCTGGCTGCTGTGGCGCGCGATGTGCGGCGACCTGGTCGAGCAGGACCTCTCCCGCATCATGTCGCTCGAACTCGCCGTCACCGAGGTCCTGCTCGACATGCACCCCACAGGCGCCTGTGTCGACGAGGACCGGCTCCTGGAGCTGGAGCACGAACTCGTCATCAAGCTGGAGGAAATCAAAACCAGGCTCTTCCGGGCCGCCGGGAAGGTCTTCAACGTTGGCTCCCCCCAGCAGCGCCAGGACATCCTCTTCCTGCCCAAGACCAAGGGCGGCCAGGGCCTCAAGCCCATCAAGCTCACCGACGGCGGCAAGACCAAGAAGCGCAACCGCGAGAAGATCGGCTTCCGCGACTGGTCCACGGACGCCGAGACGCTGGAGGCGTACCCGGAGAACGAGGTCTGCCGGATCCTCCTGGAGTACGCCGAGGTCGACAAGCTGCTGTCGACGTACGTCTACGGCTACCTCGGCAAGGCCAGCCAGCCCAAGCGCATCTTCAACGGCCGCATCCACCCCATCTTCAAGCAGTACGGCGCCCGCACCGGCCGATTCTCATGCTCGGCCCCGAACCTTCAGAACGTGCCCAGACCCGGCACGGAATTGGGCACCAAAGTCCGTTCCCTGTTCGTCGCCCCCAAGGGCTACAAGCTCCTGGTCGCCGACTGGGGCCAGATCGAGCTGCGGGTCCTCGCGCACTACCTCGGCCGCGGCGCCCTGTACGAGGGCTTTCTGGCCGGCGTGGACGCCCACACAGCCACCGCGGCCCTCGTGTTCGGTGTCGCCTGGGACGAAGTCACCAAGGACATGCGCCAGGTCGCCAAGGGCCTGAACTTCGCCATCGTGTACATGGCCGGCCCGGAGACCGTGGCAGCCATGGCCGGCATCACGGTGCGCGAGGCCGAGCGCATCATGGCCATCCACGAGGAGCAGTTCCCCGAGATCTACGCCTTCCGCCGCTCGGTCATCGAAACCGTCCGCAAGCGCAAGACGCGCGACCTCACCACGCTCCTCGGACGCAAGCGCCGGCTGCCGGAGATCGTCTCCAGCCAGGGCTGGCTGCGCGCCAAGGGTGAGCGTCGGGCGGTCAACAGCCTCATCCAGGGCTCCTCGGCCGACCTGATCAAGCTCGCCATGGTCCGGCTGCACAAGGCCATAAAGGAGAGCGGCCACGACGGCATCAAGCTCTCCCTCACCGTCCACGACGAACTCGTCGTCATCTGCCCGGACGACCTGGTCGACGTCGGCTCCAAGATCCTCCAGGAGGCCATGATCGGCGAGGGAATCCAGCACCTCATCAACGTCCCACTCACCGCCGACGTGGTCGTCTGCGACCGCTGGTCCGAAGCCAAGGATTGAGCAATGAGAACGATTCCCTTCGAGGTCCTCAAGGCCGAGTTGGCGCAGGACCTCAACGCTGGCCGAGCAGAGAACGAACTGCTCGTCAAGAGCGGACAGGTCGGACGCAGCGAAGAGGTGCTCGAAATGGAGCAGCTCGAATCGGCCGAGAGACTGGCGGCAGTTGAGCCGCTTCTCCCGCTCATCGCGGTGTACGGAGCGCTCATCACCGACATCCTTTTCGGGGGTATCCTGGACACCTCTGATTTGGATGACGACCCGGCTGAGTATTCGGCGTTCCGCACGGACTATCAGGCAATTCTCACTGCCTCTGTCATCGCGGTGCTTTCCAACCTCCAGGACAAGGGCCTCATTTCAAACGGAGTGGTGTAGTGAGCAACTTCTGGAACAGGCACCTCGGCGCCCCCTCGCCCGCCTACCAGCCGTCGGCACCGATGTACCAGCAGCCGGCGCCCCAGTACCAGCCCCAGTACGAGCAGCAGCCTCCGGCGCCTCGACAGGCCGCCCACGCCAGGGACTCCGAGATGTGCCCTGAATGCGGAGGCAGCAACTACTTCGCCATCCCCACAGAACCTCGGGCCGGCAAGCGCTGCTACGAATGCGGCTACCCCAAGCTCCACAGCACCTCCGGGCTCAACATCAAGTCCGAGGGAAAGGCAACCCCTGCGCGACAGACGGTGGCGAACAAACAAGGCGGATTCTCGATGACAGTCGTCGGCCGCCTCGGATAACCGGAGAGTAATTGAGCACCATCCTCAACCCGGACGGAACCCTCCAGGACCCGTACCGGAACTACATCGCCCTGTCTCGATACGCCCGCTACCTGGAGACCGAACAGCGTCGGGAGACCTGGACGGAAACCGTAGACCGCTACTTCACGTTCATAACCCAGCATCTGGCCGACGAATACGACCACGTGCCGGACAAGGACCTGCTCTACGAGATGCGGGACGCCGTCCTCACCCACCAGATCATGCCGAGCATGCGCGCAGTCATGACGGCCGGCGAGGCGCTGGAACTGTCCAACATCGCTGGCTTCAACTGCTCCTACTTGCCATTGCTGGACATTCGGGCCTTCAGCGAACTGCTTTTCATCCTGATGAACGGGACCGGCGTCGGCTACAGCGTCGAGAAGCAGTACGTCGAGCAGCTCCCGGTCGTCCCCGACCTCCTGCGCCTGGTGCCGGAGATGGTGATCACCGTCGGCGACAGCAAGCTGGGGTGGGCGGAGGCGTTCGACGAGCTTCTGCGCCTGGTGTGGCTGGACGGCATCATCCCCAGCATCGACATGTCCGAGGTGCGACCGGCCGGCGCCCGCCTGCGCACCTTCGGTGGCCGCGCCTCCGGCCCCGAACCTCTCCAGGACCTCTTCGACTTCACGATCAAGCTGCTGCACGGTGCGGCCGGCCGCCGACTGCGCCCGATCGAGGCACACGACCTGGCCTGCAAGATCGCCTCCGTGATCGTGGTGGGCGGCGTCCGCCGCAGCGCCATGATCTCCCTGTCCGACCTGAGCGACCAGGAGATGGCGCAGGCGAAGTCCGGGGCGTGGTGGGAGGACCACCCCTACCGGGCCCTGGCCAACAACAGCGCCGTCTACAGCGACGACATGAGCCGCGAGGACTTCGACGCCGAGTGGGCCACCCTCGTGGCCAGCGGCTCCGGCGAGCGCGGAATCTTCCACCGCGGCGCCGCCCAGCGACAGGCCGCCAAATACGGACGACGCGATGCAGATCTCGTGTACGGGACAAACCCGTGCTCGGAGATCATTCTCCGTCCGTTCAGCTTCTGCAACTTGTCCGAGGTCGTGGTCCGCGAGGACGACACCGAGGACACGCTCGCCCGCAAGGTCGCCTTGGCGACGATCCTGGGGACCTGGCAGAGCACGCTCACGGACTACCCCTTCCTGCGCGAGGAGTGGAGCCAGAACGCCGAGGAAGAGCGCCTGCTCGGCGTGAGCCTGACCGGGTTCTTCGGCTCCGACCTGCTGGTCACCCAGCCGGCTGAGAAGCGCAACGCCCTGCTGGACGCCCTGCGGGAACTGACGACCTCGGTCAACGCCGTCTATGCCGACGAGCTGGGCATCGAGCACTCGCACGCCATCACGTGCGTCAAGCCGTCCGGCACGGTCAGCCAGCTCGTCGGGGTCTCCTCGGGCCTGCACACCTGGCACAGCGAGTACTACATTCGCCGGGTCCGGGCCGACAAGAAGGACCCGCTCAGCCAGCTCATGCAGAGCTACGGCGTTCCGTGCGAGGACGACGTGATGTCGCCGAGCAACAACGTCTTCTCCTTCCCGATTGCGGCACCGCCCGGTGCCATCACCCGTGACCAGATCACCGCGGTCGACCACCTGAAGGTCTGGCTCGATGTCCAGCGGCACTGGTGCGACCACAAGCCCTCGGTCACCATCTCGGTACGCAACGAGGAGTGGGACGAAGTCGGGGATTGGGTGTGGACCCACCTGGACGAGATCTCCGGCGTGAGCTTCCTGCCGCACTCGGACCACAGCTATCAGCAGGCACCGTACGAGGAGTGCTCGCGCGAGGCGTACGAGGAGCTGCTGGCCCGCATGCCGGCCGACATCCATTGGGAGGACCTACCGTTCTGGGAGACCGAGGACAGCACCGTCGGCAGCCAGGAACTGGCGTGCACGGCCGGTGCGTGTGAGGTCGTCGACCTGGTCTCCGCTGCCTGACCCTGAACGCACTAAAGGGGCCGCACCTCATCGGTGTGGCCCCTCGCCGTATGCGCTCGCAGTCAGAAAGTGCGTGGTCGCCTGACGGGGATGTTGGGGATCAGGATGCCGCAGCCGAACGCCAGGGCACCGCAGACCGAGAACGCGGTGGCCGTTTCCGTGCCGTGGAGCGGCAGGATGAGATGGTGCTGGGCGCCGGAAACAATGGCGACCAGGCTCATGACTGCGTACAGGATGCCGAAGACTCCGGCGCTGGCGGCTGTCCAGAAGCCGGTGCGCACCCGCAGGCCGAGTTCACGGGCCCCCAGGGCGAGGAAGCCGAAGCCGAGGGCGACGGCGATAGAGGCCAGGGTGACGTAGCTGAAGTAGATGCAGGCGTAGGCGATGGGCTTGTTGCACATCGGACTGCCCGAGGCCACGTCTGAGACAAGGAGACGCAGGCTGGTGCCCGTGTACTTGCTTGTCAGGGGGGACTGGACGAACAGGACGGCCATCGAGCAGGCCGCAGCGGCGCTGACTGTGCTGGTGGTCACCAGGGCGACGGTGAAGCTCGTTCCCCGGAAGATCCACCACGACAGCAGGATCAGGATGCACGCCAGAAGACAGATGACGGCGGTACCGGATATGTAGGTGGCCAGTCCGACCTCTGTCGCCCGGCTGAAGGGGCGGACGATCAGCGGGTCGGCGAACGCCATGGCGATGCAGGCGAAGGCCATGCCGACGCCGGCGATTGCGGCCCCGGCCACGGTGGTGCGGTGACCCGATCTGTTGCGTACACGTCTGAAGAGTTCAGCAGTGGCGAGAAGTCCGAGGACGAGTGATGCCGTGTAGAACGCGGACTTCACAACTAAGGCTCCAGGGTCTTCGCAGCGCGCCGCGCGGCTTCGGACATGCGGCGACGTCCAGGACGATTGCGCGCTGCTTCGGGTGGAGGAGGATCCTCCTGGGGTGGGTCGCCGGCTTCATTGGCGAGCTTCCTCGCCAGTGCCTCGACCTCGGCCAGGTCGGCCTCGCTCAGGTGTTCCATAAGGGTAAGGATTGTGCGGATCCGGACATTCCCAAACGTGCGAACCGCAGGCAAATCGGTCACATCGTACAGGGGAAAGAAGAAGCCGGGCGAAGTGTTGAGTGCTGCGGCCAGGTCCGCGAGCGTCTGCATCCGGGGGTTGTCGTTCGTACCGTCAGCGAGCTTGCCGACGGTGGCGTGTGACATGCCCCTGCCGATCAGCTTCGTCGCCTCGGCCAGGGTCCTGGTGGTCCACGGCTGCCCGTCCGGTCCCAGGGTCGTGAGCATGAGCCAGCTCAGCTTGAAGGCCAGAGATCTGTCGTCACTCAAGGGGAGGTCTCCCTGCTGGTGGGCGGCCGGTCGTGCCCGCCGTCGTAACCCATGATCAGCGTGTTGATCATTGCAACCTACCTGTGCAGGGGCTGTGCCCGACTATTGGAAAGTTTAGTTGACAACCTCGCGAGTCGCCCCGCATGCTCAGTCCACGGACGCTGACCGCCGGGATCTATGCCGGCCGGTCCTTCTGGTGCCAGGGGTGCAGCCTGCGGCGTTCGGTTTGCATGGAGCAATCGTGGTGGACATTGAGGGCGGGCTGGGGCTGCGAGTGCCGGCGTCCGTCGCTGAGGTGCTTGACGAGGTCCTGACCAGCGAGACGCTCGCGCGCCTGATTGATGAGGGTCTAGTCAAGTGCATGATCCACCTGGGCACCGGCGTGGTTACCTACCAGCTCGCTGGTGAGGTCATTCGAACTGTCTGAATCGAACCCCATCGTCATCCCGGCCGCTAGTCCCCTATTTGCGGCCGGGAGTGCACCCTCAGTCGCCACCCCTGGCGGCCGGGGGTTTTTCTATGCCCGGATCTGTGACCGACCCGTGATCCTCATGAGCAACTCGACTCTCTGTCTCTGACCTGCGTCGACACCTAATCTCCTACTTGAACAACAAGTTGACTCAACTTGTGGAACAAGAAGGGGGGTTCGTGTGGCGCCGTCGCCCGAGGCACTCGCACTCATGGCCCAGCTCAACAAGAAGTACGGGCCCGAGACCATGATCATGGCCTCTCAGATGAGGCAGGTCTCGCCGTTCGCCACTGGTTGCCTGCCGCTCGACATCATTCTCGGAGGCGGGTTCCCCGCGAACAAGTGGACCGAGATCATCGGCTTCGAGTCCAGCGGCAAGACCACCGTCGTCCACAAGACCATCGCCCATCAGCAGGCCAAGAACCCTGAGTTCTCCACCCTGTGGATCGCGGCCGAGGACTACGACAAGGAGTGGGCGCAGCAGCTCGGCGTCGACACCGACCAGGTCGTGGTCGCGGAGATCCGGGCCATGGAAGAGGCGTACGAGGTCATGTTGGAGTTCGCCGCCTCCCGCGCGGTCGACGCCATCGTCCTCGACTCCTACCCGGCGCTCGTCGCCTCGGAGGAGGACGCCAAGGCCATGGACGAGCTGTCTGTGTCGCCCGGCGCGCGGATCACCAACAAGTTCTACCGCAAGGCCGGCAAGGCGACGAAGCGCAGCCACCTCACCGAGGAGCGCGCGGTCATGGGCATCGTCATCAACCAGTGGCGCGAGAAGGTCGGTGGCTTCTCCCCGCAGGGCACCCCCAAGACCACGCCCGGCGGCCTCGGAAAGAACTTCGCCTACTGGACCCGCCTGGAGGTCTCCCGTGCCGAGTTCCTCGACGAACCGATCCCCGGCAAGGGCAAGAGCCGTGTCGGCCAGGCCATGAAGTTCAAGACGGTCAAGCACAAGTCCGCCGGCCCGCAGAAGACTGCTGAGACGCACTTCTACTGGGATGACTCGCCCTCCCGCGGCATCACCGCCGGCTCCTGGGACGTCGTACGCGACCTCATGACCTGGGGCGTCTACTTCGACGTCATCAAGCGCCGCGGCCGGTACTTCGACTTCGGTGAGCGCACCTGGGACCTGAAGGACGCGATCATCGACTCCCTGCGAGGCGAACTCGATCTCCAGGACGAAGTCGCCGAAGCCGTCCTGCGCGCCGTCACGAACCCCGAGGCGCTGGAGGTCGCAGCGTGACGGGAGCCCTTGCGGCCTTGGCCCTCGCGGAAGCCGGCTACATCACCTTCGTCTCCTGGCGGGCCAGCCGATACCTGCGCCGGAAATCCGACGAGATCGACCAGCTCCTGGAGCTGATCCGAAAGAGGCTCACGGGTGACGAACCGCGGCCTTAAAAGGTCCCAGCGGCAGGAAAAGGGACTGGCCTCGAAATACGACGGCAAGGTCAGCCCCGGATCGGGAAACGGCTGGATTCACAAGAACGACGTCCGCAACGACACGTTCTCCTTCGAAGCCAAGACCACCGAGAAGCGCCAGTACACGCTCAAGCTCGACGACCTCAAACTCGCCGAACAACACGCACTGCTCTCCGGGAGAGAAATGGTCTTCGTCATCGAAATGGGAGGGAGGAATTGGATGGTGCTCTCCCAGGAAACCTTCGACACCATCCTGGAGACCTAGTGGCACTGTTCTCCCGATGCTCGGCCCCCGACTGGACCGGCGGCGACGACCCCGAACGCGAGGCGAAGTGCCGTAAGTACCAGACCCCTTCGCGCGACAACGACCCCTGGTTCGACGACCTCCGGGAAGCTGCCGCGATCTGCAACGGGGACACCGACGGAACCATCTGCCCGATGCGCCAGCGCTGCCTGGACTGGGCGATGAAGAACTGCGAACGCTACGGCGTCTGGGGCGGAATGCTCCCCAACGACCGAGCCAAGCTCCGCAAGAAGTACCGCAACCAGAAGAAACCGGAGACGTGGCCATGGCAGCCCCCAAGCGAAAGGCTCCCCGAGCCGTAAAGCGCCGGGCCCCGATACCCACCAACCTCTCCGATTTCCTCGCCGAGAAGCGGGGCGCCGGCGAAGAGAACTTCCTCGGCACCGTCCGCACTCACATCGTCGAGAAGAACAAGGCCGACAACTCCCGTCGGCAGGACATCATCCACCCCTCGGAGATGGTCAAGGACGACTGGTGCCCCAAAGCCACGTTCCTGCGGATCACGACCGGCGTCCACCACAAGCAGTCCTTCGGCTTCCAGTCGCTGAACATCTTCGACACCGGACACGAGTCGCACCGCAAGTGGCAGAACCGGGCCTGGGACATCGACTGGCTGGAGGGCATGTTCACGTGCCTCAACTGCGACGAGAAGTGGTGGGCCAAGAGCCCCAAGCAGTGCCGGTCCTGCCAGAGCACCGCCCTTGAGTACGCCGAGGTGCCGCTGTCCGCCGAGGCCACCCACCTGATCGCCGGCCACAGCGACGGCATGCTCACCCCGGCCCACAGCCTGCTGGAGATCAAGACCGTGGGGGAGGGGACGGTGCGGTTCGAGGAGCCCGAGCGCCTCGCGAAATACCTGGTCACACTCCCCGACGGCAGCAAGATGGTCGACCTGCCGGCCATGTGGTCATCCATCAAGGTGCCCTTCCCCAGCCACATCCGCCAGGGACAGATCTACCTCTGGATGGCCAGGAACCTCGGGCTCGACGTCGACCGGATGACCTACGTCTACGAGTCGAAATTCAACCAGGACGTACGGCAGTTCGTCGTCCGCTTCAACCCCGCCATCGTCGACCCGCTCCTCGAAACGGCACTCGACATCAAGGAGCGGATCGCGGCCCAGAAGGACGCCCCCGACTGCGTCAACGGCGATGTCTGCAAGCAGTGCAAGCCCTACCAGGAGACCAGCGATGGCGAGGACGCCCCTCGACGAGGACGACGACAGCCTCTCGACGAGGACAACGCAGAAGCTCGGACGCAAGGGCCTGAAGCTGCGCAGCCGGCCCGAGGACGACATGCCGGATCTGCCGGCAAACCTGACGGAACTGACCGACGACAAGCTGATGGAGCTGTTCGTCGAGCTGACGCGGTGGGCCGAGTACGCCGGAACACAGCTAGCGGCAGCAGCGGTCGACGAGAAGGCCGCTGAAGCCCACCTCGAACGCTGCAAGGCCATGGCCGCGGTCAAGGCCAAGCACGAGAAGTCGGTGACCGCGCAGAAGGCCGCAGCCGCCTCCGACGAGGACGTCCTCGAAGCCGACTCCCTGTACCGGCAGACCTACGCGGTCCGAAAGCTCACCGAAGCCATTTACAGCGGCGCCGACCGAAAGGCCGCCGTCGTCTCCCGCGAACTGACCCGGCGCATCGGCCGGAGCGACCGAGAAAGCAGAGCAACACGATGGTCCGCCTGAACCCTCGCCGGCTGATAGCCGCAGCACTGACGGTCACCGCCAACGGGTGCGCGGCCGGCGCCGGAGCCCTCCTCGCGCTCGTCACCATCGGCGCCATCGGCTGGACACCGCTCCTGCTCGCCCTCATCACCGCCGCCGCCTTCGGCTTCAGCATCGCGGCCGAGATCGTCGAGAACCCCAAGAAAGGCCCGAAGCATGCAGCACGTTGACTCCGGCCAGCTCTGGCTCGACAAGACCAGCAAGGGCGAGCGCGTCGTCTACGTCCAGTCCGTCACTCCCAACTTCGGCGGCTACGCGAACTGCATCTCCTACAACTTCGGCAAGGGCACGCGCAGGTACACGCAGATCAAGCTCGCCGGCTTCACCAACCAGTTCCGCTGCCTCGCCACCTGAGAGACCTGTGACCACCCCAACCTTCCGCAGCGACATCACCGTCGAGCTGGTCAAGCACAACGCCGCCGACACCGACGTCCTCTTCGCCGCCCGCGTCTCCACCGGCACCAAGACTCTCGTCGGTGAAACCGGGGACCTCGCCAAGAAGGACCTCGGCCTCATCAACTACCTGATGCGGGACAAGCACGGCAGCCCGTTCGAGCACAACTCCATGACGTTCCGGATCGAAGCCCCCATCTTCGTCATCCGGGAGTGGATGAGGCACAGATCTGGCTGGAGCTATAACGAGGAGAGCGGGCGCTACACCGAACTCAAGCCCGTCTTCTACATCCCGAGCCTCGACCGGAAGCTGGTCCAGGAGGGCAAGCCCGGACGCTACACGTTCGTCAAGGGCACAGCCGCCCAGCACGAGATCGTCAGCCGGGTCATGGAGTACGCGTACCAGGAAGCGTACGAGGCGTACCAGGCCCTCCTCGACGCCGGCATCGCCCGCGAGGTCGCCCGCTCGACCCTCCCTGTCGGCCTCTTCTCCTCCATGTACGCCACCTGCAACGCACGCTCGCTGATGCACTTCCTCGGCCTGCGTACCGCCGACGAGCGGGCCACCTTCCCGTCCTTCCCGCAGCGGGAGATCGAGATGGCAGCGGAGCAGATGGAACGTTTCTGGGCCCAACTCATGCCCGCCACCCACGCCGCCTTCAACACCCACGGCCGCGTCGCCCCCTGACGACGCCCTACGAAAGGCACTCCCTTGCCCGGCCTCTTCGACCCGATCCTCGACATGCTCCCCACCAAGGCCCGCGTCATCAAGGACCTCACCAGCAGCCGCTACAACGTGCACTTCGCCAGGGTCGAGCCCGGCAGCGGCGCCGCGATCAACCAGGGCCGCTTCAACGGCGTCCGCGGTCAGATCGAGTTCACCACCCCGCCGTACGTCAACACCGAGCCGGTCCTCCGCCTCACCCGCCCCGAGTGCGACACCCTCTACGACGCCCTGGGCAAGGCGCTCGACAAGACGGCCGAGAAGGTCCTGAAGGACGACCTCGCCGCCACGAACAAGAACCTCGTGCAGGCCGAGAAGGACCGCGACGACGCGCGCAACCGCAACCGTGTCCTGGTCCAGGAAGCTGGCCGGCACAAGAACGAACTGCGCGAGACCCAGGCCCGCCTCGCCCAGGTCTCCGAGATGTACTCCAGCCTCCTGGACCGGCTGAGCAAGTGACCCTCAGCCCCGCCCCGCACGCGACCCGATGCGCCTGCGGCCGGCTGATCGCAGCCGACGAATACGCGGGCCAGGTCGACGGCCAGACCGTCTGCGAAGTCTGCGCGGCCCCCGAGTGGGACGACGACTACGCCACCGCCTACGACTACCTCTGACCCACCCGGAGCACCCACTTGACCAACGTCACCGACTTCCGTCCGTGGCCGAAGATCCCGCGCTTCAACCGCGAGTTCGTCCTGACGGAGAAGATCAACGGCACCAACAGCCAGGTCGCCGTCAAGCGCCTCGCCGAGGACGAAGACCCCGCCGGCTACCTCAATTCGCACGGCTTCAACGTCGTCGCCAAGAACGACGGGCTGTACGTCCTGCGCGCCGGCAGCCGCAAGCGGTGGATCGCCCCCAACGGGCAGAAGCTGGACGGCACAGTCCCACTGGACAACTTCGGCTTCGCCGCCTGGGTCGCTGAGAACGCCAGCGCCCTGGCCCACCTTGGCGAGGGCGTCCACCACGGAGAGTGGTACGGCCGCGGCATCCAGCACGGATACGGCATGACCGGCCGCCGCTGGGCCCTGTTCAACACCACCCGCTGGGGAACTCGCGGACAGGGACTGCCCGACGGATCACCGGCTGAACTGACCGTCGTTCCGGAACTGGCCCGCGTTCGCGGACACCTCCTCAACGAGGCCATCCGCGACTCCCTGCGCCTGCTGCGCACCCTCGGCTCCGTCGCAGAAGCCGGGGCCAAGGCGGAAGGCATCGTCGTCTACAGCGTCGAGGCCAACCAGTGCTACAAGGTCCTGCTGGAGAACGACGACCTCCCCAAGGGGCTGGTCGCATGACCACCTACGTACCGGTGCTGTACCTGGTCTTCGCCTTCATCATGGCCGTGGCCGTCCGCAAGCCCATCGCCCAGGCCATGAACCTCGACTACGACCGCAGCGACACCCACGACTTCGTCATCGCCGCAATGTTCGTCGTCATCGCCGCTCTGATCTGGCCGATGTCCCTGCTCGTCTGGTGGGCCCTGCCGCCTCGTCCCGAGAGCGAGCGCCTGTGACCACCACACCTCGCAACCAAGTCGTCGGCTACCTCGCGGCTGCCGCCTACATGGCCACCATCCCCGCCGCCAACATCACCCTTCACCGCTACGGAATCGTCTCCGTGGGCTTCGGTGTCAAGGCGCCGGCCGCGGTGTTCCTCGCCGGACCCGCCCTCGTACTCCGGGACCTGGTCCAGTGGGCACTCGGGCGCAAGGCCGCCATCATCGCCCTGGTCTTCGGCGTCATCCTGTCCTTCGTGGCAGCCGACCCGGCCGTGGCCTTGGCCAGCGCCGTGGCGTTCGCCGTCTCCGAAGCCGCCGACATGGCCGTCTTCAGCCGGCTCACACCCCACTGGGTCCGCGCGGTCTTCGCCGGAGGAGTCGTCGGCATCCTGCTGGACTCCCTGCTCTTCCTCTCCATCGCCTTCGGCTCGCTCGACTTCCTCGGCGGACAGATCATCGGCAAGATCTACGGAGTCCTCCTCGGCTCCCTCGTCGTGGCGCTGCGGCGCCGCGCCGCTAGGTGACGTTCTTCCTCGGAACGCACATCCCCTCCTGGCTCGGCAACGCCGACGTCCCCCTGTTCGTCTCGCACCGCCGACTGATCGGCCGCAAGACCTTTCCCAGAGCCATCAACACCTGGGCACTGGACAGCGGCGGATTCACCGAGATCTCCATGCACGGCCGGTGGACCATCAGCCCGGCCACCTACGTCGAGGCGGTACGCCGCTACCGCGACGAGATATCCAACCTCGCCTGGGCAAGCCCCCAGGACTGGATGTGCGAACCGTGGATCACCCAGAAGACCGGCCTGACCGTCACCGAGCACCAGCACCGCACCGTCAACAACTACCTCGAACTCAAGGCAGCAGCTCCTGACCTGCCGTTCGCCCCAGTCCTACAGGGCTGGGAGCGCACCGACTACCAGCGCTGCGCCGACATGTACGAGAAGGCCGGTGTCGACCTGGCCGCCGAACCCATCGTCGGTATCGGATCCGTCTGCCGGCGCCAGCACATGGACGAAGCCGTCGACATCATCACCGACGCCACCGACCGAGGTTTCCGCGTCCACGGCTTCGGCTTCAAGATCACGGGGCTCAGGCGAGTAGGTCACCTACTCACCTCCTCGGACTCCATGTCCTGGAGCTTTCACGCTCGCCACCGGCCCCCGCTTCCTGGCTGCACCCACAAAACCTGCGCGAACTGCCGCCGCTACGCCCTGCGTTGGCGCGAGAAGCCACTGGCAGCGATCGAGGAAGCCCACGCGAACAACCCCTACCACCTGGAGCAAGCAGCATGACCCGACGCAAGACCGCTCTGATCGCCGCCGCCGCCCTGCTCGGCGCCTGCCTGAGTGCCTGCGGCATGAGCGAGAAGTACTCCGAGCCGTTCCGCGACGCTCCCCGCGCCAACACCGACAACGGCCCCGCCACCGTCTTCACGATGCCCGACGGCTTCGGCAACGGCGCCACGAAGTGCCTGACTGGCACGGGGGTCCGCGTCACCACCCTGTACCACCAGGACAGCGACTACGGCAGCGTGTCGACGATCCTCGACCCCGCCTGCAAGTGACCGACGGCCCCGATCTCGGGGCGATCGAAGAGCGGTGGACCAAGGCAGTGCCCGGACCCTACGAGTTCTGGCTCGACGAGGGATCCATGGCCTGGGTCGTCGACAAGGACGGCCGCCGGATCGCCCAGGTCCACGGCTTCTACTGGCTCACCGCCCACGCCTTCGCTCACGCACCCACCGACATCCGTGCCCTGCTGGACGAGGTCCAGCGACTTCGAGGAACCACCCATGACTCAGCGAGTTGAGACCGGCCAGATCTGGGCCGACACCGATCCCCGTCGTGCCGGCCGCAAGCTCCGCATCGACGACGTCAAGGCGAACTTCGCCTTCTGCACCGTCATGCAGAACACCTACGAGGTCCAGGCGAAGATCGACACCTACGGGTTCGGCGCCGCACAGGACCGCCGCGGCACCACCACCCGGATCGGGCTGTCCCGCTTCTACGACGAGAAGTACCGGCTGTGCGACCCCACCGACCTCCAGGCCATGAGCGTCGCGCACTACGGCAACGTCCTGCGCCTGCCCAGCGCCTGCACCGATCTCTCCCAGCACAGGTGGGTCCCGGTCACCGTCACCTACAGCCAGACCGCCCGGCCGTTCTTCCACCGGCCCGCTGAGCCCGACGCCTACGTGGTCGTCGCCGTGTGCCCCAAGTGCTGGACGCACACGGAGTTCCCCTCCAAGCGCATCCCCGCCCCGACCACCCCCGGAGACCTCGCCGCATGAGCCTGCTGCCCGAAGTTCTGGCCCTCGGTGGATACGCGTACGCCGGCAAGGACTCCGTCGCTAACGTCCTCGTCGAGCGGTACGGCTACACCCCCATCCGGTTCGCTGACGCCGTCCGCGACGTACTGGAGACCATGAACCCGCTGGTCCCCACCCCGTACGGGGCGGTCAACCTCGCCTGGGTCCTCAAGGACGTCGGCTGGGACGTCGCCAAGCGGGAGTACCCCGAGGTCCGCCGGCTGATGCAGCGCCTCGGCGGCTCGGTCCGCGAGCACATCGGTGACGATGCCTGGATACAGGCCGCGCTCAAGAAGGCCGAGGGCCACCCGCGCGTCGTCTACACCGACGTCCGGCACAAGAACGAGCTGGAAGCCGTGGCCGGCCTGGACCACTACAGCATCTGGATATCCCGTCCCGGTGTCGGCCCGCTCAACCAGGACGTCTCCGAGAACACCCTCGGCCGGCTCGACTTCGACTTCGGGTTCTTCAACGAGGACGAGTTGGAGGACCTGCCCGACATGGTGGGCCTGTTCCTGAACGACATCTTCGGGGTGGAGCCGTGACCGTCTGCCTCGGCATCGACCAGTCCTACTCCGGGCTCGCGATGGTGGCCTACGACGGCGACTCGCAGCGGCGCTACAGCTACCTCCACGCCTTCGCAGCCGACAGGTACACCACCCAGTCCGACCGCCTTGACGCCGTCCAGCTCCAGATCGGCCTCAACATCGACGACATCACGACCATGTTCGGCCGCATCGACGTCGTCGCCATGGAGGGTTACGCCCCCGGCTCGAAGTTCGGACGCGAACTGGCCGGCGAACTCGGGGGAGCGGTGAAGCTCGCCCTCCTCGACAAGCTGAACAAGCCCGCCTGCTACCCGCTCATCGTGGCCCCGACGAAGCTCAAGAAGTACACCACCGGCAGGGGCACCGCAGCCAAGGCCGAGATGCTGCTGGCGGTCTACAAGAAGTGGGGCGTCACATACGACGACGACAACCTGGCCGATGCGTACAGCCTCGCCCGAGCCGCCAACTCCTGGTTCACCGGCACCGGCACCAAGGCCGAGACGGAGAGCCTGAAAGACCTCAAACGCTTCAAAGGCGAAACTCACCTCGTCTGAGCAAGAGCCCTGCCATTCCGGCGGGGCTCTTCGCGTATTAACACAATGCGGAAATATGCCCTTAGCCTGCGAAAGGAGATCAAATCAAGGAGAACCGCATATGGACAACAAGAAGGATTCCGGCGCGGACGACGCCGTGTTTTTCGTCAAGAGTTCGACCAGCGCCACCGATCTGGGTGCCGCCGTCGCTCACGCAATCTACGCCCGTAAGAACGTGACGCTGCGCGCGATCGGCGCCGGGGCCATCAACCAGGCCGTCAAGAGCGTCCCGATCGCCCAGGGCTACGCCGGCTCCCGAGGACACCGCCTCGCCATGCGCCCGGCGTTCTTCACCGCGACCGTCCCCGAGGGCGAAGTGTCCGGCCTCTCCTTCGTCGTATTCGACGAGGCCGCATAACACCCGGTACGGAATCGCCCATAAACTGGTGAGGCAGTTCCACCACACGTAGCTCACTCGCACTCTGCCCGGACTGCGTCACACGGCATATCGCGAGGAGCACAGTGTCAGAGAATGTCCTCTCCAGCGGAGAGTTCCCGACCATGGGGACTTCCGCTGCGACCAGTTTCGTCGTCCGCAAGCCCGAAGCCGGCACCCTCGTCAGCAAGTCCGGCAACTCCAAGGGCGGCTCCGGCGAGGCGGCCACCGCCAACCACCGCACGAACGTCCTCAACCGCGACGCGCTCGGCGGCCGAGGCGTCAAGGTGTACCGCGAGTACACCAACGCCGCCTCCGCAACCGCCACCGGCCGCAACGTCAAGACGCTGCCGTCGAAGTTCACCACGGACGGGCGGTGACGCATGGCGTTCCTCCTTGCAGCACCGCTGCTCGAAGCCGCCGTGGGCGGAGCAGCAGTTGAGGGTGCGGGGGCCGCCGCCGCTGGTGCCGCTGCTGCCGAGGGCGGTGCCGCTGCTGGTGGAGCTGCCGCAGCCGAAGGCGGTGCCGCAGCCGCAGGTGGTACGGCCGCAGCGGAAGGCGTCGCCAACGGCGCCGGCCAGGCAGCCGGCAGCGGCCTCGCCTCCCACTTCACCGGCGGACACAGCGAATCCCGAGGCGAAAACGCCCCCGCCCCCTCCGGCCCTGGCGTCGCTCACCAGACCAACCCGGTTTTCAACTACTAGCCCAGCGGGGGACGCGAAGTGAGCAACGTACAGTACGTCGCGCCCATGGGCGTCCCCCAACCGGGAACACCCACCTACGGCGGAGGCGGACGAACCGACCTGGTCGGCGCCCGCAGCATCCTCGACGCCCGGCGCATGATGGCCACCCCGCGCACGCCGACCGCCGAGTACCCCGACGGATACCTCGGCACCATCAACAGCCGCAGCGAACGCCTCGGTGACCAGTCGCTCAACAGTCGGCCCATGCGCTCCGCGCAGAAGAACTACACGGTCGGCGTCCACAAGGGCGAGCGCATGGATCCGACGGACTACCTGTGGCCGGCCGACTTCAATCCGATGACTGCGCTGGAGTACCAGGCCCGCGGCAAGAAGTGGACAGCTCACGGCACCCAGCCGGCTGACACTCGCCTCGTCGGAACCGGGGCCATGCAGCAGACCGACGCCGACCGCCTGGCCGCCCTGCGCAACCTCCGATCCCCCTGGAAGTGACGTGCTCAACCAGGACGGCGTCTACAACCGCACCAGCCCATGGGCCAGCGAACCCGAGCGCCAGGTCAGCGATGTCCTCGCCTACCTCGCCAGCCAGGCACCCGCCTGCTGGACCCCGCCCCGGCCGGCCCCGAAGACCCGCACACAGCAGCCGACCATCTACGACGTGCTCGGCATGAGCAAGGGAGACCAGCGTGGCCCGTGAGCCCATGAGCATGTTCGACCGGCGCCGTGCCGGCCGAGGCGACAACGTGAAGTTCACCGTCGGCGACAGCGGCAACATGTCCGGCACCTCAGCCGAGGACCGCTTCGCGAGCCTCTTCAACGACCGCAGCTCGAAGCTCGGCGGTAAGGCCGTCAAGCTCGGCGGAAAGGCGCTGATCTGATGGGCCTGCCCAACCAGCGAAGCCTCAACGGCGACCTCGACTCCGGCCTCGACGACGGCCGCTCCCGCCAGATCAACCCCAACTGGGGTGGCGACACATCCAACGACCTCGACTCGATGGACCGCACCTGGAACGCCCTTCACGGCTGCTCGTCCGTCCAGGGACGCCAGGGATCCGTCCGGGGCTACTGACCACACACACGATCACGGACCACCACACGCAGCACTGACACGGCACCACCACTCGGAGCACTCACCCTCGGGAGAGCACTCCGATGGCAAGCACGCCTGACGCCCTGCTGGCCGAAGCCGAGAAGTGGCTGGGCTACAAGGAAGGCGCGAACAACCACACCAAGTTCGGCGAGTGGTACGCCACCCTCGTCCACGACACCTCCTTCGCCTACGCCTCCTGGTGCGACGAGTACGTCTCGTACTGCGGTTACGCCTCCGGCAACGCCGACATAGTCGGCGAGTTCGCCTATTGCCCCAGCCACGTCAACTGGTTCAAGAACCGCGGGCAGTGGCACAAGGCGAGCGAGGCGGTCAAGAAGGGCGACATCGTCTTCTTCGACTGGGACAACGACGGCGTCGCCGACCACGTCGAGATCGCCCGAGCCGACTCCGCCCCCGGCGCCACAATCGCCACCATCGGCGGCAACACCAGCTCCGGCCTCGCCGGCTCGCAGTCCAACGGCGACGGCGTCTACGAGCGGACCCGCTACCGCTCCGACGTCCTCGGCTTCGGCCGGCCGGCATACAAGAGCGCTGGCACCTCGACCGGTACGGGCGGCGGCAAGACACCTGCCCCGACCACGAAGTACACCCCGCCGGCATTCCCCAAGGGTCTGGCCCCCAACCGGTCGACCCCGTCGGCCAAGCCGCTCCAGAAGGCGCTGAAGGCCACCGGCTGGCTCGGCCAGGGCGTCACCCTGTCCGACAACTACGGTCCCCAGACCCAGAAGTCCGTCGCCGGCTTCAACACGAAGCACGGCCTGAATGACGTCGGCAAGCCGTACGACCCGGCAATCGGGCCCAAGGGCTGGGCACTTCTGTTCACTGTGGCCTACGGCTAATAGCCATGCCACCGCGAAGCCCCGAGGAACTGTTTCTCGGGGCCTTCGTGTTACTATTCACGAAGCGTCTGAATGGCCTGCGAGGAACGTCGGACGGGAATGCCCCCAAGGTGAGGACTCCCGTGTGACTCGCAGGCCATTGTCGTGTATATCGGCAGCGCTCGTGATAGCCCTCATGCCGATCGCCTCCAATGCGCGACAAGAGGCCGTCGAAACCGCCCAGGCTCCCGCACAGACGGCCTCCCCGACGCCGTCGCGCAGCCAGCCGGCCAAGAAGACGCCGAAGCCCAAGAAGACCAAGAAGGTCAAGAAGCCAAAGGCCAGCAAGCCGCCGCGGCCCAAGACCACCCGCACCGCCACCCCAAGGGCGTCCCGCTCGGCGACCGCCACGCCGCGACCCTCCTACGTCTCACCCAGGGCGTACGCGAAGTCAGTCCTGAGCACCGCGCAATTCCTCTGCGCCGACGCCGTGTTCGCCCATGAGAGCAACTGGAACCCGTTCGCCACGAACCCGAGTTCCGGGGCCTATGGAATTGCCCAGGCGCTTCCCGCAGAGAAATACACATCCGCAGGATCCGACTGGCGAACCAACGGCGTGACACAAGTCCGATGGGGCCTTTCCTACATGGACGCACGGTACGGCAGCCCCTGCGGCGCATGGGCCTTCTGGCAATCCCACCACTGGTACTGAGCAAGGAACACCACCACATGGCCGAGAACATCCGGCTCCTGCTGTGCAAGACGTGCGGATCCATGGAAGAGCTGCCCGACTACGAGGGCGACCCCCGCCAGGACTTCCTCCTGGACACCCTCGTCAAGCGGCACCGCAACCCCGACGGCAGCCCGCACATCGCACACCCGATGCTCCGCGTCGAGAAGCGCCACTGGGACTCCCCGTCCACACGCGAGGAGATCATCAAGCGCATCCGCGAGAACACCGGTCACACCGGCCTGGACCCCGCCTTCTACGACGCGAAGAGCACCTTCCAGGAAGACGCGATGACGTGCTGGCAGCAGCACAACCGGTCCATCACCTGCTCCGACTGGTGCACCGACAAGAAGCGCCTAACCCCGGATACCGCGGCCGAGCGCAAGGCGGCCGGCCTGCCGAAGTACCGGTCCTCGAAGGACATCTACCTCTGCCACTTCTGCCCGGTCGCCAACGCCGTGCGCCGGGCCGCCTACGACAAGGCAGGCTGATGCACGAGTACCGCGCCACCATCGTCGACATAGTCGACGGCGACACCGTGGACATGGAGATCGACCTCGGCTTCGAGGTCACCACCCACCAGCGGATACGCCTGTACGGCATCAACGCACCCGAGAAGAACACCCAGCCCGGCAAGGACGCCCGCGAGTTCGTCGTCAACTGGGCCATCGTCCACGGGCCGGCATTCACCCTCGCCACGGTGCAGACCCCCAAGGACTCCGACGCCCGCGAGAAGTACGGCCGTTACCTCGGCACCATCATCGCTGCCTCCGCCAGCGACTCCCTGAACTCCGCGCTCGTCATCGCCGGCCTCGCCAAGCCGTACGACGGGCACGGACCCCGTCCCTGATCCACTGCTGAGGAACCGCCCATGGCTCAGACCATCACCAAGGTCTTCGTCGTCAACGCCTCCAAGCGCGTCACCAACCACGACATCGACCTCGCCACCCAGGCCGTCAATCACCAGGTCCGCGACCACTTCGCACCACTGTGGGGAATCAAGGCACCCGCGGTCGTCTTCACCACCGCCACGCCCACCCCGGCCAAGGGCACCGCCGTGATCACCGTCTACGACACCCCCGACGTGGACGGCGCCCTCGGCTACCACACGGAAGACAGCGGCGTCATCTACGGCAAGGTCTTCGCCGGCGTCATCCTCGACAACGGCGGCACCGTCCACACCGGCTCGGTCTCCATATCCGCCTGCCTCTCCCACGAGGTCCTGGAAACCCTCGGCGACCCCCGCGTCCAGCTCTGGGCCTCCAACGACCACGGCGCCCAGATCGCCTACGAGGTCTGCGACCCGGTCCAGGGCGACAGCTACGACGTCGTCGTCCACGGCACCTCCATCGCCGTCAGCGACTTCGTCACCCCCGCCTGGTTCGACGACCAGGAGGCCGGCGAGCAGCTCAACTACCTCAGCACGGTCACCAAGCCCTTCACCCTCCGCAAGGACGGCTACGTCGTCCGCATGGTCGAGGGCCGCGTCACCAACGTCTTCGGCGAGGCGATGCCCGCCTGGCAGAAGGACCTCAAGCGCAAGCACGGCCGCATCTCCCGCCGCGCAGCCTGACCCGCACACACCCACACCACCACCAGGAGCACCACTGTGACTGTTGACCTGTCGACCCTCGCTAAGACCGCCGCCGACACCGTCGAGGAGCTGACCGACGCCCAGCGCGAGCAGCTCAAGAAGATGGGGGAAGAGGCGGGCATCCCCGAGGAGCCGCAGGGCACGCTCGCCGAGACCGCGTTCCTCGTCGTCATCACCCCCGAGGGCCAGGTCCTCGCCGAGCCCAACATCAACACCAAGATCCGTATCAAGCGGCCGGCCAACCTGGACGACTTCCAGCGCTCTGGCCACGTCCTGGTCGACGACGCCATCGCGATCAAGACCGCCTCGATCACCGGCCAGCAGATGATGACGATGACCGCCGCCATGGCCGAGCAGCAGCGTACGAACGCCCTCGTCCAGAGCCTCAAGCTGTGATCTTGGTGTAGTCTCGTAGACGAGTTGAGCTTTCTTCCTCGGAGGGATGCTCTCTCCTCTCAAGGGAAGGCCCCCCGGAGACCACCAATCTCCATAAAAAAGGGGGGCCTTCGCCTTTTTCTGGGCCCGGAATGCAGCCCCTTTGAATTCTTCGTATCGCCGGTAGAGTGCGGGATATGGAGACGAACTCTTTCTACCGTCGTCTCGGGGAAAACGCTCAGCCCATCATGGAGTCCGCCATCGGCGCCTCCGGCTATTTCTCAAGCCCGGCTGACCACCTTGACCCGAACCTTTTCAACGGTGACCGCATCATCCCCCAGGTCCGAAGCTGGCTCCTCGACACCCTCTACAAGTTCTGGTCCACCAGGTATAACGGCCCAGGTCAGTGGAGTGAGGTGTGGCTCGCCGGCTCGGGCATCGGCTACCAGTGGGCCGCCGACCGAGGAAATGGTGACCTCGACGTTCTCATAGGCGTCGACTTCTCTTCCTTCGGCTGGTACAACCCCGACTATGCGGGAATGACGAGCCAGGAAATCGCAGACCTCTTCGACGAGGAACTCAAGGCTGAACTCTGGCCCGACACCGCCACGACACAAATCGGGGACCGAACTTACGAGGTCACCTACTACGTCAACCCCAACAGCCGCGACATACGCAATAT
This sequence comes from Streptomyces sp. NPDC007971, assembly GCF_042958635.1. Classification (NCBI taxonomy): domain Bacteria; kingdom Bacillati; phylum Actinomycetota; class Actinomycetes; order Kitasatosporales; family Streptomycetaceae; genus Streptomyces; species Streptomyces sp. NPDC007971. The sequence continues at coordinate 248,355 of NZ_JBIBJK010000006.1, forward strand.
CAACCCCTACGCGGCCTACTCCCTGACCAAGGACGCGTGGACCGTCCGTCCGCCCGAGCTGCCGGCCCACCCCCGCGACATGTACCCGCAGGAGTTCACCGAGGCAGCCGCCCGCGACACCGCCGAGGCCGACCGCCTGGTCACCGCCTACAACGCCCTCGCCGAGGAGATGAAGCACTCCCCACAGGGCGGCGGCCACTGGGTCACCACCGGCTCCCAGCTCAAGACGATCGTCGCCCAGGCCGCCCAGCTCTTCGACGACATCCACCTCGGCAGGCGCGCAGCCTTCGCTCCCGGCGGCTCCGGCTACGGCGACTTCGCCAACTACCGCTGGCAGGCCGCCAAGGAATCGGGGGCCGTCGAGAAGCTCCGCTCCATCAAGGACGTCCAGGTCGCCACCCACAACCAGGTCGAGAGCGACGCCTGGGGACAGCCCATCACCAACGCTCAGTTCGCCCTGCGCAACGCAGCCCTGTGGCGGTCCCGGTGAACGTCGTCATCGCCATCGACGGTGTCCTCAAGCGCCCCGGCAGCGACGCCGTCATCCCCGCCGGCCTGCTGCTCTACCAGGGACTCGCCGAGACCCACGTCGTGCACCTGGTCGACGAGCCCGACACCTTCAACTCCTCCAAGGCGCTCGCACAGAACTGGCTCAAGCGCAACGGATTCATCAAGCACATCCGCGTGATCAAGCCCTATGCCAGTGACCGCTACGGCCTCCTCGGCGGCCTCCAGCAGCTCCGCCCCGACCTTCACGTCGACCTGGTCGTCGTCGCCGATCCCGCCCAGGCCAGCGACCTCCTCGCCGCCGGCTACACCACCGTGCTGTTCAGCCACCCCCGCTACAGCCGCCCCCAGTGGAAGCCCGACTACCGCGGCGAACCCCGCGCCTGGGACGACCTCGTCGCCGAGATCGAGACCCAGGACCAGCACTACGCCCAGGACACCCGGCGCACCGCCGGCCCCCTGTAGGAGACACCCCTCGTGAAGCTGTACCTGGCCGGGTGCGAGATCCCGGCCTACCGCAGCCTGCTCGCCCAGGAGGGCTACACCACCGTGGCCCTCAGCTACTGGGGCCTGCGCAGGCGCACCAAGTTCACCAAGCCCTACGACTTGGCCGAGAAGTTCGTGGACGACCCGGAGATCCTCATCGACTCCGGCTGCCACTCCATCAACGCCAAGCCCAACAGCGACCTCACCGACGCCGAGCTGCTCGACATCGCCGGGCACTACTACGACGTCTTCATCGCCGACAACCTCAGCCGGCTGCACTACTTCGTCGAGTTCGACGCCCATCAACTCGGCCACGAATGGATCCGCGAGCAGCGCCAGCGGCTCGAACCACTATGGGACAAGGCCATCGTGGTGTGGAACCCCGAGACCGGCCGCGAGGGACTGGAACTGCTCTGCACCGAGTGGGCCAACGTCGGCATCACCCAGGCCGGTACCGACCGCCTCGACGTCGCACACCTTCTGCCCCAGCTCGCCAAGACCACCGACACCAAGCTGTTCGGCCTCGGCATGACCAAGACGGCGGCCCTGGAACACGGCCATTGGTACGGCGCGGCCTCCACCTCATGGATCTCCCCGAGCCAGTTCGGCGACACCATCGTCTGGGCCGGCAAAGAGCTGCACCGCTACCCCCGCCGCTACAAAGACATGGCCCGCGCCCGACACAAGCACGCCATCGCCGACGCCGGATTCGACGCCGAGGCGATCATCGCCGACGACCCCACCGAGGTCCTGCGCCTGTCCGTGTGGTCCTGGCAGCAGTTCACCGCGCACATCAACGGCACAGGAGTAACTGCCCCCGCAATCACGCCTACAGGCGAAAACGCGGATCCGACCCACGAAGCAGTTGATCGACTGCCCCAGCAGACGCGGCACTCAGGAGTAACTCCGGCCCCCGTGAAGCCACGCGAAAAGATCCCGTTCCCCGGCCTCGCGGTCGTCCAGGAAACCGCCGAGGACGGCACCGTCGGCCGGCCCGTCCTCAAGACCGTCGACCCCGGCGTCCGCAACTGCGACCGCTGCTACCTCTCCAGCAGCTGCCCCGCAGCACAGCCCGCATCCACCTGCGCATTCAGCCTCCCCGTCGAGATCCGTACCAAGGACCAACGCGCCGACGTCAACGCCGCCATCTTGGAAATGCAGGCAGGCCGCCTCTTCGGCCTTCGGTACGCCGAAGAACTGGAGGGCGGAATCATCAACCCGGTGCTCTCCGGCGAGATCGACCGCTACATGAAGATCGCCAAGACCGTCGAGGAGTCCGAGGAGACCGGCTTCTCCGTGAAGATCAGCGCCACCCAGAAGGGCGCCGCCGAGACCGGCCTCATCAGCCGCCTCTTCGGCCGCGACGAAGGCGAACAAGCCCGCTCCCTACCCCACCCCATCAGCGTCGAGCGCGCCGCCATCGAGACGGGATTCGTTGACGCCGAGGTGATCGAGGACAAGGCCGCATGAAGCACACGAGTAACTGGACCGACATGAACGACACCAGCAACAACGGTCGTACGACCGAGCGCCCCTGCCCTCACTGCAAGGGGCGCTGGCCCGAGATGGACGCGTGCGTCATCTGTGAGGGTGACGGCACCGTGGAGATCGGCGGCTAGCCCTCCAGCCCCCAGAACCCGAAGCAGATCAGGGTGCCGAGTCCGGAGAGGGTGGCGAAGGTCCACGCCGCCCACTCGACCGGATCGCGGTGGTACGCGTGACCGAGCAGGCCCGCGACGCCTGCCAGTAGTACGCAGCCCATCAGCATCAGGGCGAGCGTCTTCATCTTGTCGGTCTTGGTCGGCTTGTTCACGGCCTCTGTGGCCCCTTCGTCTCGAACCGGGGGCCGGATGAGAAGACTGGGCGTGCGCAGCGCTCTCAACCGAGCCACCCGTGTCATGGGTCGCTTCGGTTGAGGTGCTGGCCGATGGGAGCAAGGACCTCGAAAGTCGTGCAGTGGCGCTTTCCACTTCCTGTGAGGCCGCTACCGGCTCCCACAGAGGCGACAAGTACGGTTCCGCCAGCTCCCGTACGGCCTGACCCTCCGAGCTTCCATCAGGACTCGGGCGGGCCATGCGTGCGCGTCTCCCTGAGCGGGTGTCGCGCGTGACCTTCAGCATACAGGGAGCGACGGGTTGACCACGCCCACACTTGTCGCTTAAGTTGAGTAACAAGTTCAGCAATCATGAGCAACAAGTTGGAGCGCCCACTCCAACCGATGGCCGGCACGCCCAGCTGGCGGCTCACACCACAGAGCACGCCGCACGAGGAGCAGCGATGGCCGAACCCGGCAGCCCCACCGAAGACCAGTGCTGGGACAACTTCTGGGCCGTCATGGCAGGAGCTGCTGTGGAACGCCAAGAGCGGTGGAGCCAAACCGCCGCAGTCGACGACGAGGCTCCACCGCTCCAGGAAGCCGCCTAAGCGGCCAGCTTCAAAGCCGGGTGCGGAGGCGGATCCGCCTCCAACTCCTTTTCCTCGGCCCACAGAGGCACGATCACCGTGCGAGGCGTGTTCCGGCCGCCCATCTCCGGGTACAGCCAGATGTGGGCGATGACCGTCCCCAAAAGCTGGCGCTTACGGGAGTACGTCATGTGCTCCCACTCGTCCACCAGCCCCAGGAACCTCGCACGCGACGGCCGAACCGGCTGCACCTTCTTCTTCTGCTTCTTCGGGTCGGTCTCGACCGACTTGTTCAGCTCAGCCACCTCGGCGTCGATCTCCTCCTTCTGCTCCAGGTACTGCTTCTCCGGGATGATCCCCTTGGTGTACCCACCCACGAGCCGGGTCAGGTCTGCATCCAAAGCCTTCAGCCGCGCCTCGACCTTCTCGCCGTCATCCTTCACGCGCACAGCAACCCGCTGCGACTGAGCGATCTTGAAGTCGACGACCTCGGAACCCTTGGCCTGCTCCACCAGCCACGCGAGAATCTCCCGCTCGACGCGAGCCAAGCTCACCGAGCCGCACCCAGGGCAGTCCTTGCTGATCGCACCGTGGGTGCACCGGAAGACCACATTGCGCGGGTTGCGGTCGCCGTTGGGCAGAGGAGGGTTCTTCTTTTCCATCGCCTCCCCGCGGGTGAAGGCCCCCGCGTTGCGCTTGCAGTAGGTACTGGGCGCGACGACATCCGGCGCCGGCATCCGCACACCCGTGCACCGCGCCAGACCCGAGATCGAATACTTGGGGTCGTGGTGGTGGGCCGGCGTCTTCGGCGCATCGAACCGCTTGGCCAGGTACGTCAGCCACAGCAGCTCCCGCTCGTCCGGGTCGTCGATGACGGACTTGTGCGCGCCCACCTTCCACACGTCGTAGTACTCCGGCCGGGAGCTGCGGTAGTAGTACTTCGCGCCTTCTCGGATGTTCAGCTTGTCCTGCTGGATCTTCTCCTTCGAGCGCCAGCGCACCCATCCCAGCCCAAAGCCCGAGTCCATCCACTTGTAAAGCTGGGTGGGCGTGATGATCTTTCCGCCGAGGGTGCGGAAGCCGCGCTCTCTCAGGTCGGCAGCGATCTGATTGATGGGCTCGTTCTCCCACGTCCAGCGGCGATAGATCTCCGCGAGCACCTTCCCCTCGACGGGGTGAATCTGCATGATGCCGCTGCGGCACTCATTGCACTTGTAGCGCCGCTCGCCCGGCTCATTCGGGGGGCAGGTGAAGCAGACCCTGTACCCGAACGTCTGGAACCCACTGTGGGGGAGACCCATCTTCCGGCGATAGGCGTGAGCAGACTGCCAGCTTTCACCGATCTGGTCGGACTGGAACTGCGCCCATCCGAGCATCTGGGTGATCTGGAGCCGGCCGACGCTGGTGCGTCCGTCGAAGTCCTCCGTGGCGGCCATGACGTCGCCGCCGGCATCGTAGATCGCCTGGATGTTCTTCAGGGATTCCAGTGTGTTGCGGCCGAATCGGCTCCACTTCCACAGAAGAACGACATCGATCACGTGGTCCTCGACGGCAAGGACGAGGTCCTTGATCCTGCGCTCCTCGAAGTCGCGGCCCGAAAGTCCGAGGTCTTCGATGGGGTTGTCGACCTGGTCGATCTCGGCCCGGAAGGCGAGGCCGTCGATTGCCTCCCGCTGGATCTCGGGGCTGATCATGTCTCGGCGTCGCTTGGAGACACGTATATATCCGCGTCCCCGGCGGCGCTTGGGGCGCGACGGCTTCTGCCGTACGTCAACCATGCGTCTCCTTGTGTGGTGCTCGTACTCCTGTTCAACCACACATGCAGGTAAAAGTGTTAGAGGTGATGATTCGGCCTCACACACCAACATCGGTGCGATCTTCCGTTCGGCGGCCGCCCTCGGCATGGACGCGGTGCTGCTCTCGCCCGACTGCGCCGACCCGCTGTACCGGCGCAGCGTCAAGGTCTCCATGGGCGCCGTGTTCTCCGTGCCCTATGCCCGCCTGGAGACCTGGCCCAAGGGGCTGGAGTCGGTCCGCGAGGCCGGCTTCACCCTCCTCGCGCTCACCCCGGACGAGAAGGCCCGGTCCCTCGACGAGGCCGCGCCGCACCGGATGGACCGGGTGGCACTGATGCTCGGCGCCGAGGGGGACGGCCTGTCCACCCAGGCGCTGGTCGCCGCCGACGAATGGGTCCGCATCCCGATGTCCCACGGCGTGGACTCCCTCAACGTGGGAGCGGCGGCCGCGGTGGCGTTCTATGCCGTGGCTTCGGGACGGCCGCGGTCCTGAACCGGGTGGGGCAGGCCCCGCGGTGGCGTTCTATGCCGTGGCTTCGGGACGGCCGCGGTCCTGAACCGGGTGGGGCAGGCCCCGCGGTGGCGTTCTGTGCCGTGGCTTCGGGACGGCCGCGGTCCTGAACCGGGTGGGGCAGGCCCCGCGGTGGCGTTCTGTGCCGTGGCTTCGGGACGGCCGCGGTCCTGA
>NZ_JBIBJK010000006.1:254330-453422 GCF_042958635.1 Streptomyces sp. NPDC007971
AACCGGGCCGGACCGGACTGGTCACTTCCCGGAGCCGGACCAGCTGATGTCCGAGTCGTACCGCCCGGACATCAGCTTCCCGTCCTCCAGCGGTGTGGAGCCCGGCTGTACGTACTCCTGCCGCAGGTCCTCCCCGCCGAGCCCGCGCGCCGGTCCCTGACAGCCCTGCGCCACCGCGATACCGAGCGCGACCAGCAGGGTCACCACCACGAACACGAACAGTCGCTGACGCAGCAGCCGGGGATTGGCCGGCCGCCGCTTGGTCCTCGTGGGGTGCGGCCCCGCGCGCCCGGTCCCGCCCCGCGCGGCGGGGCGGTTCCCGCTGCCCGAGCGCGGGCCGCCGTCCCGGGGGGCCGGGGTCGGACGGGCGGGGCCCGGCCGGGAGGCGACGCCGCCGGCGCGCTGGGCGCCGACACCCCGCGCGGGAGCACCGCCCCGGGCGGGCGCGCCGCCGCGCGGCAGGGGGGTGCCGGGCGAGGTCCGTCGCTGTGTGCGCTGCTGCTCGGGGTAGGTGTCCACCAGCCGGCCGGTCGGGCGGTCCGCCTCCGCGGAGCGGGGCGCGGGCGGCCGTGCGTCGGCCAGGCCCTGTGCCTCCCGTGCGGCGATCTCCTTCAGCCGCAGTGACAGCTGGAGGGTGCTCGGCCGGTCCTCGGGGTCCTTGGCCAGACAGGCCCGTACGAGCGGTGCGAGTGCGTCCGGAACGCCCTGCAGCTGCGCCTCCTCGTGCACCACCCGGTACAGCATCACCTCGGAACTGCCGTGCCCGAAGGGCGAGTCGCCGGTCGAGGTGTAGGCCAGGGTCGCGCCGAGGGAGAAGACGTCCGTGGCGGGCGTGACGGCCGCACCGCGCACCTGCTCCGGGGCGAGGAAGCCGGGGGAGCCGACCGCCGTGCCGACGTGGGTGAGCGTGGAGGCGCCGGTCGCCCAGGCGATGCCGAAGTCGATGATCCGCGGCCCCTTCGGGGACAGCAGGATGTTGGACGGCTTCAGGTCCCGGTGGACGACTCCGGCCTCGTGCACGGCGACGAGTCCCTCGGACAGGGCCGCGCCGACCGCCGCCGTGTCGGCCGCGCTCAGCGGGCCCTCGTCGGCGACCTTGTCGTGCAGGGACGGCCCCGGAACGTACTGGGTGGCGAACCAGGGCCGCTCGGCCTCCAGGTCCGCCGCCACCAGGCGGGCCGTGCAGCCGCCCCGGATACGCCGGGCCGCCGAGACCTCACGGGCGAACCGCGACCGGAACTCCTGGTCCTCCGCCAGATCGGGCCGGATCACCTTCAGCGCGACCCGCTGCCCCTTCTTGTCGGAGCCGAGGTAGACCACGCCCATCCCGCCCGCGCCGAGCCGTCGGTGAAGCCTGAACGAGCCGACGACGCGCGGGTCCTCGCGCCTCAGGCGCATCATCGCCATGTTCATCCCCGCTGCCCGGTCCCTGTGACGTGGCACAGCTTACGTTTCCACAGCCGCCTGCGCGCAGAGGCCGCGCCCTCTCGGGCGGATGGATTGTGCGGGCCGGGCGCACGAGGTGAAACGTGGTCAGGAAGCCGGTGTCTGCGGTGCTCTCGAGGCCCGTGTGATTCCAACGTGCTTCCGTAGGACGGAGATTGACCATGAGGCAGGTGACCGGGGACGCGGACCCGGTGCCACCGGCAGGGTGCCGGGCGTGCGGGGGTGAACGACGGGCAGGAGCATCCGCCCGGTGGCCGCGGCGCGTCCCGCGCGCCCGGTCGAAGTGATCGAACTCACTAGGTGCGGCCCCCGCCCGGCACCCGGGACACGCAGCGCCTGGGCCCCGGGACACGGGGGCGCGGCCGCCAGGCCCCGTGCGCCGGGGCGATCCGGACCCGGGAGGGGCCGCGGGGATCCGGATGTGCGGGACCCGGCCGTCCGGACATGGCGGGACACAGCGGACGCCCCCCTCCGGGAAGACCCCGAGACCTGGGACCCGGTCTCCACCCAGGGGAGTACTCCGCAGGTCATGGCTCATCCTCCGGGAGGCCCGTGATTCGGTACGACGGCATGACGCCGGTCAGGCGCCGCGCGCCTAGATTTGAGGTCAAGCGGCGGGTGCAGCACTCGTCCCCCGAGGTCAGGCACTCGCCGCTGTCAACGACAACCGAATCGGTCGGGAGAGGGACCATGGCCCACACGGCACCGCGGCGCACGTCGTTCCGCACCCGCCGGACGGGCCGACGCCACCCCGTGGTGGCGACGATCATGGCCCTTCCCCTGGCGGCCCTGCTCCTTCTCGTCTTCGACGGCTGGGAGACGGTGGCCACACAGGCGTCGTCCGTGGGTGTGATGCTGGGGCGCTGAGCGGCGACCCCAGGCCCGGAAGAGCGGTCCGGGCGGGGACATCCATCCATGAAACCCCGTGGGGACGGGGGTGCGGCGGACGGCACAAATGCCGGCGCAGCTGGGGAGCTGCGCCGGCATTGCGCCGTTTCCGGGGCGCTGTCGGTGGCGGGTGCGATGCTGGCGTCGACGACCGGCTCGTACTGATCAGGGGGAATCCGGTGACAGGTGAACGCACAGGGCCCGGCTCGGCCCCGCCCGGCACCGGCTTCGAGGTCGCCCGATCCACCACCCGCCCCGGCGAGAACCGGCACTCCCGCCACGCCCGCGTCTCCGGCCCCTGCACCCTCCGCCAGTGCGCCTCCCGCCCCGCCCCCTGCCCCTCGCGCCCCTGCGCGAGCACGCCGTCGTCGCCCGGAGTGCCCGCATGAGCGAGGCCCCCGGGGTCCTCACGGCCCTCACCGCGCAGGTCGGAGCCGCCGCCCACCCCGGCACCGGCCCGGGCTCCTGCACCTGCGTCAGCACCCCCCTCGCCGACCGCTCCGACGCCACCGTCGTCCGGCACGCCGACACCGTCGCCAAGGCCCACGCCCCGGGCACCGACTCCGCCGGGCTGGCCCGCCGCCTGGCCGTCGCGGCCCGAGTCCCCGACGTCCTGCTGCCGCCGCTCACCGACGCCCCGGCCGCCCTGCACGGCCGCCTGGTGACCTTCTGGCCCTACGGCGCCCCCGTGGACCCCGACGACCGGGACGCGGCCCCCTGGGAAGCAGCCGCCACGCTTCTCGCCCTGCTGCACCGGACCGTTCCCTGCGGCCCGCTGCCCCCCATGCGCGGCCCCGCCAAGGCCGCCCATGCCCTCGCCCGGCTGCGTACGGCCCTGGACGCCACGCCCCGGCCGGCCGCACGCCCGGTCCTCCAGGCCTGGCAGGCCCTGCCCGCCTGGGCCCGCGCCGAGGCCCCGATGCCCGGCACCCCGGCCCTGTGCCACGGCGACCTGCACCTGGGCCAGCTCGTCCGCCACCCTGCACCGGACGGGCCCTGGCGTCTGATCGACGTGGACGACCTCGGTATGGGCGTCCCGGCCTGGGACCTGGCCCGCCCCGCCGCCTGGTACGCCTGCGGCCTCCTGTCGCCCGAGGAGTGGGCCCGGTTCCTGACCGCCTACCGCACGGCGGGAGGCCCTGCCGTGCCGGCCGAGGGCGATCCCTGGCCGGCCCTGGACGTCCCGGCCCGCGCGCTCACCGTGCAGACGGCGGCCCGCGCGCTCACCAAGGCGCTCGCGGAGGACGATCGCCCGCTGGACGAGGTGGAGCAGGCCCTGGTGGACACCTGCGCCCGAATGACTTCGGTCCCCCGTCAGTTGACGCGGGGATTCCCGGGTTAGGGTGCAACCGACCAGGGCCGGACGGAGTCTGTCCTGGGGAAACACGAAGCAGGACCCAACGGCGAGGAGTTGAGCCGACCATGCAGTGTCCGAAGTGCCATGCGCCGATGCACACCTACAACCGAAACGGCGTCCAGATCGAGCAGTGCAGCGGCTGTCGCGGCATCTTCCTCGACTACGGCGAGCTGGAGGCGCTGACCCAGCTGGAGGCACAGTGGAGCAAGCCCGTCCCGCCTGCCCCGCCTGTCGCTCCGCAGGCGTACCCGGCGCCGCCCGCCCCCGCCTGGGGCGCCCCGCACGGCGGTCATCACGGTGGTCACGGCCACCACGGTCACCATGGGCACCACCAGAAGAGCTGGGCCCACATGCTCTTCTCCAGCTGAGCGCACGCAGAAGCCCCCGGCCGTACGAGACGGCCGGGGGCTTTCCGGTGTGTGGACGATACTGGGATTGAACCAGTGACCTCTTCCGTGTCAGGGAAGCGCTCTCCCGCTGAGCTAATCGTCCGCGGGCTGTGACGTGAAAGTCACAGTGAGTGCGCGATACTGGGATTGAACCAGTGACCTCTTCCGTGTCAGGGAAGCGCTCTCCCGCTGAGCTAATCGCGCGGGCAAGGATCTTCATGAGATCCAGTGGACGATACTGGGATTGAACCAGTGACCTCTTCCGTGTCAGGGAAGCGCTCTCCCGCTGAGCTAATCGTCCTTGGAGGTGGAGACGGGATTTGAACCCGTGTAGACGGCTTTGCAGGCCGTTGCCTCGCCTCTCGGCCACTCCACCAGGAGTGTAGGGGATCGGGAAGACCCCTTCTTCCTTCGAGCGGACGACGAGGCTCGAACTCGCGACCTCAACCTTGGCAAGGTTGCGCTCTACCAACTGAGCTACGTCCGCCTGTCGTTTCGGTCCGCTTCCGCGTCCCGGCGACGTGTTGAACTCTAGCGGATTCCCGGGCCAGCACAAAAACGCGTTTGTGCAGCGTGCTGCGCTGCACCCGATGGACGGCATGGTCAGGGGCCCCGACGGGACATGCGCGGGTCACCTGTCGGACACCCGCCCTAGACTCGACCACGTGCTCCACCACCCGTCTCGGCTCGCTCCCCTGGCCCGGTTCGGCGACCGTCTCGCCACCGGCCTGCTCGACGTCACCAGCGATCCCGCCGCCCTGGACTCCTCCGGTTTCTGGGCCGTCTGCGCGGACTTCGAGGGCGGGCTGACCTGCGCCCGCTTCGCGGACCTGCGCAGGGAGCCGGTGCCCGCACCGGTGCCGGGGGCCTGGCGCGGCCCGGCGGTGGGGGAGTGGACGACCTCGCTGGACCGCGCCGCCTACACGGCCGCCGTGGACCGGATACGCGAGTACATCGCGGCCGGCGAGGTCTATCAGGCCAACCTCTGCCGGGTGCTGAGCGCGCCCGCCGCCCCCGAGGCCGACGTGGACGCCCTGACCGCCGTGCTGGCCCGGGGCAACCCGGCGCCGTACGCGGGCACGATCCGGCTGCCGGAACACGGCGTGGAGATCGCGAGCGCCTCGCCCGAGCTGTTCCTGCGCCGGGACGGCCGTACAGTCGAGTCGGGCCCCATCAAGGGCACCGGCCGCACCGAGGCGGATCTCCTGGAGAAGGACTACGCCGAGAACGTGATGATCGTGGATCTGGTCCGCAACGACATCGGGCGTGTCTGCGCCACCGGCAGCGTGTCCGTGCCCGACCTGTGCGCGGTCGAGAAGCACCCCGGCCTGGTCCATCTGGTGTCGACGGTCCGCGGCGAACTGCGCGACGGCGCCGGCTGGCCCGACCTGCTCGCCGCCGCCTTCCCGCCCGGCTCGGTCACCGGCGCCCCCAAGTCGAGTGCCCTCAGGATCATCGAGACCCTGGAGACCGCGCCGCGGGGTCCGTACTGCGGCGGCATCGGCTGGGTCGACGCCGACCGGGGCGCGGGTGAGCTGGCCGTGGGCATCCGCACCTTCTGGATCGACCGGGACGCCGGCGCGCTGCGCTTCGGCACCGGCGCCGGCATCACCTGGGGATCCGACCCCGAGGGGGAGTGGCGGGAGACCGAACTGAAGGCGTCCCGGCTGCTGGCTGTAGCGTCGGGTACGTACGAGGAATGCGGGGCGGGCGGGGCCGCACCCGACGAAGGGGCTCTCTCATGAAGATCTGGCTGGACGGTTCTCTGCAGGACGTCGGGTCCGCCCGCGTTTCCGTCTTCGATCACGGGCTGACCGTCGGCGACGGCATCTTCGAGACGGTGAAGGCGGCCTACGGGCAGCCCTTCGCACTCACCCGCCACCTGGACCGGCTGACCCGCTCGGCCCGGGGGCTCGGTCTGCCCGACCCCGACCACGCCGAGGTCCGCCGGGCCTGCGCGGCCGTCCTGGAGGCCAACCCGATGCCGCTGGGCAGACTGCGCATCACCTACACCGGCGGCCACGGCCCGCTCGGCTCCGACCGCGGCGAGCACGGCCCGACCCTCGTGGTCGCCCTCGGTGAGACCGCCCGCCGCCCCGACTCCACCGCGGTGATCACCGTGCCCTGGACACGCAACGAACGGGGCGCGCTCACCGGCCTGAAGACCACCTCGTACGCCGAGAACGTCGTCGCCCTCGCCCGCGCCCACCAACACGGCGCCTCCGAGGCGCTGTTCGGCAACACGGTCGGGCAGCTCTGCGAGGGCACCGGGTCGAACGTCTTCGTCGTCCTGGACGGTGAGATCCACACCCCGCCGGTCGCCTCCGGCTGCCTTCCCGGTATCACCCGCGCCCTGGCCGTCGAGTGGACCGGCGCCCAGGAGACCGACCTGCCGCTGGACGTGCTGGAGCGGGCCGAGGAGATCTTCCTCACCTCCACCCTGCGGGACGTGCAGGCCGTGCACCGGGTCGACGACCGGGAACTGCCCGGCACCCCCGGCCCGGTGACGGCGAAGGCGATGCGCGTCTTCGACGAGCGGTCCGGGCAGGACCTGGATCCCTGACATCCCCCGGAATATTCGGCTGACCCGGTGCCCCGCGGAGGGTAGAACACCGGTGATGACCACGACCCTGCGGCCGGCCGAGCCGCTTCAGCAGCATGCCGACGGCACCCGTTCCCGCCGTTACCGGGTGTGCGTGAACAGCCGCCCCGTCGGCGTGATCCACGTCGGTACCTCGGTGTCCATGGGCGACTCGGTGGCCCGCATCATCGACCTGCGCATCGAGGAACCCGACCGACGGCGTGGCCGGGCGACGGTGGCCGCGCTGGCCGCGGAGGAGGTGGCGCGCGGCTGGGGCTGCACCCGGATCGGGGCCGAGGTCCCGGCGACGGCGCACGCGGCGCTCCGGCTGGCCGGGGCCCTGGGCTACACCCTCACCAACCGGGCCATGGAAAAGTCCCTCGGCGACACCACGCCGGACCTGCCGGCGGGCAGCCGGGCACGGCCCATGACCCCGGCGGAGTTCGAGGCGCGGCAGGAGGCCGAGGCCGAGCGCTACGCCCGGACGTGGATGGAGCGGGGCCTGCCCGAGGACACGGCACGCGCCAAGGCCCGCCGGGACCACGAGAGGCTGCTGCCCGACGGGCTCGCGACCGCGGGCATGCTGCACAGCGTGCTGGAGCACGAGGGGACGCGAGTGGGCGTCCTGTGGCTGGACGTGCGGGACGGGAGGGCCTGGGTCTTCGACGTCGAGGCCGACGCCGCCCACCGCGGCAGGGGCCACGGCCGTACGCTCATGCTGCTGGCGGAGCGCCAGGCGATCGAGGCCGGCCGGCGCACCCTCGGCCTCAACGTCTTCGCGGGCAACACTCCGGCCGAGCGCCTGTACGAGTCACTCGGCTACGGCACGACGAGATGCACCTTCCTCAAGCCACTGCTCTGAGCATGGGGCGCTGCGTTGCCCGCCGTCCGGATCGGGTCCGCCGTCCGGATCGGGTCCGCCGTCCGGATCGGGTCCGCCGTCCGGACCGGGCTCAGGCCTCGGCAGGGCCCACGGCCCGGGGAGTGCCCACGGCTCGGCTGTCCCCCCGCCCGGGCCGTGGACCGGGCAGTCGGCCTGGCCGCGGACGGGTCAGGCCTGCTCGGCCAGCAGCCGGTCCGCGATCTCCTCGATGCGCTCGCGCAGGCCTTCCTGGCTCTTGCCGCCGTCGAGGCGCTCGCCGCCGATGACATAGGTCGGGGTGCCGGTCACGCCGATCGCCTTGCCCTCGGCCTGGTCCGCGTCGACGATCAGGATGTGCCGGCCGTCGATCAGTGCGGTGTCGAACTCCTCGGCGTCAAGACCGAGTTCGCGGGCGATCTCGACCAGGAAGGGTTCACCCGTGCGGTTCAGCTCCTCGACCCGCTCCAGCACCGCCTCCACGTACGGCCAGCCCTTGCCCTGCTCCAGGGCCTCCTCGGCGGCCTGGGCGGCGGCGAAGGCGTGCTTGTGCTTCTCCAGCGGGAAGTGCCGCAGCCGCACGTCCAGCCGGTTGCCGTAACGGTCGCGCAGGGCACGGACGTCGTCCAGGGCGCTGCGGCAGTCGGGGCACTGGAGTTCGCACCAGACGTCGAGGACGAGGGTTGCGGTGCGTGCGGGGGAGGAGTCGCTCATGGGCCCAGTCTTCCAGGCCGAAGACGGGCGCCCCAATCGGGACGGCACGGCTCCCGCCCTCCACGCGCCTACTGCCCTTCCCTGTCGTCCTCCCTGCCCTTCCAGTCATGCCCGCCCTTCCCCGCCCTTCTCCGTTCCGCTCGGTATGTCCCGTCCGTACGTCCCCATCTGTACGTCCTGTCTGTACGTCCCGCCTGCACGTCCCGGTACGGCTTCGCAGGCTGCGGCGCCTGACGGGGGCGGGGCCGGGACCAGCACCTCAGGAGGAGGCGACCCGGAGATCTCCCTGATGTCGGGCCGGAGCGTGGCATCGCGAGGACCGGGAGGGGCAGGATGGAAGGGACGAAGCGCACTCTGCCCGTGCGCCGCGTTCCGTTCGCCCGCCCGAGCCCGCCTGGAGGACCGGATGATTGCCGAGACCGTCTGCTCCGCCGTGTCCGCGGCGGGCCTGGGTATCGCGGTGGTCACGGCCTACCGCAAGCGTTTCCTCGCGGCCGCGCGCATCGCGGCGTACTCGCTCGTGCCGGTCGGCCTGGTGATGACAGGTGTCGTCGGCTGGCTTTCGGACACCGCGTTCAGTCCCACGGCCTGGGCGGGCTTCGGTGTGCTGGGTGCGGCCTGGCTGCTGTTCGCGAGTACGCGCGCCATCGAGCGCCGGCGCGGGGGCACCCGCGCCGACCGCAAGGCGGCACGCGGTGCCCAGGGCGGCCCGGCGGTGGCCCCGACCGCCTCGGCGCCCTCGCTCGGTGCCGGGACGACCCCTGCCGCACGACCCGCGACCGCCCCGCGTGCCGGCTCCGGCGAGGACTTCAGCGACATCGAGGCCATCCTCAAGAAGCACGGCATATGACCTGAAACCGCTCATAATCGGAAGCAAGTCGAACCGTCCGGTAGGGAAATCGGTGAAGTCCCGCACTCCGCGGGTGTGTTGATCGCCAACGAGGCATGCCCTGGGCCATCATCACCGCGAGATGCTGGACACGAGACAGAGCGAGGCCGCGCCGCAGAAGGACGAGCCGCGCGGGTGCCTCTTCGCCCTTTCCCAGCCACCGCTGATGATCTTCCTTGCGGTGATCGGGTGTCTGCTCCTCATGGCTGCGCTGCACGATCTGCTGTTGCTGTGAGCCGTACACGCCCGTCCCGGCGCCACCCGCCGGGGCCGGCGTCGCCCCCGTCGGGCACGCACCTGCCGATCCCGCTCGGGTCTGTCGGCCGGTCCTGCTCCTGGCTTGCGCCGACCGGTCCTGCTCCTGACCGCGCCGTTCGATCACGCCGGTCGGTCCCGCGTGCGGACCTACGTCCGTCGATCCCCCTTGCGCGCTTGCGTCGGCCGACCCCGTTCCGCGCTTGGGCCGGGGGATCCTGCAGGGGGCGTTGCCCGCCGGTCAGCCCGCCGCCTCCTTGCGCCGCGCCCGGTAGGCGGCCACATGCAGGCGGTTGCCGCAGGTGCGGCTGTCGCAGTAGCGGCGCGAGCGGTTGCGGGAGAGATCCACGAAGGCGTGCCGGCAGTCCGGCGCCTCGCAGCGCCGCAGCCGCTCCTGCTCCCCGGCCACCACGAAGAAGGCGAGCGCCATCCCGCAGTCGGCGGCGAGGTGGTCGGCCACCGAGGCGCCGGGCGCGAAGTAGTGCACATGCCAGTCGTAGCCGTCGTGGTCCGTGAGACGCGGGGTGGTGCCGGCCGCGGCGACCAGGTCGTTGATCATTCCTGCCGCGGTCCGGGCGTCCGGGGCCGCGAAGATGCCGGCGAAGCGGTTGCGGACCTTGCGTACGGCCGACAGATCGAACTCCGACAGCACCCCGACATCGCTCATTTTGTGGCTTCGTACGAAATCGGTGAGAGCCGCGACATCCGGCAGTCCGTCCGCCGCCGCGTTGTCCTCCGGCACGGTGTTCACCAGATCCACCACGGTGTCGAGGGCACACCGGGTGTCGTGGGTGATCAGCACGTTTCGCTCTCCCTGGCCTGGGGGTCGGGCGCGGGCGCCCGCCGATGCTGGCCGATGGTAGCGACATCCGCGCCGACCGCACCGGGTTCTCGCCCCACCGGTGCCTGCCCGTGGAACGCTTCCGTGCCCGCCAGGGTTCCCGGACCCCGCGGGCGGCGGCCGTACGCGCGCAGGCCGACGCCGCCCCGTGAGTACTCACGGTGACGGCGTCGGCCTGTGCCGTATGCGGTTGTCTTGGCCCGAGCCGTCTCCCCGAGTGGACGGCGCCGGGCGGCTTTGAGGGGCCGCGGCCTAGCTCTCCGCCAGGATGTGCGAGAGCTCCTGATCCAGATCGAAGTGCCGGTGTTCCGTGCCGGGCGGCACGGCGGCGTCGGTTCGCTTCAGGAAGGACTCCAGGGCCCGCGCCGGGGCCTCGAGCAGAGCCTCTCCCTCCGGGGAGCTGAGGGCGATGCACACGACGCCCTGGCCATGACTACGGGATGGCCAGACGCGGACGTCGCCGGTTCCGGTGGGCCGGTGAAGCCCCTCGGCGAGGAGGTCGCGGGCGAACACCCACTCGACGGTCTCCTCGGCTCCGGTGTGGAAGGTGGCGTGCACGGCGTAGGGGTCGGCCGTGTCGTACCGCAGGCCTGCGGGGACAGGCAGGGAGGACTCGCTCGACACAACGAGGCGCAGGTGCAGCTCGCAGCTGACCGTGGTGTTCATAAGCGCCAGGGCCTTTCGCTCAGTGTGCGCTCGGGGATTCGCACGTCGGCGAAATCGACATGCCACCTACGGTGCCGTTGTAAACCCCTCTGAGGGTTTTGCGTGCCTTTACGTAACTCTTCCGGCCGAGAACTTGTCCAAGATCTACGACCATTCCGGTGACCGGATTCACTCGGGTAGGGTTTGGATGTATGAATACGGGGAGTGACGATCGGGGCGAGGGCGCCGTGGCGTCGAGCGAGACGAAGGCGGGCGCGGACCGGCCCGAGCGGGGGCTCGGTTCCCGTGCGCCGGAATTCATCAGGGCCCGCCGGGCCCTGCACCTGAGCTGGCAGGTCGGCGTCTTCGTGGTCGGCCTCGCGGTCGTCGTCGCGGGCATCGTCATGCTGCCGTTGCCCGGTCCGGGCTGGGTGGTGATCTTCGCGGGCATGGCGATCTGGGCGACCGAGTTCGTCTGGGCCCAGCTCGTGCTGCGCTGGACGAAACGCAAGGTCACCGAGGCGGCACAGCGGGCTCTCGATCCGCGGGTGCGCCGCCGGAACATCACTTTGACGGTGATCGGTCTGGCGGTTGTGGGGACACTGGCCGGGATCTACCTGTGGAAGTTCGGCATCGTCATGCCCTGGAAGATCAAGGATCAGTGACGGACCCGCGGGCGGACGCCGGCCGGCGGGTCGGACCTTGGTCGGAGGCACCCCCTGACATGGGGTAATGTTCTTCCTGCGCCCGGGCGATTAGCTCAGTGGGAGAGCGCTTCGTTCACACCGAAGAGGTCACTGGTTCGAACCCAGTATCGCCCACCCGGAACGACGGTCCATCTGCGAACAGCAGGTGGGCCGTCGTCGTATGTGCAGCCGTCGTCGCAGGTGCACGTGCACCTGCACACCTGCGCGGACGTGTGAGCGGTCCGGCTCTCCGGAGCGGGCAGCCGGCATGCGCCGAGCCGCCCCGACGCTGCGAGACGCCGCCCGAACCCCGGGGCCGCTCCTCCTCCGGCATGTCCCGTTCCGGTGCCGACGGCGGGTCCCTCCGCCGCTCGCTTCCCCTCCGCTTGCTTCCCCCTCCGCCTTCCTCTCGGGCAGGGATTCCCGGAGTCCTGGCACGCCTGGCGCCACCAGCAGGCGGTGTCGGCCGTCGCCGGGTGCCAGGTGGTGGGTCGTGGGTGGCGGCCGCGGACGTCCGGGGTCACGGCAGCCCTTCGAAAGCCAACCGGATCCTGACCGACCGGCTCGCCCTTCCTGCCCGCCTGACACCCCCTCACCTGCACCGTCGCCCGGCGTGGCCCCTGAAGGCGGCCGGTGCCCCGGAGGCCGTGCGCGGGCCCGCCCCGAGGGCCGGGTGCGACGGTGAGTGCGGTTCCGGGAAGGGGGTGGTGACGATCCGTTACTCGGTAGGTGCCGAGGACCTGGCCGAGAAGGCCGACCGGACGATCGCCTTCTTCGAGAAGGCGCAGCCGCAGAACAAGGTCAAGGCCGACTTTCGGACGTATCCATCGTTCTGGGAGAAGTCCCGGACCGGGTCGACGGCGGAAATCCCGCGAACGTATTCCGGAATGTCGTCGCGTTCCTTCGGAAGTGCGGTGGGGGAGGAATTCCTCTTGACCTCAAGTCTCAGGGCCGGGCAAGGCATCTGAGTCCGGATCACTTCCGAGAAGGCATCACGGAGGCAGGCGAGGCCGACGGCGGACAGCCCGGAATTCCGGTCGCTTCCGACGTCAAGTGCTCGTCGCCGGCCCGAAGGCCGTCCGGCAGGACATGGCCGAGTCTCCCCTCTGTGCCGGTCGTGGCGTCAACGCCACCGAGGCCGAGGAGAAGGACTGCTGAGGCTCCGACGGCTGCACCGTCCGCCCTGGGAGACCGAGCCGACCGAGCCGACCGAGCCGACCGAGCCGGCGGAGCCGACCGCCCTGGTCGAGGGCGCGAGGCGAGCCGGGTGTCCGGCAGCGACGCCGCGCCGTACGGTCCCGCGGCCGTCGAGACCCCGGCCCTGCGCCGCGGCAGGAAACCCGGCCGGGAAGCGAGACCGGGAAACGAGACCGGGAAACGAGAGGCGAGCGCCGTCGCACGGGCGGCGGCGCTCACCACCAGAGTGTGGTCCGCGTCACGAGGAGAGGACATGAGTACGCGTACTCAGATCGGCGCCTCCACCAGGGCAGACTCTGTTCATGGACTGGTCCCGCTACCGCTTCCGCAGCCTGTGGTCCCTGCCCGCTTCGCCGGAAACCGTGTACGCGGTGCTGGAACGGCCCGAGGAGTACCCCCGCTGGTGGCCGCAGGTCCGGACGGTCACCCGGCTCGACGACACCACCGGCGTCCTCACCATCCGCTCCGTCCTGCCGTACGAGATGAGCTTCATCGCCCGCCGGACGCGTCACGACCCGGCCGCGGGCATCCTGGAGATCGCCATGTCCGGTGACATCGCCGGCTGGGCCCGCTGGACGGTCACGGCCGACGGCGCGGGGACCCTCGCCCGCTACGACCAGGTCGTCGACGTGCACAAGCCCCTGCTGCGACGGCTGGCCGTACCCGGACGTCCCCTCTTACGCGCCAACCACCGGCTGATGATGGCCGCCGGACGGCGCGGACTGCTGCGGTACCTCGAAGCGGTTTGAAGTAACACCGCAGGGGCCTGTATTGTTCAGTGCGTTCCCGGGCGATTAGCTCAGTGGGAGAGCGCTTCGTTCACACCGAAGAGGTCACTGGTTCGAACCCAGTATCGCCCACCGGGAAAGGCCGGTCCGCCACAGGCGGACCGGCCTTCTTCATGCCGCCGCAGGCAGCTCGGGCCGCAGGGGCCAGTCCGTGTTCACCGTCTCCTCCGAGCCGCTGCGCGCGAACCACGCCTGCAGACCACGGGCCTGCGCCGCATGCCAGGCGGCCTGCAACGTGTGCAGCTCGCCGGGGGACAGACGCTCCAGACGGGTCGCGAAACGGCGGCCCAGCGCCCGTACGACCTCCAGTGCGGCCAGCGCGTCCGCCGCCGCGTCGTGCGCATCCTCCAGCGTCACGCCGTAGTGCGCGCACAGATCGGTCAGGGTCCGTCGGCCCTTGCGATAGCGGTCCAGGTGCTTGTCCAGCACCCGCGGGTCCAGCACCCGCAGCGGCACCGACTCGAACCAGCGGTCCAGCGACGAGGCGCGGTGCCGGCGCAACTCCCGGTCCAGGAGCGTCAGATCGAACGGCGCGTTCATCACGACCAGTGGCCGGCTCATCGCCGCGTGCTCGGCCAGCTGCTCGGCTATCTCGTACATCACGGGCGCCGGCCAGCGCCCGTTGTGCTGCAGGTGTTCATCGGTCAGTCCGTGTACCGCCGTCGCCGCCTCAGGCACCGGCACGCCCGGGTTCACCAGCCACCGGGTGATCCGGGGCCGGGTGCCCGGCGCATCCTGGACGACGACGGCGGCCGACACGATCCGGTCGGTCTCGACGTCCACGCCCGTCGTCTCCGTGTCGAAGGCGGCCAGCGGCCCCTCGTACCAGGTCGTCATGTGAACCCAACTCCTCGTTCACTTACAGCAGGTGACGTTCCGTCTTCTGCCCGTTTGGTGATACCCGGGCCGTTTGCGCCGTACGCCGGGAGGAGACAACAGGAGTACGGGTCTTTGCAGTTCAGCGGCCCGGCACGGGGAAACTCTTGGCTTGGAAGGCTGTTGGTCATGGCCATAGCGCAGCCCGAGCGGCGCGGGCTGCTGCCCGAACGCACGGGCCCCCTCCGCGGCACGCTCGCCACCACCGCCTGCATGGAGACGCTGCAGGTCGGATATCTGCACGCGGTCGCCGCCGCGGCGGGCTGCTCGCTGTCCCAGCCCTTTCCGGACAACGGCATCGACTGGCACGTCAGCCACAGCGCGCCCGCACACACCGTCGACGACGAGGTCACCATCAAGGTGCAGCTGAAGTGCACCTACCAGGTCGCGCCCAACCCCCCGGGCCGCTTCTTCTCCTTCACGCTCGACAACGACCACCTGCGCAAACTCGCCCGCACACCGGTCTCGGTGCACAAGATCCTGGTCGTCATGCTCGTCCCGCGGTCCCAGGACGACTGGCTGCGCGCCAGCCACGACCGGCTCGACCTCAGGCACTGCTGCTACTGGGTCAACCTGGCCGGCCATCCGGTCACCGGCCGGCACCGGACCACCGTGCGGATACCGACCTCGCGCATCTTCGACGACCGGGCGCTGTGCGAGATCATGACGCGGGTCGGGACGGGAGGCAGGCCATGAGAAGCCGTCCGTACGACGGGGTGGTCCGGCAGGTCCGGCCGCACCCCGACGACCTCGCCTGGAACCGGCCCCCCGACCCCGCCCAGGTCGACCCCGCCGTGCTCGGTGCCCTGCTGCACCGCCACGGCTGGCAGCGGCGCGGGGGAGCGGCCGGGCGCTACGGCCGCTGGACCCCGCCGGGGCCGGGCGGTGGCGCGACCAGCCTGCTGGTGCCCGAGAGCCGGGCCTTCCCCGACAGCGAGGACCTGCTCGGCGAGGCCCTCGACGCCCTGGCCCGCAGCGACACGCCCTCGGCGCGCGAGGTGCTGATCTCCCTCGCCGTGCCCAGTGACGAGATCCGCTGGTGGCGGGACACCCCGACCGGGCCCGTGGGCGGCGCGGCCCCCTGGATCGTCGACGAGCAACTGCGCACCGCCGCACGGCAGATGCTCCTCGCCGCCGCGCTCGCCACGCGCGCGCGGGCGGGCTACTACGGTGCCCGGCACCGCCGCGCCGCCGCCGTCCTCCTGGAGAACCTCCTCGTCGGACCGGCCGCCGAGGGCCGCCGGCTGACCGCCTTCACCCCGGTGCCCACCGCCCGCCCGCTCGCCGTCCGCCTCCACCAGGCCCTGCACGCGGCCCGTGAGGCCATCGACTACGAGCGGGCCACCGGCGGCATGGACGCCTTCGACGGTGCCGTCGAGGCCGGCGTCAGCCGTGAACTGACCGAGGCCCTGATCACCCTCGTCCGGGGCACCGAGGGCGCCCGCATCGCCGTCGCCTGGGCACCCGGGGCCGGTGTCCCCGAGGGCTGCGCCGTCTCCGCCGAACCCGTCGAGTTCTCGCCCGGCGACCTGCCCGTGCTGCGTGCGGCGAGCGCCCGCTATGTGCAGGAGGAGCCCTCCGTGCCGGTCCGGATCACGGGCGCCGTGGTCCGCCTGCGCCGCTCCGGTCCCCGCGGCGAGGGCACCGTACGGCTGCGGGTGCTCGCGGGCGCCGAGGTCCCGCACGTCCGCGTCACCCTGGACGAGGAGGACTACCGCATCGCCGGCCACGCCCACCTCGTCGGCCTCCCCGTGCGGGTGCACGGCCGGCTGGAGCGCCGGGGCGGCTTCCGCAGGCTCACCGGCGCCTCCGGTGTCGTACCCGTGCAGGTGGACGACGCCGAGCGGGACCGGCTGCTGAAGTCCCTGCAGGAGAATCTCGATTTCTTCGAGGAGGCGTGCGGAGAGGGGTACGGGGCCGAGGACTGAGGGTGACCGTTTCGCGGTCGGCGCCGTCGGGTCGGTACGATCCCTTGTGCGCGCGTTCCTGGTATGGCGCCGCACCCCACCTTCAGTCAGGAGAGACCGGTGTCAGACGTCCGTGTGATCATCCAGCGCGATTCCGAGCGGGAAGAACGCGTGGTGACGACGGGCACTACGGCCGCCGAGCTCTTCGCCGGCGAGCGCTCGATCATCGCCGCGCGTGTGGGGGGCGAGCTCAAGGACCTCACCCACGAGGTCAAGGACGGCGAGACCGTCGAGGGCGTCGAGATCTCCTCCGAGGACGGCCTGAACATCCTGCGCCACTCGACCGCGCACGTCATGGCGCAGGCCGTGCAGGAGCTGTTCCCCGAGGCGAAGCTGGGCATCGGCCCGCCCGTCAAGGACGGCTTCTACTACGACTTCGACGTCGAGAAGCCGTTCACGCCCGAGGATCTCAAGGCCGTCGAGAAGAAGATGCAGGAGATCCAGAAGCGGGGCCAGAAGTTCTCCCGCCGCGTCGTCACCGACGAGGCCGCCCGCGAGGAGCTGGCCGCCGAGCCGTACAAGCTGGAGCTGATCGGCCTCAAGGGCTCCGCCTCGTCCGACGACGGTGCGGACGTCGAGGTCGGCGCCGGCGAGCTGACGATCTACGACAACCTGGACGCCAAGACCGGCGAGCTGTGCTGGAAGGACCTCTGCCGCGGTCCCCACCTGCCCTCGACCCGCCTGATCCCCGCGTTCAAGCTGATGCGCAACGCGGCCGCCTACTGGCGCGGCAGCGAGAAGAACCCGATGCTCCAGCGCATCTACGGCACCGCCTGGCCGTCCAAGGACGAGCTGAAGGCGTACCTCGACTTCCTCGCCGAGGCCGAGAAGCGCGACCACCGCAAGCTGGGCAACGAGCTGGACCTCTTCTCGATCCCCGAGCAGATCGGCTCCGGCCTCGCCGTCTTCCACCCCAAGGGCGGCATCGTCCGCCGCGTGATGGAGGACTACTCGCGCCGCCGGCACGAGGAAGAGGGCTACGAGTTCGTCTACACCCCGCACGCGACCAAGGGGAAGCTCTTCGAGACCTCGGGCCACCTGGACTGGTACGCCGAGGGCATGTACCCGCCCATGCAGCTCGACGAGGGCGTGGACTACTACCTCAAGCCCATGAACTGCCCGATGCACAACCTGATCTTCGACGCGCGCGGCCGCTCGTACCGCGAACTGCCGCTGCGTCTCTTCGAGTTCGGCACCGTGTACCGGTACGAGAAGTCGGGCGTCGTGCACGGCCTGACCCGTGCCCGCGGCTTCACCCAGGACGACGCGCACATCTACTGCACCCGTGAGCAGATGTCCGAGGAGCTGGACAAGACGCTCACCTTCGTCCTCGGCCTGCTGCGCGACTACGGCCTGACCGACTTCTACCTCGAGCTCTCCACCAAGGACCCGGAGAAGTTCGTCGGCGCCGACGAGGTCTGGGAGGAGGCCACGGAGACCCTCCGCCAGGTCGCCGAGAAGCAGGGCCTGCCCCTGGTCCCGGACCCGGGCGGCGCCGCCTTCTACGGCCCGAAGATCTCCGTCCAGGCCAAGGACGCGATCGGGCGCACCTGGCAGATGTCGACCATCCAGCTCGACTTCAACCTGCCCGAGCGCTTCGACCTGGAGTACACCGGCCCGGACGGCTCCAAGCAGCGCCCGGTGATGATCCACCGCGCCCTCTTCGGCTCGATCGAGCGATTCTTCGCCGTGCTCCTGGAGCACTACGCGGGCGCCTTCCCCGCGTGGCTCGCCCCCGTCCAGGCGATCGGCATCCCGATCGGCGACGGGCACGTCGAGTACCTGGAGAAGTTCGCCGCGGCGGCCAGGAAGAAGGGCCTGCGCGTCGAGGTGGACTCCTCCTCGGACCGGATGCAGAAGAAGATCCGCAACGCCCAGAAGCAGAAGGTGCCCTTCATGGTCATCGCGGGCGACGAGGACATGTCGAACAACTCGGTGTCCTTCCGCTACCGCGACGGCTCCCAGGAGAACGGCATCCCCTTCGACGAGGCCATCGCCAAGATCGCAAAGGTCGTGGAGGAGCGGACCCAGGTCTGACGTCCCGGTTCAGGGCCCCCGGCTCTGACGTCCCGGTTCAGGGCCCCCGGCGGATCGCATCCCCGGGGGCCCTCGCCGTCCTCCGCCTCGCCCCTGCGACACGCCACGAACGGGCGAAGCCATATGCTGCCTTGCATGACGAGTGAGCCGGAGCAGCAGATCGGAGTGGGGACGCAGGACGCGTTCCAGCGCCTGTGGACGCCCCACCGGATGGCCTACATCCAGGGCGAGAACAAGCCGACCGGCCCGGGGTCCGGCGACGGCTGCCCGTTCTGCTCGATCCCGGCCAAGTCCGACGAGGACGGCCTGATCGTCCGCCGCGGCGAGCATGTGTACGCCGTGCTCAACCTCTACCCCTACAACGGCGGCCACCTGATGACCGTGCCCTACCGGCACGTGGCCGACTACACCGATCTGACCGGCCCGGAGACCTCCGAGCTGGCCGAGCTGACCAAGCAGGCGATGACGGCCCTGCGCACCGCCTCCGGCGCACACGGCTTCAACATCGGCATGAACCAGGGCACGGTGGCCGGCGCCGGTATCGCGGCCCATCTGCACCAGCACATCGTCCCGCGCTGGGGCGGCGACACGAACTTCATGCCCGTGGTCGGCCACACGAAGGTGCTGCCGCAGCTGCTCGCCGATACGAGGAAGATGCTGGCCGAGGCCTGGCCCAGGAGCTGACGGGGCGCCGCAGCCGGCCCGCCCGGCGTTCGTGGACAAGCCCTGTTCGGTGGCGAAGCGGGGTCCGGGGGCGGCAGCCCCCGGACCGTGAAATTCGAGCGTCCGTCACCGGACCGAGCAGCCGGAGCGTCCGTCACCGGGTCTGCAACAGCGTCCGTCACCGGGCCTGAAACGGGGAGCGGCCGTCATCGGACCGGGCATCCGGAGGTCCGTCACCGGGCCTGGAACCTGGGGCGGCCCGTCACCGGAGCGGGAAGCCGGAGCCACCCGTCACCTGCCGGACCGCCGGGGGCCTACGCGTCGTACAGGTCCGCCTTCCGCGGCGTCGGATCCTGGACCAGCCCGCTCAGGACGGACGAGCGGTTGCCGAACTTCTCCGTGTCCACGCCGTTCTCCCTCAGGACGCGGAGAGCCGCCGAGTGGACCACCCTCAGCACCGGCGTGGCCGCACGCAGCGCGTCGTCGGCCATGAAGCGGTGGCGCCAGGGCTGATCGGCCCAGGCGTGCCGCAGGCCGAACGGCTCGGGCAGGGCCAGCGAACCGCCGAGCCAGTTGAGCAGCGGCGGATACCAGGTCAGCGGAGCGCGGGCGGCCAGCCGCACCACCTCGTCGGTGGGGACCAGCGGCAGCTTGACCGTCCGCGTCTCCCAGGGCTTGAGAGACTTGGTGACCTGCTTGGTCGGCGCCTCGGGCTTGGCGTTGAACAGCGGATTCACCGGCCCCAGGGCATGCCCGGTCACCTCGATGCGCAGCGTCTCGTGCAGCACGGTCACCGTGATCAGCAAGGTGATGACCAGCTGCCCGTCCCACAGCGTCCACTGCACACCCAGGTAGTGCCGGTCACCGCTGCCGAACTGCTGCTTGTTGCAGATGTCCTGTATGGCGTGCGTCTTGACCTGGAACGCCTCGACGTCCGTGCCCTCCGGCCGGGACACCGCCCCGGCCTTCTCGCCGATCGGCGTGACGATCCAGTGGCGTATCGACGGCCGGGGGAAGCCACCGGTGTTCAGCGGGCCGCGCTCCAGCATGCGCAGCTGGTCGTGGATCGCCCGCACGACGTCCCAGCTGCGGAAGGGGTGGATCTCCCGGGTGGGGTCGGCCGACACCAGGTCCTCGGCGAGCTGCCAGGCACCCCAGCGGGTGCCCATGCCGAGTATGCCCTTGGGGCCGGCGTAGAAGACCGAGTTGGACTGCTGCTCGGCGCTGAGCCGGGCCAGCGACTGGCGCAGCTGCTCCGCCGCGGTCTCGCCCGGGCCGCGCGGCACCGCCTCGGGGACCTTCGCCCCGATGCTGCTGCCGGAGAGCAGGGCGTCCCAGCGCGCCCGCAGGTCCTTCGCGGTGCGCTCGCAGATCCGCTTGGCCAGGAACCACCCCAGCACCGGGGCGATCACCGCAGCCCGTGCGTACCAGGCCCAGAAGCCGTGGAGCGGCATCTTCAGCAGGAAGAGGACGGCCAGCAGACCGACTCCGTAGAGCAGGGCGCTGGCCGCCCACCCGGCGCGCTTGGCGTCGCGCCTGCCGACGAACCGGCGCAGCTGGAAGACGATCAGCCAGCCGACGAGTCCCGGCAGGAAGATCAGGCCGCACACGACCATGAGCAGGGACAGCCGGTTGTCGCGGTCCCGGCGGATGTTGTTGGCCGCCATGCAGTGCTCCACGACGACCGCGGGCTCGGCGCCGAAGGACTGGATGAGCGGCTTGCGGCCGGGGGCGAGCATCCGGTCGACGACGGCCCGGGAGAAGGCCTCGCCGAGATTGGGCCGGAAGATCGTGGCCCACTTGCGGCCCGGCTTGACGGTCGACTGGTGCCAGTCGTTGTCGGCCTTCTTGATCTCGTCGAGCACATTGTCCCGGTAGGCCGCCGAGGCCAGTGCGAAGGTCGCCGCCTGGCCCTCGTCCCCGGAGACGGGCACCTGAGGCCCGTCCCACTCCGTTCCCACCGACATTGCCGCCCCCCTCGCCGCCGGTCTCGCTCCTGCGGCCTTCCCGACTTCCTTGCTCCGCACACCTGTTGGCCCGGACGACGTGCCGATACCACTCCGGTACCGCCCGAGTTCGGCACGACGCGATCAGGTGATCAGCGTATCCGCAGCAACTGACAGTGCGTCGGCGGACGGCCGAAGCCCTTTCGGCTGCCCGTCCGTCCCGGGGCGCGCCGGCCGGTGCCGGGAGCCCGGCAGCGCTCGGCCCCTGGAGCCCGCGCGCCCGGACCCTCCGGCGCCGGCGTCCCCTCGGGGGCGTCCGGACTCCCCGGCTCCGGCGTCCCCTCGGGGGCGCTCGGACTCCCGACACCGGCGTGCCCCTGCGGGCGTCCGGACTCCATGCACCGGCGTGCCCCGGCGGCTCACTGGGAGCGCCGGCGCACGCCGGTCGAACGGTGGTGCGCTACGGCGTCTCGCCCGCCTGTTCACGGATCCGCTCCGCGATCTGCGGCGGCATCGGCTCGTGCCGCGCGTACGCCCGGCTGAAGCGGGCCGTGCCGTGCGACAGGGAACGCAGGTCGATCGCGTAGCGGCCGATCTCGAACTCGGGCACCTCGGCACGGATCAGGGTCCGGCCGGAGCCCACCTGTTCGGTGCCGAGCACCCGGCCGCGCCGAGTCGACAGGTCGCTCATCACCGCGCCCACGTAGTCGTCGGCCACCAGCACGGTCACCTCGGCCACCGGTTCCAGCAGATGGATCCGGCTCTCGGCCGCGGCCTCCCGCAGGGCCAGCGCGCCCGCCGTCTGGAAGGCGGCGTCGGAGGAGTCCACCGAGTGCGCCTTGCCGTCCAGCAGCGTGATCCGCACGTCCACCAGCGGATAGCCGGCCGCGACTCCCTTCGTGGCCTGCGCCCGTACGCCCTTTTCCACCGAGGGGATGAACTGGCGCGGTACGGCGCCGCCCACCACCTTGTCCACGAACTCGATGCCCGAGCCGCCGGGCAGCGGCTCCACCTCGATCTCGCAGATGGCGTACTGCCCGTGCCCCCCGGACTGCTTGACGTGCCGGCCGCGTCCCGCCGCCCTGTCGGCGAACGTCTCCCGCAGGGAGACCCGGTGCGGGACGACGTCGACCTGGACGCCGTACCGGCTGCGCAGCCGCTCCAGGGCGACGTCCGCATGGGCCTCGCCCAGGCACCACAGGACCACCTGGTGGGTGTTCTGGTTCTGCTCCAGGCGCATCGTCGGGTCCTCGGCGACCAGCCGGGAAAGGCCCTGCGAGAGCTTGTCCTCGTCGGTCTTGCTGTGCGCCTGGATGGCCAGCGGCAGCAGCGGGTCGGGCATCTGCCAGGGCTCCATCAGGAGCGGGTCGTCCTTGGGCGAGAGCGTGTCCCCGGTCTCGGCCCGGCTCAGCTTGGCCACACACACCAGGTCGCCCGCGACGGCGTGCGTCACCGGGCGCTGCTGTTTGCCGAAGGGCATGGACAGCGCGCCGATGCGCTCGTCGACGTCGTGGTCCTCGTGCCCGCGGTCGGCCAGGCCGTGCCCGGAGACGTGCACCGTCTCGTCGGGCCGCAGGGTGCCGGAGAAGACGCGGACGAGGGAGATGCGCCCGACGTAGGGGTCGGAGGCCGTCTTGACGACCTCGGCGACCAGTGGTCCGCTCGTGTCGCAGGCCTTCAGCTCGCGTGGCTTGCCGTCGACGGTGGTGACCCCGGGCATGGGGTGCTCGAACGGGGTCGGGAACCCGCCGGTGATCAGCTCCAGCAGCTCCACCGTGCCGAGGCCCTGCTTGGCGCCCTCGGCGGCGGGGGCGGCCGCCAGGACGGGGAAGAACGTGCCCCGTGCGACGGCCCGCTCCAGGTCCTCGATCAGGGTCTTCACATCGATCTGCTCGCCGCCCAGATAGCGGTCCATGAGGGTCTCGTCCTCGCTCTCGGCGATGATCCCCTCGATGAGCCGGTTGCGGGCCTCGGCGATGTCCGGCAGCTGGTCGTCGCCGGGCTCGGACTCCTTGCGCTCACCGCTCGCGTAGTCGAACAGCTTCTGTGACAGCAGGCCGATCAGCCCGGTCACGGGCGCGTGCCCGTCGGGGCCCTCCGGCCCGCGCAGCGGCAGGTACAGCGGCAGCACGGCGTCCGGGTCGTCCGCGCCGAAGGCCTCGGCGCACACCCGGGTCATCTCCTCGAAGTCCGCGCGGGCGGCCTCCAGGTGCGTGATCACGATCGCGCGGGGCATGCCGACGGCCTGGCACTCCTCCCAGACCATCCGGGTCGAGCCGTCCACCCCGTCCGAGGCCGAGACGACGAAGAGGGCCGCGTCCGCCGCGCGCAGACCGGCCCTCAGCTCCCCGACGAAGTCGGCGTACCCGGGGGTGTCGAGGATGTTGACCTTGATGCCGTCCCATTCCACCGGCGCCAGGGAGAGCTGTACCGAGCGCTGCTGCCGGTGCTCGATGTCGTCGTAGTCGGAGACGGTGCCGCCGTCCTCCACACGGCCCGCCCGGTTCACCGCCCCCGCGGTCAGCGCGAGGGCCTCCACCAGTGTGGTTTTTCCCGATCCGGAGTGGCCGACCAGCACCACATTCCGTACGGACGCGGGGTGGTCGGCCGCTACTGCCCTGCCGGCGGCTCCGGGGTGTGATTGCGCCTTGTCGCCCATGATCCTGCCTCCCGTGCACGGTGAGGTCACTGTGGGCGCGGACACGCGGCACCGCGTGCACTGGCGGCTCCTGCGACGCCCGCGGTCCTTCGAGCTTTCCACTCCCGTCACGTTGCGTCCATACGACGGACGCCGATCGCGCCCCGCGCGCCCCGCGCGCGCGGGTGAGCACCGGATCGCGGCACGGCAGCGGGTGCCCGCCCGTCACGCACACGCACGCCTGGCTACGATGGGCCAGCCGGAGGCCACCAGGGCCGCGGCGACACCGACCGTCGGGAAGGCCATGCTGAACAAGTACGCGCGTGCATTCTTCACGCGTGTCCTCACACCGTTCGCCGCGTTTCTCATCCGGCGGGGGGTCAGCCCCGACACGGTCACGCTCATCGGCACGGCCGGTGTGGTCGCGGGCGCGCTGGTCTTCTACCCCCGGGGCGAGTTCTTCTGGGGCACGGTCGTGATCACCCTGTTCGTCTTCTCCGACCTGGTCGACGGAAACATGGCACGCCAGCTGGGCCGCTCCAGCCGCTGGGGCGCCTTCCTGGACTCCACCCTGGACCGGGTCGCCGACGGCGCGATCTTCGGCGGCTTCGCGCTCTGGTACGCGGGCAACGGCGACAACAACGCCCTGTGCGCCGTCTCGATCTTCTGCCTGGCCAGCGGCCAGGTGGTGTCCTACACCAAGGCACGCGGCGAGTCGATCGGACTGCCGGTCGCCGTCAACGGGCTCGTCGAACGCGCGGAGCGCCTGGTCATCTCGCTGGTCGCGGCCGGTCTCGCGGGTCTGCACGCATTCGGTGTCCCGGGCATCCAGTGGCTGCTGCCGGTCGCCCTGTGGATCGTCGCCGTGGGCAGCCTCGTCACGCTGGTCCAGCGGGTCGTCACCGTCCGCCGCGAGTCCGCCGAGGCCGAGGCGGCGGCGCAGCACAACCCGTCGCAGGGGAGCGAGGCGGCGAAGTGAGCACCGCCGAACGGCTCACCGACGGCCTGTACGGCCTCGGCTGGAGCACCGTCAAGAAGCTTCCCGAACCCGTTGCGGTCCGCCTCGGGCGGACCATCGCCGACCTCGCCTGGAAGCAGCGCGGCAAGGGCGTGCAGCGCCTGGAGACGAACTACGCGCGCGTGGTGCCCGACGCCACTGCCGAGCGCCTCGCCGAACTCTCCCGCGCGGGCATGCGCTCGTACCTGCGCTACTGGATGGAGTCCTTCCGGCTGCCCGCCTGGAGCACCGAGCGCATCAGGACGGGCTTCGAGTGCAAGGACGTGCACCACCTGACCGACGGGATCGCCTCCCCCCGGGGCCTGATCCTCGCGCTGCCGCACATGGCCAACTACGACCTGGCCGGCGCCTGGGTCACCACCAAGCTGGAGACACCGTTCACGACGGTCGCCGAGCGCCTGAAGCCCGAGACGCTCTACGACCGCTTCGTCGCCTACCGCGAGGGCCTCGGCATGGAGGTCCTGCCGCACAGCGGCGGCTCCGCCTTCGGCACCCTGGCCCGGCGGCTGCGCGAAGGCGGCCTGGTCTGCCTGGTCGCCGACCGCGACCTGTCCGCCTCCGGCATCGAGGTCGACTTCTTCGGCGAGCGGACCCGGATGCCCGCG
This sequence comes from Streptomyces sp. NPDC007971, assembly GCF_042958635.1. Taxonomy (NCBI): domain Bacteria; kingdom Bacillati; phylum Actinomycetota; class Actinomycetes; order Kitasatosporales; family Streptomycetaceae; genus Streptomyces; species Streptomyces sp. NPDC007971. Next base: position 279,616 of record NZ_JBIBJK010000006.1, read on the forward strand.
GGCCCGGCGCTCCTCGCCCAGCAGACCGGTGCCCAGTTGCTGCCCGTCACGCTCTGGTACGACGACTCGCCCGTCATGCAGGGACAGGTCCATCCCCCGGTCGAGGTGCCGCAGGCGGGTACGAAGGCCGAGAAGACGTCCGTCATGACACAGGCGCTGGCCGACGCCTTCGCCACCGGGATCGCCGACCACCCGGAGGACTGGCACATGCTCCAGCGGCTGTGGCTCGCCGACCTCGACCCCGCGAAGGGACCCTCGTGAGAATCGGGATCGTCTGCCCGTACTCCTGGGACGTGCCCGGTGGCGTCCAGTTCCACATCCGCGACCTCGCCGAGTACTTCATCCGCCTGGGCCACGAGGTCTCGGTGCTCGCCCCCGCCGACGACGACACCCCGCTGCCGCCGTACGTCGTGTCGGCCGGCCGCGCGGTCCCGGTGCCGTACAACGGCTCGGTGGCCCGTCTGAACTTCGGCTTCCTGTCGGCCGCCCGGGTGCGGCGCTGGCTGCACGACGGCGCCTTCGACGTGGTCCACATCCACGAGCCCACGTCCCCGTCGCTCGGCCTGCTGACCTGCTGGGCGGCGCAGGGCCCGATCGTGGCCACCTTCCACACCTCCAACCCGCGCTCGCGCGCGATGATCGCCGCGTACGCCATCCTCCAGGCCGCGCTGGAGAAGATCAGCGCGCGGATCGCGGTCAGCGAGTACGCCCGCCGCACCCTGGTCGAGCACCTCGGCGGTGACGCGGTGGTCATCCCCAACGGCGTCGACGTCGACTTCTTCGCCGAGGCCGAGCCCAAGGCCGAGTGGCAGGGCGACACGATCGGCTTCATCGGCCGGATCGACGAGCCCCGCAAGGGCCTGCCGGTCCTGATGAAGGCACTGCCGAAGATCTTCGCCGCCCGGCCGCAGGCCCGTCTGCTGGTCGCCGGGCGCGGCGACGAGGAGGCGGCCGTCGAGAACCTGCCCGAGGAGCTGCGCTCCCGCGTCCGGTTCCTCGGCATGATCAGCGACGAGGACAAGGCGCGCTTCCTGCGCAGCGTCGACCTGTACGTGGCGCCCAACACCGGCGGTGAGAGCTTCGGCATCATCCTCGTCGAGGCCATGTCGGCAGGCGCCCCCGTCCTCGCCTCCGACCTGGACGCCTTCGTCCAGGTCCTCGACCAGGGCGCGGCCGGCGAGGTCTTCGCCAACGAGGACGCCGACGCGCTGGGCGAGGCGGCCGTACGGCTGCTGGCCGACCCGGCCCGGCGGGCCGAACTGCGGGAGAGGGGAAGCGCCCACGTGCGGCGCTTCGACTGGTCGACGGTCGGCGCGGACATCCTGTCGGTGTACGAGACGGTGACGACCGGTACGGCCGCGGTGGCCACGGACGAGCGGACGGGCCTCAGGGCGCGGTTCGGACTGGCGCGGGACTGAGACGCACCCGGCGCCGCCCGCGGCTTCGGGCCGGGCCGGGGCACCCCGATAGCCTTCGCCCGTGACCGCAACCCTCATCTGGATCCTTGTCGCGCTCGTCGCCGTCGGTCTGTACCTGAGCTGGACGGCCGGACGGCTGGACCGGCTGCACGTGCGGATGGACGCGGCGCGGGCCGCTCTCGACGCGCAGCTGCTGCGGCGGGCCTCCGTGACGCAGGAACTGGCGACCTCGGGCGTCCTGGACCCGGCCGCCTCGATCGTGCTCTACGAGGCCGCGCACGCCGCCCGGCAGGCCGAGGAGGAGCAGCGGGAGGTGGCGGAGAGCGAGCTGAGCCAGGCGCTGCGCGCGGTCTTCGAGAACGCGCTGCAGGTCGAGGCCGTACGGGAAGCCCCCGGCGGCGAGGCGGCGGCCAGTGAGCTGGCCGAGGCGGTCCGCAGGGTGCCGATGGCCCGCCGCTTCCACAACGACGCCGTGGGGGCCGCCCGCAGGCTCCGGGAGCACCGCAAGGTGCGCTGGTTCCGGCTGGCCGGCCACGCCCCGTTCCCGCTGGCCTTCGAGATGGACGACGAGCCGCCGGCGGCCCTGGTGGAGCGGGTCTCCTGAGGCAGACGCGGCGGGTCTCCTGAACCCCCGGTGGACCAAAAGGATCCACCGGGTTTCCATTGGCCCTTGCTGTGGCCTGGTCCACTCGCGTTTCCTCTGGATGCAGAAACCCTCTTTCCCATCAGTGAGGTCACCCGTGTCCACCATCGAGAACCAGGCCCCCGAGACCGGCACCGCGCGCGTGAAGCGTGGCATGGCGGAGCAGCTCAAGGGCGGCGTGATCATGGACGTCGTCACGCCGGAGCAGGCGAAGATCGCCGAGGACGCGGGCGCCGTCGCCGTCATGGCGCTGGAGCGGGTCCCGGCCGACATCCGCAAGGACGGCGGCGTGGCCCGCATGTCCGACCCGGACATGATCGAGGGCATCATCAACGCCGTGTCCATCCCGGTCATGGCCAAGTCCCGGATCGGCCACTTCGTCGAGGCCCAGGTGCTGCAGTCCCTCGGCGTCGACTACATCGACGAGTCCGAGGTCCTCACCCCCGCCGACGAGGTCAACCACTCCGACAAGTGGTCCTTCACCACCCCCTTCGTCTGTGGTGCCACCAACCTGGGCGAGGCCCTGCGCCGCATCGCCGAGGGCGCCGCGATGATCCGCTCCAAGGGCGAGGCCGGCACCGGCAACGTCGTCGAGGCCGTGCGCCACCTGCGCCAGATCAAGAACGAGATCGCCCGGCTGCGTGGCTTCGACAACCACGAGCTGTACGCCGCCGCCAAGGAGCTGCGCGCCCCGTACGAGCTGGTCAAGGAGGTCGCCGAGCTGGGCAAGCTTCCGGTGGTCCTCTTCTCCGCCGGTGGCGTCGCGACCCCGGCCGACGCGGCCCTGATGCGCCAGCTCGGCGCCGAGGGCGTCTTCGTGGGCTCCGGCATCTTCAAGTCCGGCGACCCGGCCAAGCGCGCCGCCGCCATCGTGAAGGCCACCACCTTCTACGACGACCCGAAGATCATCGCGGACGCCTCCCGCGACCTCGGCGAGGCCATGGTCGGCATCAACTGCGACACCCTCCCCGAGGCCGAGCGCTACGCGAACCGCGGCTGGTAAGGCACCGACACCCATGAACACCCCCGTCATAGGCGTCCTGGCTCTCCAGGGCGACGTACGGGAGCACCTCATCGCCCTGGCCGCGGCGGACGCCGTGGCCAGGCCGGTGCGGCGCCCCGAGGAACTCGCCGAGGTCGACGGCCTCGTCCTGCCCGGCGGCGAGTCCACCACCATCTCCAAGCTGGCCGTCCTCTTCGGAGTGATGGAACCCCTCCGCGCGCGCGTGCGCGACGGCATGCCCGTCTACGGCACCTGCGCGGGCATGATCATGCTCGCCGACAAGATCCTCGACCCGCGCTCGGGCCAGGAGACCATCGGCGGCATCGACATGATCGTGCGCCGCAACGCCTTCGGGCGGCAGAACGAGTCGTTCGAGGCGGCGGTCGACGTCGAGGGAGTCGCGGGCGATCCTGTAGAGGGCGTCTTCATCCGCGCCCCCTGGGTCGAGTCCGTCGGGGCCCAGGCCGAGGTGCTCGCCGAGCACGAGGGCCACATCGTCGCGGTCCGCCAGGGCAACGCGCTCGCCACGTCGTTCCACCCGGAACTGACCGGCGACCACCGCGTGCACTCCCTGTTCGTCGACATGGTGCGCGCCAACCGGACACCGGAGTCCTTGTAGGATCTCCGGAGTTCGTTGCAGAGATGGGTTACGCGAAGGAGACAGGCAGATGTCCGGCCACTCTAAATGGGCTACGACGAAGCACAAGAAGGCCGTGATCGACGCCAAGCGCGGCAAGCTCTTCGCGAAGCTGATCAAGAACATCGAGGTCGCGGCGCGCATGGGCGGCGTCGACGTCGAGGGCAACCCGACTCTCTACGACGCCATCCAGAAGGCGAAGAAGCAGTCGGTCCCGAACAAGAACATCGACTCCGCGGTCAAGCGCGGCGGCGGCCTCGAGGCCGGCGGTGCCGACTACGAGACGATCATGTACGAGGGCTACGGCCCGAACGGTGTCGCGGTGCTCATCGAGTGCCTCACCGACAACCGCAACCGCGCCGCCTCCGACGTGCGCGTCGCCATGACCCGCAACGGCGGCAACATGGCCGACCCGGGCTCCGTGTCGTACATGTTCAGCCGCAAGGGTGTCGTCATCGTTCCCAAGGGCGAGCTGTCCGAGGACGACGTCCTCGGTGCCGTCCTGGACGCGGGCGCCGAGGAGGTCAACGACCTCGGCGAGACCTTCGAGGTCATCAGCGAGGCCACCGACCTGGTCGCGGTCCGCACCGCCCTCCAGGGGGCCGGCATCGACTACGACTCCGCCGACTCCAGCTTCGTGCCGTCCGTCCAGGTCGAGCTGGACGAGGACGGCGCCAGGAAGATCTTCAAGCTGATCGACGCGCTGGAGGACAGCGACGACGTGCAGAACGTCTTCGCCAACTTCGACGTCAGCGACGAGGTCATGGAGAAGGTCGACGCCTAGGCACTGCCGCGGGCACAGCAGATTCTCCGGCGGGCCGGTGGGACACGTCCCACCGGCCCGCCGTCGTTGTCGGTGGCAGCGGTTAGCCTGGCGTCATCCGGAGATCGCCGTCGACGGACCGCAACCATCCGTCGGGGAACGACGGTGCCCGGCCAGGTCCGCGGGAGCGGCGGCGGTCCAGCCGAAGGGGCGGCGGTTCAGCCGCGAGGAGGGGAGGGGCGCGGTGCGCGTACTGGGGGTGGACCCCGGACTGACACGATGCGGCATCGGCGTCGTCGAGGGGATCGCCGGCCGGCCGCTCACCATGCTCGGCGTCGGGGTCGTACGGACCCCTGTGGACGCCGAGCTGAGCCTGCGCCTGCTCGCCGCCGAAGAGGGCATCGAGGAGTGGCTGGACGAGCACCGGCCCGAGATCGTCGCCGTGGAGCGTGTCTTCAGCCAGCACAACGTACGCACGGTCATGGGAACCGCCCAGGTCAGCGCCGTCGCCATGCTGTGCGCGGCCCGGCGCGGCATCCCGGTCGCCCTGCATACCCCCAGTGAGGTCAAGGCTGCCGTCACCGGCAGCGGCCGCGCGGACAAGGCCCAGGTCGGCGCCATGGTCACCCGGCTGCTCCGGCTCGCCGCGCCGCCCAGGCCGGCCGACGCCGCCGACGCCCTCGCACTCGCCATCTGTCACATCTGGCGCGCACCCGCCCAGAACCGGCTCCAGCAGGCCGTCGCCCTGCACACCGCCCACGCAACGAAAGGCCGCACGGCATGATCGCCTTCGTCAGCGGACCGGTCGCCGCCCTCGCCCCCGACGCAGCCGTCGTCGAGGTCGGCGGCGTCGGCATGACCGTCCAGTGCACACCGAACACGCTGTCGACGCTCCGCATCGGCCAGCCCGCCAGGCTGCACACCTCCCTGGTCGTACGCGAGGACTCCCTCACCCTGTACGGCTTCGCCGACGACGACGAGCGCCAGGTCTTCGAGCTGCTCCAGACCGCGAGCGGAGTCGGTCCGCGGCTGGCCCAGGCGATGCTCGCCGTGCATACCCCGGACGCACTGCGCCGTGCCGTCACCACCGCTGACGAGAAGGCCCTCACCGCCGTCCCCGGCATCGGCAAGAAGGGCGCGCAGAAGCTGCTGCTGGAGCTGAAGGACCGGCTCGGCGCGCCCACCGGCGCGGCCCGGGCGACCGGCGCCCCGGTGAACCAGGGCTGGCGCGACCAGCTGCACACGGCCCTCGTAGGCCTCGGCTACGCACCCCGCGAGGCGGACGAGGCCGTCGTCGCCGTCGCCCCCCAGGCCGAGGCGGCGGGCGGCACGCCGCAGGTGGGCCCGCTGCTGAAGGCCGCCCTGCAGACCCTCAACCGCGCCCGCTGACCTGCGCCCCCCCCGCTAGGAGATCTTGAGTGAACTGGGACGACACGACCGACACCTCCGCCGAGGACCGGCTCGTCGGCCCCGCCGAGGAGCGGCTGGTGGGCCCCGTCGCCGACCGCGAGGACCAGGCCGTCGAGGCCGCACTGCGGCCCAAGGACCTCGGCGAGTTCATCGGACAGGAAAAGGTCCGCGAACAGCTCGACCTCGTTCTGCGTGCCGCACGCGCGCGGGGCGCGACCGCTGACCACGTGCTGCTCTCCGGCGCGCCCGGCCTCGGCAAGACCACCCTGTCGATGATCATCGCCGCCGAGATGGGCGCCCCGATCCGCATCACCTCGGGCCCGGCCATCCAGCACGCCGGGGACCTCGCCGCGATCCTCTCCTCCCTCCAGGAGGGCGAGGTCCTCTTCCTGGACGAGATCCACCGCATGTCCCGGCCCGCCGAGGAGATGCTGTACATGGCCATGGAGGACTTCCGCGTCGACGTGATCGTCGGCAAGGGCCCCGGCGCCACTGCCATCCCCCTGGAGCTGCCCCCGTTCACCCTGGTCGGCGCCACCACGCGCGCCGGCCTGCTGCCGCCCCCGCTGCGCGACCGCTTCGGCTTCACCGGACACATGGAGTTCTACGAGCCCACCGAGCTGGAGCGGGTCGTGCACCGCTCGGCGAGCCTGCTCGACGTCGAGATCGAGCCCGCCGGTGCCGCCGAGATCGCCGGCCGCTCCCGCGGCACGCCCCGCATCGCCAACCGTCTGCTGCGCCGTGTGCGCGACTATGCGCAGGTCAAGGCGGACGGCTTCATCACCCGGGAGATCGCCGCGGCGGCCCTCGCGGTCTACGAGGTTGACGCGCGCGGCCTCGACCGTCTGGACCGGGCCGTGCTGGAGGCGCTGCTGAAACTCTTCGGCGGCGGCCCGGTCGGCCTGTCCACGCTCGCCGTCGCGGTCGGGGAGGAGCGCGAGACCGTCGAGGAGGTGGCCGAGCCGTTCCTGGTGCGGGAGGGCCTGCTCGCCCGTACCCCGCGCGGCCGGGTCGCCACTCCCGCCGCATGGGCGCATCTCGGTCTGACCCCGCCGCGCACGTCAGCCGGGGGAACCGGACAACAGGACCTGTTCGGGGCGTGACGCCTCCGTGACGGCGAGGGCATTGGCGGGGGCAGGAACCCAGGTGCCATGCTGAGCGTTGTTCCATGCACGCGGACTCGCTTAGACTCCGCCGATGCCGCCCTTGCGGGCGGCGCCGACAACCCCCATCCAACAGGCCGCTCACCGCGCGGTCGCGCGAAGGAAATTCCGTCCCGTGAATGCCTTTACCCTTCTCCCCTTCATCGTGCTCATCGCGGCCATGTTCCTGATGACACGCTCGGCCAAGAAGAAGCAGCAGCAGGCCGCCTCCATGCGGAACGAGATGCAGCCCGGATCCGGTGTCCGCACCATCGGGGGGATGTACGCGACGGTCAAGGAGGTCAATGAGGACACGGTCCTCCTCGACGCCGGACCGGGCGTCGACCTTCTCTTCGCCAAGAACGCGATCGGCGCCGTCCTCACCGACGACGAGTACAACCGCATCGTCCACGGCATCGAACACGACCTGAAGTCCGACGCCGCCATCGTCCCGGACGACGCCTCCTCCCTCACCGAGCCCGACGCCGCCGACGAGCCTGCTGCCGCCGCCTCAGACGACAAGGCCGTCGACCTCGGTAAGAAGGACGCCGACGAGGACAAGACCGACGCGGCCGAGGCCGCCGAGGCCAAGGCGGACGAAGAGCCGAAGAAGACCGACGGCGACTCCGACGCGAAGTAGTCACGTCCCGGGGTGTGCGGCGCGACCCGATCGCGCCCCGCGCACCCCGGACGCGTCTGTTTCCCGCACGGGAGCCCGACACCATGTCATGGCCGACCGCGCCGACCGGGCGCGGGGCGGCCCGAGAGGGAGTACGAGAAGGTGGCAGCACCTAAGAAGGGCCGGAGCGCGAGCGCCCAGAGCAAGCCAGGGCGCTCGCTGGCCCTGATCCTGATCGCCATCGTGGCGCTCACCGGAGGCATGTTCCTCTCCGGGAACACCACTCCGCGTCTCGGCATCGACCTCGCCGGTGGTACGAGCATCACGCTCAAGGCGAAGGCCGATCAGGGGTCCGCGATCAACAAGGCCAACATGGACACCGCGGTCGACATCATGAACCGCCGTGTCAACGGCCTGGGCGTCTCCGAGGCGGAGGTGCAGACCCAGGGGGCCGACCACATCATCGTGAACATCCCCAAGGGCACCAACTCCAAGGAAGCCCAGCAGCAGGTCGGCACCACCGCCAAGCTGTACTTCCGCCCGGTCCTCGCCAGCGAGCCCAGCGGCGCCGCCGCGCCGAGCCCCTCGCCGAGCGCCTCCTCCAGCGGGAGCAGCTCGCCGAGCCCGTCGAGCAGCGACTCCGGCAAGCAGAAGGCCTCCTCGTCCTCCTCCGCGTCCCCGACGGCCACCGCCACCTCGCAGGGCCGCGCGGTCACCGACGCACTGAAGGCCGACGCCACGCCGTCGTCCTCCGCGTCGCCGAGCGCCTCCTCCAGCGGGGGCAGCTCGCCGAGCCCGTCGGCCTCGCCCTCCGGCGCCAGTGCGGACGCCGCCAAGCTCCAGGCCCAGTACGCCACCCTGAACTGCACCAAGCCCGCCGAGCGCGCCAAGGCCGGCACGAGTGCCAAGCCCGGCGAGCCCACCGTGGCCTGCGGTCAGGTCGACAAGACCTGGTACAAGTACATCCTCGGCCCGGCCGGCGTGGACGGCACCGAGGTGAAGAAGGCCCAGGCGGTCTTCGACACCCAGGGTGCCTCCGGCTGGCAGGTCCAGATGACCTTCACCTCCACCGGATCGAAGAAGTTCTCGGACATCACCGGCCAGCTGGCCAAGAACCAGTCCCCGCAGAACGAGTTCGGCATCGTCCTGGACGGTCAGGTCGTCTCCAGCCCGTTCGTGCAGTCGGCCATCTCGGGCGGCCAGGCGGAGATCTCCGGCCACTTCACGCAGCAGGAGGCGCAGAGCCTCGCCAACATGCTGTCCTACGGTGCCCTCCCGCTGTCCTTCAAGGAGGACACCGTCACCACGGTGACCGCCGCGCTCGGCGGTGAGCAGCTGCGCGCAGGTCTGCTCGCCGGCGCCATCGGCCTCGCCCTGGTCGTGATCTACCTGGTCGTCTACTACCGCGGTCTGTCGCTCGTGGCCATGGCGTCCCTGCTGGTCTCCGCGATCCTCACCTACGTGATCATGGCTCTGCTCGGCCCGGCCATCCACTTCGCGCTGAACCTGCCGGCCGTCTGCGGCGCCATCGTGGCCATCGGTATCACCGCGGACTCGTTCATCGTGTACTTCGAACGTATAAGGGACGAGATCCGCGAGGGCCGCTCGCTGCGCCCCGCCGTCGAGCGGGCCTGGCCGCGCGCCCGGCGCACCATCCTGGTCTCCGACTTCGTGTCGTTCCTCGCCGCCGCCGTCCTGTTCATCGTGAGCGTCGGCAAGGTCCAGGGCTTCGCGTTCACGCTCGGCCTGACCACCGTGCTCGACGTGGTCGTCGTCTTCTTCTTCACCAAGCCGCTGATGACGCTGCTCGCGCGCCGCCCGTTCTTCGCCAACGGCCACAAGTGGTCCGGACTCGACCCCAAGGGCCTGGGCGCCAAGCCGCCGCTGCGCCGTACCCGCCGTCCCGCCGGTCCCGCCGCCGGCTCTGCCGACCCGAAGGAAGCGTGAGCGATGTCGAAACTCGGCAGCCTCGGCGCCCGACTGCACCGTGGTGAGATCAGCTACGACTTCGTCGGCAAGCGCAAGATCTGGTACGGCATCTCGATCCTGATCACCATCACGGCCATCGTCGGCCTGGCGGTGCGCGGCCTGAACATGGGCATCGAGTTCCAGGGCGGCGCGGTCTTCACGACGCCGACCCACATGAGCACCTCCGTGGCCCAGGCCGAGGGGTACGCCAAGGACGCCTCGGGCCACGAGGCGGTCGTGCAGAAGCTCGGCAACGGCAGCCTGCGCATCCAGATCGCCGGCATCGACACCGACAAGTCCGACCAGATCAAGCAGACGCTGGCCAAGGACCTGAACCTCAACCCGGAGAAGCTCGCCGCGGACCTGGTCGGCCCGAGCTGGGGCGAGCAGATCGCCAGCAAGGCCTGGGAGGGCCTGGCGATCTTCATGGTGCTCGTGGTGATCTACCTGGCGATCGCCTTCGAGTGGCGCATGGCCATCGCGGCGCTCGTCGCGCTGATCCACGACATCACCATTACGACCGGTATCTACGCCCTCGTCGGCTTCGAGGTCACACCCGGTACGGTCATCGGTCTGCTGACGATCCTCGGTTACTCGCTCTACGACACGGTCGTCGTCTTCGACAGCCTCAAGGAGCAGACGAAGGACATCACCAAGCAGACCCGCTTCACCTACAGCGACATCGCCAACCTGTCGATCAACGGCACCCTGGTCCGTTCCATCAACACCACGGTCGTCGCCCTGCTGCCGGTGGCCGGCCTGCTGTTCATCGGCGGCGGCTTCCTCGGCGCCGGCACGCTGAACGACATCTCGCTGTCGCTGTTCGTCGGCCTCGCCGCCGGTGCGTACTCCTCGATCTTCATCGCCACGCCGCTCGTCGCCGACCTCAAGGAGCGCGAGCCGGCGATGAAGGCGCTCCGCAAGCGGGTCCTGGCCAAGCGCGCCCAGGCCGGCACCGAGGAGGACCTCGTGGAGGCGCGGTCCGCCGAGGGCGAGCCCGAGGACGCCGCTCCCGCCGTGGTGGGTCCGCGCAACCAGCCCGCCTCGCGCAGCCGGGGCCGCGGCCGACCCTCGGGGAAGCGCCGATGACCGACGTCGAGGAGCTGCTGCTCAGCCGCATCCGTGACGTGGCCGACTACCCGGAGCCGGGCGTGATGTTCAAGGACATCACTCCGCTCCTGGCGGACCCGGCGGCCTTCACCGCCCTCACCGACGCGCTGGCCGAGATCGCCGCCGTCACCGGTGCGACCAAGGTCGTCGGCCTGGAGGCCCGTGGCTTCATCCTGGGCGCCCCGGTCGCGGTCCGGGCGGGCCTCGGGTTCATACCGGTCCGCAAGGCGGGCAAGCTGCCGGGGGCGACCCTGCGGCAGGCGTACGACCTGGAGTACGGCTCGGCCGAGATCGAGGTGCATGCGGAGGATCTCTCCTCCGGGGACCGTGTGCTGATCGTGGACGACGTCCTGGCCACCGGTGGCACCGCCGAGGCGGCGATCCAGCTCATCCAGCGGGCCGGCGCGGAGGTCTCGGGCCTCGCCGTCCTCATGGAGCTGGGCTTCCTGGGCGGGCGCGGGCGGCTGGAGCCGGCCCTGAGCGGGGCTCCGCTGGAGGCGTTGCTCCGGATCTGAGCCTGGGGCGGAATGCGGCCGTTGGCGGACCGAGCGACCTCGGATTCGCCATCGGCCGCTTCGTGTTTCCCACTCGCACCGCCCGTGCAGCTTTCGTCGTCACCTGCGGGTGGCCCCCGCGGGGCGGCTCCACCGTCGGCGTCCGCGCCCCCGTAGGAGGCCCTGGCGCTCAGGGGCCGCCTTCGCCGGAAGTTCGCCCTCGCCCGAAACCTTGCGGTCACCCCCGGAACACCCTGGTGACGCCCCCTGGAATCCCCCGGCAGTCCCTCGTGTTTCAGCGGTAGACGGTTCTCGCTGCCGCCTGGAGGCGATGACGGGGCGCAGGATCGATACCATGGGGTCTCCGGAGCCTGACCGGGGGACCCGGATCGCGCACGAGGAGTCCTCTTGCCAGACGAGGCCCAGCCACTGACCGCCGCCAAGCCCGAGCCCGGCTCGGCGCCCGCGGCGAAGCCCGCGCCGAACGCCTCCCACGCGAGGAACGACAACCGCGGGACGGTCGAGCATGCCCAGTCCGCGCCCGTCGAGAAGGCCGCGGAGGCTGCGCGTCCCAAACCGTCCCCCGCTCTCGGCTCCTCCCGCGCGGGGGGACCCCCCGCGCCCGTGCGCCCCGCCGCCGGCCAGCCTTCCCGCACCGGTTCCTCCAACCGCGTGCGCGCCCGCCTGGCCCGTCTCGGCGTCCAGCGCGCGAACCCGTACAACCCCGTGCTGGAGCCGTTGCTGCGGATAGTCCGCAGCAACGACCCGAAGATCGAGAACTCGACGCTCCGGCAGATCGAGCGCGCCTACCAGGTCGCCGAGCGCTGGCACCGAGGCCAGAAGCGCAAGAGCGGCGACCCGTACATCACGCATCCCCTCGCCGTCACCACCATCCTCGCCGAGCTGGGCATGGATCCGGCCACCCTGATGGCCGGGCTGCTGCACGACACCGTCGAGGACACCGAGTACGGCCTGGACGACCTGCGCCGCGACTTCGGCGACGTCGTCGCCCTCCTCGTGGACGGCGTCACCAAGCTGGACAAGGTCAAGTTCGGCGAGGCCGCGCAGGCCGAGACCGTGCGCAAGATGGTCGTGGCGATGGCGAAGGACCCGCGCGTCCTCGTCATCAAGCTCGCCGACCGCCTGCACAACATGCGCACCATGCGCTACCTCAAGCGCGAGAAGCAGGAGAAGAAGGCGCGCGAGACCCTGGAGATCTACGCGCCCCTCGCCCACCGCCTGGGCATGAACACCATCAAGTGGGAGCTGGAGGACCTCGCGTTCGCGATCCTCTACCCCAAGATGTACGACGAGATCGTGCGGCTGGTCGCCGAACGGGCGCCCAAGCGGGACGAGTACCTCGCCATAGTGACCGACGAGGTCCAGGCCGACCTGCGGGCCGCCCGGATCAAGGCGACGGTCACCGGGCGTCCGAAGCACTACTACAGCGTCTACCAGAAGATGATCGTCCGCGGTCGCGACTTCGCGGAGATCTACGACCTGGTGGGCATCCGCGTCCTCGTCGACACCGTGCGCGACTGCTACGCCGCCCTCGGCACCGTGCACGCGCGATGGAACCCGGTCCCCGGCCGGTTCAAGGACTACATCGCGATGCCGAAGTTCAACATGTACCAGTCGCTGCACACGACGGTCATCGGGCCCAACGGCAAGCCGGTCGAACTGCAGATCCGCACCTTCGACATGCACCGGCGCGCGGAATACGGCATCGCCGCGCACTGGAAGTACAAGCAGGAGGCCGTCGCCGGCGCCTCCAAGGTCCGCACGGACGTGCCCAAGGCCTCCGGCAAGGACAAGGACGCCATCAACGACATGGCGTGGCTGCGGCAGTTGCTCGACTGGCAGAAGGAGACCGAGGACCCCAGCGAGTTCCTGGAGTCCCTGCGCTTCGACCTCTCCCGCAACGAGGTCTTCGTCTTCACACCCAAGGGCGACGTCATCGCGCTCCCCGCCGGTGCCACGCCCGTCGACTTCGCGTACGCCGTCCACACCGAGGTGGGCCACCGCACCATAGGAGCGCGGGTCAACGGCAGGCTCGTACCGCTCGAATCCACCCTGGACAACGGCGATCTGGTGGAGGTCTTCACCTCCAAGGCGGCGGGCGCGGGTCCGTCCCGCGACTGGCTCGGTTTCGTCAAGTCGCCGCGTGCCCGCAACAAGATCCGGGCCTGGTTCTCCAAGGAGCGCCGCGACGAGGCGATCGAGCAGGGCAAGGACGCCATCGTCCGCGCCATGCGCAAGCAGAACCTGCCGATCCAGCGCATCCTCACCGGCGACTCGCTCGTCACCCTCGCCCACGAGATGCGGTACTCGGACATCTCCGCGCTCTACGCGGCGATCGGCGAGGGACATGTCTCCGCGCCGAACATCGTGCAGAAGCTCGTCCAGGCGCTCGGCGGCGAGGAGGCCGCCGCGGAGGACATCGACGAGGCCGTCCCGCCCACGCGCACCCGCGGGCGCAAGCGCCGTTCCAGCGCCGACCCCGGCGTGGTGGTCAAGGGCGTCGACGACGTGTGGGTCAAGCTGGCCCGCTGCTGTACGCCCGTGCCGGGCGACCCGATCATCGGCTTCGTCACGCGCGGTAGCGGTGTATCGGTTCACCGTAGCGACTGCGTCAACGTGGAGTCACTGTCCCGGGAGCCGGAGCGGATCCTGGACGTCGAGTGGGCGCCCACCCAGTCCTCGGTCTTCCTGGTCGCCATCCAGGTCGAGGCGCTGGACCGCTCCCGCCTCCTGTCGGACGTCACCCGCGTGCTCTCCGACCAGCACGTCAACATCCTCTCCGCGGCCGTCCAGACCTCCCGCGACCGGGTGGCCACCTCCCGCTTCACCTTCGAGATGGGCGACCCGAAGCACCTCGGTCACGTCCTGAAGGCCGTCCGGGGCGTGGAGGGCGTGTACGACGTCTACCGGGTGACCTCGGCGCGCAGCAGGTCGTAGGAACCCGGCCGGCCGGCCACACACGCGCGGCCGGCCGGCCGTGGACGCCTGACACGGCCGGACGTCGACCGTCGACTCCCGACCCCGGCCGGGCGTGGACGTGCAAGGCGGCCGGCCGTGGACACGTCGATGCCGAAGAAGATGACCTGAACCTGTACGCCGAAGCCCCCCGGGGCCTGCCGTACGCGGAGGTCAAAGGGACCAGGATCCAGTACGCGGACGCCGAAGGGCCCCGTACGCCATGTACGGGGCCCTTCGGCCAGGTGAGCGGGGGATCAGCCGCCGAACTCCTGCAGACCCTTCAGAGCCTGGTCCAGGAGCGCCTGGCGGCCCTCCAGCTCACGCTGGAGCTTGTCGGCCTTGGCGTTGTTGCCCTGGGCGCGCGCCTGCTCGATCTGCGCCTTCAGCTTGTCCACGGCGGCCTGCAGCTGACCGGTCAGACCCTCGGCACGCGCGCGTGCCTCCGGGTTCGTCCGGCGCCACTCGGCCTCCTCGGCCTCCTGGAGGGCCCGCTCGACCGCGTGCATGCGGCCCTCGACCTTCGGACGCGCGTCCCGCGGGACGTGACCGATGGCCTCCCAGCGCTCGTTGATCGAACGGAAGGCTGCCCGGGAGCCCTTGAGATCCGTGATCGGCAGGAGCTTCTCGGCCTCCTCGGCCAGCTCCTCCTTGAGCTTCAGGTTCTCCGCCTGCTCGGCGTCCCGCTCGGCGAAGACCGAGCTGCGGGCCGCGAAGAACACGTCCTGGGCCCCGCGGAAGCGGTTCCACAGGTCGTCCTCGTGCTCGCGCTGCGCGCGGCCCGCGGCCTTCCAGTCCGCCATCAGCTCGCGGTAGCGGGCCGCCGTGGGGCCCCAGTCCGTCGAGCCGGACAGCGACTCGGCCTCGGCGACCAGCCGCTCCTTGATCTTGCGGGCGTCCTCGCGCTGCGCGTCCAGCTGCGCGAAGTGCGCCTTGCGGCGCTTGGAGAACGCCGACCGGGCGTGCGAGAAGCGGTGCCACAGCTCGTCGTCGGACTTGCGGTCCAGACGCGGCAGTCCCTTCCAGGTGTCCACCAGGGACCGCAGCCGCTCGCCGGCGGCTCGCCACTGGTCGGACTGCGCCAGCTGTTCGGCCTCGACGACCAGGTCCTCCTTGGCCTTGCGGGCCTCGTCGGACTGCTTCGCGCGCTGTGCCTTGCGCTCCTCGCGCCGGGCACCGACCGTCGCTACGAGCTTGTCGAGGCGGGTCCGCAGCGCCGCCAGGTCGCCGACCGCGTGGTGCGCGTCCACCTGCTCGCGCAGATGGTCGATCGCGGTCTGGGCGTCCTTCGCCGACAGGTCGGTGGTCTGCACTCGCTTCTCGAGGAGGCCGATCTCGACAACCAGGCCCTCGTACTTGCGCTCGAAGTAGGCCAGCGCCTCCTCAGGGGAGCCGGCCGCCCAGGATCCGACGACCTGCTCGCCGTCGGCCGTACGCACGTACACGGTCCCCGTCTCGTCGACGCGGCCCCACGGGTCGCTGCTCACAGCGCCTCCTCCACATGATGCCTGCGGCGGGCCTCAGCGCCCCCGGGCATCGTCCACAGTTTCGTCACGGCCAACATAGGCGACCAGCGGGTTGCCTGTCCGCATCCAGCGCGACCGAAATTCCGCAGTTGGCCGTCTTGAGCATTGCCGGGCGTCAGGACTTGGTGACCGTCGCCTTGTTGATCACCACCGTGGCGTTCGGGGCGCCGTCACCGGCACCCGTGTTCTCACCCGCGGCGGCAATCTTGCCGAGCACCTTCATGCCCGCCGCGTCGATCGTGCCGAACGGCGTGTAGTAGGGCGGCAGCGGGCTGTCCTTGTAGACCAGGAAGAACTGGCTGCCGCCGGTGTTACGGCCCTGCTTGGTCTGCGCGTTGTACGAGTTGGCCATCGCCACCGTGCCCGCCGGATACGAGTTGCCCTTCAGACTCGCGTCCTTGAGGTTCTCGTCCGGGAGCTTGTAGCCGGGGTCACCCATACCGGTGCCCTGCGGGTCGCCGCACTGCAGCACGTAGATGCCGTTCGTGGTCAGACGGTGGCACTTGGTGTGGTCGAAGAAGCCCTTGCCCGCGAGGAAGTCGAACGAGTTCACCGTGTGCGGCGCCGCCGACGCCTTCAGCGCGATGCCGATGTCACCGCACGTCGTCGCGAGCTTCATCGAGTACTTGGCCGACGTGTCGATCGACATCGCCGGCTCCTTCTTCCAGGTTTCCTTCTTGATCGCCCCCGCGGCAGGCTTCTGGCACGGGTCGGGCGCCTTGCTGCTCGGCGCGGCGCTCGGCGTGGCGCTGGAGCTCGCGCTGTTCTTCTTGTCGTCGCTGTTCTTGAGCACCCCGGTCGTGTACAGGGCGACACTGCCGATCACGACCACGCCGAGCACCGACGCGATCACGGAGTTGCGCATGCGCGCCTTGCGCCGCGCGCTGGTGCGCCGCTGCTGCTGCCGCAAGAACTTCTCCCGGGCGAGCTGACGCCGCCGCTGCTCCTGGCTGACCACCGGGTTCTCTCCTCATGCGTGTCGTGTGTCGACCGGTACACGTGCGTCCTGTGAGCCGACAGCCGCTTGTAGCCCCGTACCGTATATGGGTTCGCTGAGGAAACGGCAGCGCCGGTAGGCTCTGGGCCACGGGCCGACCGCCCGCAAGCCCTCCCGAATCGACACAACGAAGGACGATCGTGCTCATTGCCGGGTTCCCCGCCGGGGCCTGGGGGACGAACTGTTATCTCGTCGCCCCCGCCGCCGGTGAGGAGTGCGTGATCATCGACCCGGGCCATCAGGCCGCCCAGGGTGTCGAGGAAGCACTGAAGAAGCATCGGCTCAAGCCCGTCGCCGTCGTCCTCACCCATGGTCACATCGACCATGTGGCCTCGGTCGTCCCCGTGTGCGGCGCGCACGACGTACCGGCCTGGATCCACCCCGAGGACCGGTACATGATGAGCGACCCCGCAAAGGCGCTCGGCCTCTCCGTCGGCACGCCGCTGATGGGTGAGCTGACCGTGGGGGAGCCGGACGACGTCAAGGAGCTGACCGACGGCGCCGAGCTCTCGCTCGCCGGGCTGGAGTTCTCCGTCGCGCACGCGCCGGGCCATACCAGGGGGTCGGTGACCTTCGGCCTGCCCGAGGCGGCGGACATCCCGCCGATCCTGTTCTCGGGCGACCTGCTGTTCGCCGGCTCCATCGGACGCACCGACCTGCCCGGTGGCTCCATGGAGGACATGCTCGAATCGCTGGCCCGCGTGTGCCTGCCGCTCGACGACTCCACCGTGGTGCTGCCCGGTCACAACGAGCACACGACCATCGGCCAGGAGCGCGCCACCAACCCCTATCTGCGGCAGGTGGCGACCGGCCAGGGAGCCGTCCGGGCTCCCCGACGAGGAATGTGACGAGAGAGCTTCGTGAGTACCTTCCAGGCCCCCAAGGGCACCTACGACCTGATCCCGCCGGACTCCGCCAAGTACCTGGCGGTCCGCGAGGCGATCGCGGCCCCGCTGCGCAACTCCGGCTACGGCTACATCGAGACCCCCGGTTTCGAGAGCGTCGAACTGTTCGCACGCGGCGTCGGTGAGTCCACCGACATCGTGACCAAGGAGATGTACGCCTTCGAGACCAAGGGCGGCGACAAGCTGGCCCTGCGGCCCGAGGGCACGGCGTCCGTCCTGCGGGCGGCCCTGGAGGCCAACCTGCACAAGACGGGCAACCTCCCGGTCAAGCTCTGGTACTCCGGCTCGTACTACCGCTACGAGCGCCCCCAGAAGGGCCGCTACCGGCACTTCTCCCAGGTCGGTGCCGAGGCGATCGGCGCCGAGGACCCGGCGCTGGACGCCGAGCTGATCATCCTGGCCGACCAGGCGTACCGCTCCCTGGGGCTCAGCAACTTCCGCATCCTGCTGAACAGCCTGGGCGACAAGGAGTGCCGTCCGGTGTACCGGGCCGCCCTCCAGGACTTCCTGCGCGGCCTCGACCTCGACGAGGACACCCGGCGCCGCGCCGAGATCAACCCGCTGCGGGTGCTCGACGACAAGCGGGAGTCGGTCCAGCGGCAGCTGGGCGGCGCCCCGGTGCTGCGCGACTACCTGTGCGACGCCTGCAAGGCGTACCACGAGGAGGTCCGCGAGCTGATCACCGCGGCGGGCGTGGCCTTCGAGGACGACCCGAGGCTGGTGCGCGGTCTCGACTACTACACCCGCACCACCTTCGAGTTCGTGCACGACGGCCTGGGCTCGCAGTCCGCGGTGGGCGGCGGCGGCCGCTACGACGGCCTGTCGGAGATGATCGGCGGTCCCGCGCTGCCGTCGGTGGGCTGGGCGCTCGGTGTCGACCGCACGGTCCTCGCCCTGGAGGCCGAGGGTGTGGAGCTGGGCATCCCGGCCGCGACCAGCGTCTATGCGGTGCCGCTGGGCGAGGAGGCCCGCCGGGTGCTGTTCGGGAAGGTCACCGAGCTGCGCAAGGCCGGTGTCGCCGCCGACTTCTCCTACGGCGGCAAGGGCCTGAAGGGCGCGATGAAGAACGCCAACCGCAGCGGGGCCCGCTACGCGATCGTCGCCGGCGAGCGTGACCTCGCCGAGGGCGTCGTCCAGCTCAAGGACATGGAGTCCGGCGAGCAGACGGCGATCGGCGTGAACGAGATCGTGGCGGAGCTGGAGTCGCGGCTCGGCTAGCCGCAGAGGCCCGGCCCGGTGACGGAGCCGCGTCCCGGTCGGTCGCAGAGGCCCGGGGCGGCCACTCGGTCGCGGCCGGCCGGCCACAGCAAGCCGCACGAAGGGCGCCGGACTTCTCCGGCGCCCTTCTCAGTGGTCGACTCCCCGCGGCCTCAGTGACCGAGTCTCAGCGGCCGGGGCTCAGTGCTCTCAGTGGCCGTGACGCTCAGTGGTCGAGCAGTCCGTGTCGCAGGGCGCTGGTGACGGCCGCGGTACGGTCGTCCACGCCGAGCTTCCCGAAGATCCGCAGCAGGTGGGTCTTCACCGTCGACTCGCCGATGAACAGGCGCCGTCCGATCTCCGCGTTGGTGCAGCCGTCCGCCACCAGGCGCAGGACCGCGGTCTCGCGGGCCGACAGACGGGGGAGTTCGGGGCGGGCGCGCAGCCCGGCAAGACCGTAGCCGCCGGACTGGGCGGCGGGGTCGAAGCCCCGGCCGTCGTCGTGCACGGTGACGGTCACCGTGTCGTCGGTGTAGGCGAGAGCCACGTGCACGGCCGCCGAACTCCCCGTGTGCCTGCGGGCGTTGGTCAGTGCCTCCTGGCAGGAGCGCAGGGTCACCACCTCGATGCCGGCCGGGAGCGTGCGCACCGGACCGGTCACGTCCAGCGGGGCCTCGTGCCGGGCGGCCAGCCGTGCCAGCGCGTCCGGCAGGGAGGCGCCCGCCAGATCGGCGGGTGCGCCGCCGGCCACCAGGGCCCGCGCCTCGGCGAGGTTGCGGCGGGCCGTCTCGTCCATCAGGGCCAGGTGGCGGCGGGCCTGTGGGAGGTCGGAGTCCAGTTCCGCCTCCACGGCCTGGACGAGCATCAGCAGGCTGGTGAAACCCTGCGCGAGCGTGTCGTGGATCTCTCTGGCCAGCCGTTCGCGTTCGGCGAGCGCGCCGTGCGCGGCCGACAGCCGGGAGATCTCGTGCCGGCTGGCGTCCAACTCGGCGATCAGCTCGGCCCGTTCCGGGCTCTGCTCGACAGGGCACCAGCGGCACCAGCAGCCCTGCCGCGGCGGCCCGGACCGGCAGGCCCGGGTGCGCCGCGTCGAGGACGAAGGCGAGCGTGCCCGTCCAGGCCACGGCGAAGTAGGCGTCCCAGTACCGGATCGTCCGGTCCCAGGCGTCCGCCTCCCGTGCCCGGCCCGGACCGCTCACCCCTCGCGCCGGTTCCACCGGAAGGTAAGCAGGCACAGGACCAATCCTCCGACGCACCAGGCTGCAAGCACCAGCGCGATCCGACCGAACTCCCAGCTGCCGGCCTGTTCCAGGACCCGCGCGGAGTCCGGCAGGAACACCCCGCGCAGCCCCTGGCACAGCCACTTGAGCGGGAACAGGGCACCGATGTCGAGCATCCAGCCGGGGAGGGTGCCGATGGAGATGTAGACCCCGGAGACGAACTGGAGCACCAGGAAGGGGAGGACGACGACGGAGCTGGCGCTCTTCGCCGATGTGGGCACCGAGCTGATCGCGATGCCGAGCAGTGCGCACGCGGTCAGGCCCAGCACGAAGATCCACGCGAAGTCGAACCAGCGCCCGGCGTCGGTCGGCAGGCGGACGTCGTAGAAGGCGGTGCCCACGAACAGCAGGATTGCCGTCTCCAGCACACCGGTGAACAGAACGAGCCATATCTTGCCCAGGAAGTAGGCCGCCGACGGCATCGGTG
This sequence comes from Streptomyces sp. NPDC007971, assembly GCF_042958635.1. Lineage (NCBI taxonomy): Bacteria > Bacillati > Actinomycetota > Actinomycetes > Kitasatosporales > Streptomycetaceae > Streptomyces > Streptomyces sp. NPDC007971. Next base: position 300,131 of record NZ_JBIBJK010000006.1, read on the forward strand.
TGCCGCGCAGCCGCCGCAGCACCTTCTCGTCGCGTTCGACGGCGATGGAGATGCCCAGCGACTGGAAGCTCGTGGACATGATCCCGGAGGCCATCATGGCGGGCACGTACAGCTGCGAGCGCTCACGCCGCTGCCCCGGACGTCGTCGTGGAAGATCGAGGCGAACAGGAACAGGAACACCACCGGGAAGGAGAAGGTGAACACCACCTGCTCGCGCTGCCGGAAGAACTGCCTGATCTCCAGGCCGCCCCGCAGCAGTCCGAGCGTCCAGGCGCCGGGCAGGGATCCGGCGGACCCGCGGGCAGCCGTCCGTACGGCGGTCGTGGTCATCGTGCGGCCTCCTGGCCGGTCAGCCGGAGGTAGACGTCCTCCAGGGTGGGGCGGGTCACCGTCAGGCCCGGGATCTCGCCGTCGAAACGGCTCAGCAGGGCGGCGACGGTCCTCGTGGGGGTGTGGGTGTGCTCCACGCGCGTGGAGCCGTCGGGTTCGGTCCAGGTGACGGTGGCGCCGGTGCCGTACCGCTCGCGCAGCTCACCGGGCCCGCCCTCGGCGACCACCCGGCCTCGGGCGACGACCGCGAGCCGGCCCGCGAGTGCCTCGGCCTCCTCCAGGTAGTGCGTGGTCAGCAGGATCGTGGTGCCCTCGTCGGCGAGCAGCCGGATCAGGTCCCAGAACCGGTGCCGGGCGGCCGGGTCGAATCCGGTGGTCGGCTCGTCCAGGAGCAGCAGCTCGGGGCCGCCGATCACGCCGAGCGCCACGTCGAGGCGGCGCCGCCGGCCGCCGGAGAGGGTCTTGACCCGGCTGTTCGCCTTGGTCCCGAGCCCGACCAGGCCGATGACCTCCTCGGAGTCACGCGGCCGCGGGTAGTAGCGGGCGAAGTGCCGTACCGTCTCGCGGACCGTCAATTCGGCAGGCGCCGATTCGTCCTGCCAGACGATTCCCACACGGGACCTCCACGCGCGCGTGCCCGTCGCCGGGTCCGTCCCGAGGACCGAGATCTCGCCCGCGTCCCGCGACCGGTTGCCCTGGAGTATCTCGACGTGGTGCTCTTGCCCGCCCCGTTGGGTCCGAGCAGGCCGAACACCTCACCGCGCCGGATGCCGAGATCGATGCCGTCCACCGCGGTCACGTCCGCGTACTGCTTGCGCAGCCCCCGTACGTGCACCGCGAGTTCGTTCGCGTGTGCTGTCATGCCTTTGAGCATCGGCCGGAACCGAACGCTCCGTGACCATCGTGCGTACCTCCTTATGTCCATCGAACGGTGGACACAGAGGCGGGTGCGGCACAATGAACCCCTGCCGGAAGATGGTCCAACTCTCAAGTGACGGAATCGGCGTGATGAGCAAGACGACAGTCAAAGACGTCTCCACGGAGCCCGAGCCCGAGCGTGCGACCGAGGCGCCCCGCGCGGTGGGCGGCAGCCGGGCCTTCGCCCTGCTGCTGGTGATCACCGGCGCGGCCGGACTGCTCGCCGCCTGGGTCATCACGATCGACAAGTTCAAGATCCTCGAGGCCAAGGTCGCGGGCAAGACCTTCACGCCCGGTTGCAGCGTGAACCCGGTCGTGTCCTGCGGCAGCGTGATGGAGAGCAAGCAGGCGGCCGTCTTCGGGTTCCCGAACCCGATGCTCGGACTGGTCTGCTACGGCATCGTGATCTGTGTCGGCATGAGCCTGCTGGCCCGGGCGCGCTTCCCGCGCTGGTACTGGCTGACCTTCAACTTCGGCACCCTCTTCGGGGTCTGCTTCGTCACCTGGCTGCAGTTCGAGTCCCTGTACCGGATCAACGCCCTGTGCCTGTGGTGCTCGCTGGCCTGGGCCGCCACGATCACCATGTTCTGGTACGTCACCTCCTTCAACGTCCGCAACGACTTCCTTCCGTCCCCGCGCTGGCTGAAGTCCTTCCTGGGCGAGTTCACGTGGGTGCTGCCGGTCACGCACTGCGGCATCATCGCCATGCTGATCCTGACCCGCTGGGGCAGCCAGCTCTGGGCCTGATCGAGAAAACCCGGCCTGCTCCCGGGGCCGGCCCCGGACCGCACGGCGTTGTCAGTGCCGTGTCTTAGGGTTTCAGCGTGGAACCCGACCTCTTCACCGCCGCAGCAGAAGAACGCCAGGAGAAGGACCCGGCAGGCAGTCCCCTGGCGGTGCGGATGCGCCCGCGCACACTCGACGAGGTGGTGGGCCAGCAGCATCTCCTCAAACCCGGCTCACCCCTGCGCCGGCTGGTCGGCGAGGGCAGCGGCGGTCCCGCCGGACCATCCTCGGTGATCCTGTGGGGCCCGCCCGGCACGGGCAAGACGACCCTCGCCTACGTCGTCTCCAAGGCCACCGACAAGCGGTTCGTGGAACTGTCCGCCATCACCGCGGGCGTCAAGGAGGTCCGTGCGGTCATCGACGGCGCCCGCCGCGCCACCGGCGGCTTCGGTAAGGAGACCGTCCTCTTCCTGGACGAGATCCACCGCTTCAGCAAGGCCCAGCAGGACTCCCTCCTCCCGGCGGTCGAGAACCGCTGGGTGACCCTGATCGCGGCGACCACGGAGAACCCGTACTTCTCGGTGATCTCCCCGCTGCTCTCCCGCTCCCTGCTGCTCACGCTCGAACCCCTCACCGACGACGACGTCCGCGGGCTGCTGCGCCGCGCCCTCGCGGACGAGCGCGGCCTCAAGGGCGCCGTCGTGCTCCCCGAGGACACCGAGGAGCATCTGCTGCGCATCGCCGGCGGTGACGCCCGCCGCGCCCTGACGGCCCTGGAGGCCGCGGCCGGAGCCGCCCTCGACAAGGGCGAGCCGGAGATCGGCCTCCAGACCCTGGAGCAGACCGTCGACCGGGCCGCCGTGAAGTACGACCGCGACGGCGACCAGCACTACGACGTCGCCAGCGCCCTCATCAAGTCCATCCGTGGCTCCGACGTCGACGCCGCCCTGCACTACCTGGCCCGCATGATCGAGGCCGGTGAGGACCCCCGCTTCATCGCCCGCCGCCTGATGATCTCCGCCAGCGAGGACATCGGCCTGGCCGATCCGAACGCCCTGTCCATCGCGGTCGCGGCCGCCCAGGCCGTCGCCATGATCGGCTTCCCCGAGGCCGCCCTCACCCTCAGCCACGCCACCATCGCCCTGGCGCTGGCTCCCAAGTCCAACTCCGCGACGACGGCGATCGGCGCCGCGATGGAGGACGTGCGCAAGGGGCTCACGGGACCGGTCCCGCCGCACCTGCGCGACGGGCACTACAAGGGCGCCGCCAAGCTCGGCCACGCCCAGGGCTACGTGTACCCGCACGACCTGCCCGAGGGGATCGCCCAGCAGCAGTACGCCCCGGACGCCATCGAGGACCGCGAGTACTACACACCCACCCGCCACGGCGCGGAGGCGCGGTACGCGGACGCGGTGGAATGGACGAGAAAGCACCTCGGTCGCAGGCGGTCCTGACCGCCCTGTAGACTGCCGCGGAGTGCTGAGTCCCGTGTCCGGTCCCTCAAACGAGGAGCCGGCTCACCAGAGCGGGACATCCAGCCGGAGACCTGGTCCGCCAGGATCTCCAGGAGCGTCGCGCACCATCGCATGGTGTCGCGGGCAGCCCACCACCACCCGGAGCTCCGGGAGAGGTCGGTGGGCCACTCGCGTGCTGCACGTATGTGCCCAGACCAGGGGAGCGGCTGCCCACCCGGCCCGGCAACGGACCAGGCGGGTTTCCCCGGCTGCGGATGCGACCTCCCCTAACCCTGGTGAAGCCGTATTCGTATAAGAAACACGAGGTGTCGGTTCCATGGCGAACCAGTCCCGCCCCAAGGTCAAGAAGTCGCGTGCCCTCGGCATCGCGCTGACCCCGAAGGCCGTCAAGTACTTCGAGGCCCGCCCCTACCCGCCGGGTGAGCACGGCCGCGGCCGCAAGCAGAACTCGGACTACAAGGTCCGTCTGCTCGAGAAGCAGCGTCTGCGCGCGCAGTACGACGTGTCCGAGCGCCAGCTCGTCCGCGCCTACGAGCGTGCCTCCAAGGTCCAGGGCAAGACCGGTGAGGCCCTGATCATCGAGCTGGAGCGTCGTCTCGACGCGCTGGTCCTGCGTTCGGGCATCGCCCGCACGATCTACCAGGCCCGCCAGATGGTCGTCCACGGCCACATCCAGGTCAACGGTCAGAAGGTCGACAAGCCGTCCTTCCGCGTCCGCCCGGACGACGTCGTGCAGGTCCGCGACCGCTCCAAGGACAAGACGCTCTTCCAGGTCGCCCGTGAGGGTGGCTTCGCCCCCGACGGCGAGACCCCGCGCTACCTGCAGGTGAACCTCAAGGCCCTGGCGTTCCGCCTGGACCGCGAGCCGAACCGCAAGGAGATCCCGGTGATCTGCGACGAGCAGCTCGTCGTCGAGTACTACGCCCGCTGATCCCGGCCCCGGCGTAGCATCTCAGCCCGCCGTCTCCCCGCCCTTCCGGGTGGGCGAGGCGGCGGGTTCGCGTTTCCCGGAGCCGCCGGAGCCGCCGGAGCCGCCGGAGCCGCCGGAGTCCCGCGGCACAGGTCCGCGGGGCGCGGGCAGCCCCGGCAGCGGCTGCACACCGCCGCCCCCCAGCGCCCGGGCCACGGCCGTCTCCCGTTCGAGGCCCGCCCCCTCGCGCACCCGCTCCTCGTACCGCGCGTCGCCCAGGGCCTTCCGAGCCGTGGCCTCGCACAGCTCGTGCGGGGCGTTGTAGTGCGCCGAGCCGAACAACGGCAGCCCCACCGACGGCCACAGCCGCGCCGCGGCACCCTGCAGCACCGCCGCCTCGGCCGGGTCGCCCAGCGACGCCGTGACCAGGGCCAGCAGCTCGATGGCCAGCACCGAGCCGAGCAGGTCGTGGAAGGCGTGCGCATTCTCCAGACAGTCCGTGAGCAGGTCCCGCGCGACGGCCGGATCCCCGTCCCGCCAGGCCGCGTACGCCAGCACGTACAGCGCGTACGAGCGTGCCCACCGCTCCCCGTGGTCCTCGCACACCCGGCGCACGTCCTCGCACAGCCGCACCGCGTCCGCCAGGTCCCCCTGGAACGCCAGCGCCATCGCCAGCTCCACCTGGCCCATCAGGACGTTGCTGTTCAGCTCGCCGATCTCCCGGTAGCGCTCCAGCGCCGACCGCAGCAGCGTCTCTGCCCCTGCCATGTCGTCCGTGACCAGGGCCAGACAGCCGGTGCGGTGCTCCGCGTACGCCACCGCCGTCCCGTCCGCGGCCCGTTCCGCCTGCTCACGGCATTCCCGCAGCGCCGCCAGCGCCGGCACGGTGTCGCCCTGCAGGATCGCCACGTAACCGAGGACCCACAGCGCCTTCAGCCGGGACTGCTCGTACCCCGACTCCAGCCCCACACTGCGCTCCAGCCAGCGCCGCCCCTCCGACAGCCGCCCGCAGCCCGCCCAGCAGAACCACAGCGAGCCCGCCAGGTACTGCCCCAGATGCGCTTCCTCCGGCTCGGTCAGGCAGAACTCCAGGGCGGCCCGCAGGTTCGGCAGCTCGGCCTCCACGCGCGCGGCCACCTCGCGCTGCCGCGGCGAGAACCAGTCCAGCTCGCACCAGGTCGCCAGGCCCAGGTACCAGTCACGGTGCCGGCGCCGCAGCCGTGGCGCGTCCCCGGCCGCCTCCAGCCAGTCGGCGCCATAGGCCCGGACGGTGTCCAGCATCCGGTAGCGGGGGCCCGTCGGGGTCTCCTCGCGGGCCAGGACCGACTGGGCGAGCAGCTCGGCGAGCACGTCGAGGACGTCCTCGGCGGGCAGCCCGTCCCCGCTGCACACGTACTCGGCCGCCTCCAGGTCGAAGGTCTGCGCGAACACGGAGAGCCGCGCCCACAGCAGCCGTTCGGCCGGCGTGCACAGCTCATGGCTCCAGCCGATCGCCGTGCGCAGCGCCTGGTGGCGGGGTAACGCGTCCCGGCCGCCGCCGGTGAGCAGCCGGAACCTGTCGTCGAGGCGCTCCAGCAGCTGTGCCGGGGACAGGGCCCGCAGCCGCCCGGCGGCCAGCTCCAGAGCCAGCGGGATCCCCTCGAGCCGTGCACACAGCTCGCGCACGGCCGGCCCGTCGCCGACGTCCACCCCCTGCTGCCCGGCCCGGTCCGCGAACAGCTCCACCGCCTCGTCCGCACCGAGCGGGGCCAGCGGGAAGATCCGCTCGCACGCCAGCCCCAGCGGACGCCGTCCCGCCGCCAGCACCCGCAGCTCCGGCAGTTTGCGCAGCAGCTCGGCCACCAGCTCGGCACAGGCCTCCACCAGGTGCTCGAAGCCGTCCAGGACGAGCAGGACGGGCCGGCCGCCGAGCCGGTCGAGCAGGGTCTGACGGGGCAGCCGGGTGGTGTGGTCGGTCAGACCCAGCGCCTCCACGGCCGCGTACTCCACGAACTGCGGATCCCGCACCGACGCCAGCTCCACCCCCCACACCTCGTGCCGGTCCGCCGACCGTGACGCCGCCCGGACGGCCAGCCGGGACTTGCCCACTCCGCCGACCCCGGTCACGGTCACCAGCCGGGTGGTCTCCATCGTCTCGGCCAGCCCGGCGAGTTCGGCCGAGCGCCCGATGAACGCGGTGAGTTCCGGGGGCAGATTGCCGTCCGCCGGGGAGCCCGGGCGCTGAGGACCTCGCATGGGACACGGAGCGTACTGAAGTGTATTCATTCCGTACAATCGCTTCCCATAACTCCACCGTCGGCCGACGGTAATCCGGTACGGAGCCCCACGCCCGGCGCGATAGGCTCGGTCCACGACTTTTCGATGCTCAGGCACGTTTCAGGGAGCGGGTGCGCACAGTGTCCGGTGGTGAGGTGGCCGGGATCCTGGTGGCCGTCTTCTGGGCGATCCTGGTCTCCTTCCTCGCCGTCGCACTGGCGAGGCTGGCCCAGACGCTCAAGGCGACCACCAAGCTCGTCGCGGACGTGACCGAGCAGGCCGTCCCGCTGCTCGCCGACGCCTCCGCGACCGTGCGTTCCGCGCAGACCCAGATCGACCGGGTCGACGCGATCGCCTCCGACGTCCAGGAGGTCACGTCGAACGCCTCCGCGCTCTCGACCACCGTCGCCTCCACCTTCGGCGGCCCGCTGGTCAAGGTCGCGGCCTTCGGCTACGGGGTGCGCCGGGCCCTGGGCGGCCGCCAGGAGGACGTGCCCGCAAAAGCACCGAGGCGTACCGTGATCGTGGGCCGGACCGTGCCGGCTGCGCGGCGGCGCAAGCGAAACCTCCGCGGAGAGTAGGGACTGAGACCTAGCGATGTTCCGTCGTACGTTCTGGTTCACCACGGGTGTCGCCGCAGGTGTCTGGGCCACCACCAAGGTCAACCGCAAGCTGAGGCAGCTGACCCCCCAGAGCCTGGCAGCGACCGCGGCCAACAAGGCTCTGGAGACCGGCCAGCGTCTGAAGGACCGCGCGGTCGGCTTCGCGCTCGACGTCCGCGACAACATGGCGCAGCGGGAGGCAGAGCTGGGCCAGGCGCTGGGGATCGACGCGAACCCCGACCCCGAACTCCCCGCGCCCCGGCGGTACACCGCCATCGAGAACAACCGCAGCGACCCGAAGTACATCGAGAACACGACGTACTCGTACAACCGGAATGAGGACCACTGATGGAGTCGGCCGAGATTCGCCGCCGCTGGCTGAGCTTCTTCGAGGAGCGCGGGCACACCGTCGTCCCTTCGGCGTCGCTCATCGCGGACGACCCGACTCTGCTCCTCGTCCCGGCCGGCATGGTGCCCTTCAAGCCCTACTTCCTGGGTGAGGTCAAGCCGCCCTTCGCCCGCGCCACGAGCGTGCAGAAGTGCGTGCGCACGCCCGACATCGAAGAGGTCGGCAAGACCACCCGGCACGGCACCTTCTTCCAGATGTGCGGCAACTTCTCCTTCGGCGACTACTTCAAGGAAGGCGCCATCAAGTACGCCTGGGAGCTGCTCACCACGCCCCAGGACAAGGGCGGTTACGGCCTGGAGCCCGACCGTCTGTGGATCACCGTCTACAAGGACGACGACGAGGCCGAGCGCATCTGGCACGAGGTCGTCGGCGTGCCGAAGGAGCGCATCCAGCGCCTCGGCATGAAGGACAACTACTGGTCCATGGGCGTCCCCGGACCCTGTGGCCCCTGCTCCGAGATCAACTACGACCGCGGCCCCGAGTTCGGCGTCGAGGGCGGCCCCGCCGTCAACGACGAGCGGTACGTGGAGATCTGGAACCTCGTCTTCATGCAGTACGAGCGTGGCGAGGGCATCGGCAAGGACAACTTCGAGATCCTCGGGGACCTGCCGAGCAAGAACATCGACACGGGCCTCGGCATGGAGCGCCTCGCCATGATTCTGCAGGGCGTGCAGAACATGTACGAGATCGACACCTCCATGGCCGTCATCGACAAGGCCACCGAGCTGACCGGCGTCCGCTACGGCGACGCCCACACCTCGGACGTGTCCCTGCGCGTGGTCACCGACCACATGCGCACGGCCACCATGCTCATCGGCGACGGCGTCACCCCCGGCAACGAGGGCCGCGGCTACGTCCTGCGCCGCATCATGCGCCGCGCCATCCGCAACATGCGCCTGCTGGGCGCCACCGGCCCGGTCGTCCTCGACCTGATCGACACCGTGATCCGGATGATGGGCCAGCAGTACCCCGAGCTGGTCACCGACCGCGAGCGCATCGAGAAGGTCGCCGTCGCCGAGGAGAACGCCTTCCTCAAGACGCTGAAGGCCGGCACCAACATCCTCGACACCGCCGTCACCGAGACGAGGCAGGCCGGCAGCAAGGTCCTGCCCGGCGACAAGGCCTTCCTGCTCCACGACACGTGGGGATTCCCGATCGACCTCACCCTGGAGATGGCCGCCGAGCAGGGCCTGACCGTGGACGAGGAGGGCTTCCGCCGCCTGATGAAGGAGCAGCGGGAGCGCGCCAAGGCCGACGCCCAGGCCAAGAAGACCGGGCACGCCGGCGCCGGGGCCTACCGCGAGATCGCCGACAAGACCGGCGAGACCGACTTCATCGGCTACTCCGACACCGAGGGCGAGACCACGATCGTCGGCATCCTGGTCGACGGCGTCTCCTCCCCGGCCGCCGCCGAGGGCGACGAGGTCGAGATCGTCCTGGACCGCACCCCGTTCTACGCCGAGGGCGGCGGCCAGATCGGCGACACCGGCCGCATCAAGGTCGACTCCGGTGCCGTGATCGAGGTCCGCGACTGCCAGAAGCCCGTTCCGGGCGTGTACGTCCACAAGGGCGTCGTCCAGGTCGGCGAGGTGACCGTCGGCGCCAAGGCCCACGCCTCGATCGACTCCCGTCGCCGCACGGCCATCGCCCGCGCCCACTCGGCCACGCACCTCACCCACCAGGCCCTGCGCGACGCCCTCGGCCCGACGGCCGCCCAGGCCGGTTCCGAGAACCAGCCCGGTCGCTTCCGTTTCGACTTCGGCTCCCCCTCCGCCGTCCCGACGGCCGTGATGACCGACGTCGAGCAGAAGATCAACGAGGTGCTCGCCCGCGACCTCGACGTGCACGCCGAGGTCATGGGCATCGACGAGGCCAAGAAGCAGGGTGCCATCGCCGAGTTCGGCGAGAAGTACGGCGAGCGGGTCCGCGTGGTGACCATCGGCGACTTCTCCAAGGAGCTGTGCGGCGGCACGCATGTGCACAACACCTCCCAGCTGGGCCTGGTGAAGCTGCTCGGAGAGTCGTCCATCGGCTCGGGCGTCCGCCGTATCGAGGCTCTCGTCGGTGTGGACGCGTACAACTTCCTCGCCCGTGAGCACACGGTCGTCGCCCAGCTCCAGGAGCTGATCAAGGGCCGTCCGGAGGAGCTTCCGGAGAAGGTCTCCGCCATGCTCGGCAAGCTGAAGGACGCCGAGAAGGAGATCGAGAAGTTCCGCGCCGAGAAGGTGCTGCAGGCCGCCGCCGGTCTCGCCGAGTCCGCCAAGGACGTCAGGGGCATCGCTCTGGTCACCGGCCAGGTCCCGGACGGCACCACCCCGGACGACCTGCGCAAGCTGGTCCTCGACGTGCGCGGCCGCATCCAGGGCGGCCGGGCCGCCGTGGTCGCCCTGTTCACGGTCAACAACGGCAAGCCGCTGACGGTCATCGCCACCAACGAGGCCGCCCGTGAGCGTGGTCTCAAGGCCGGCGAGCTGGTCCGCACCGCCGCCAAGACGCTCGGCGGCGGCGGTGGCGGCAAGCCGGACGTCGCCCAGGGCGGCGGCCAGAACCCGGCCGCCGTCGGCGAGGCCGTCGAGGCCGTCGAGCGTCTCGTCGCCGAGACCGCCAAGTGACAGCCAAGTAAGGAAACGGTCGGAAATGCGCAGAGGACGTCGGCTCTCGATCGACGTCGGGGATGCCCGGATCGGGGTCGCGTCGTGCGACCCCGATGGGATTCTCGCCACACCGGTGGAGACCGTCCCCGGCCGGGACATCCCCGCCGCCCACCGCCGGTTGCGTCAGCTGGTGGAGGAGTACGAACCCATCGAGGTCGTCGTCGGACTCCCTCGTTCCCTCAAGGGGGGCGAGGGCCCGGCCGCGGTCAAGGTCCGCGCCTTCGCCCAGGACCTGGCCAAAGGCATCCAGCCCGTACCGGTGCGCCTGGTGGACGAGCGGATGACGACCGTGACGGCCAGTCAGGGACTACGTGCCTCGGGCGTGAAATCCAAAAAGGGCCGGGCCGTCATCGACCAGGCCGCGGCCGTCATCATTCTCCAGCAGGCCCTCGAATCCGAACGGGTGTCAGGTAAAGCACCCGGCGAGGGCGTCGAAGTGGTCATCTGATCGCGATACGGTAACGTTCCGCGCGATGCGGCGGTGTTCGAACAGCCACCGCACAGCAAGAGGCGGAACGGAAGCCGGTCCACGGGTCGCGCGACCGTCGGCCTCGCGGCTCTAGGGGATCGATGACTGAGTATGGCCGGGGCGCAGGCTCCGAACCGTGGCATCCGGAGGACCCGTTGTACGGGGACGGCGGATGGGGAGGGCAGCAGACCCACGCGGGTCAGCAGCCCCCCTACGGCGGCCAGCCACAGCAGCAGTACCCGCAGCCGCAGTACGGCGACTGGACCCAGGAGCAGCAGCCCGGGTACGGCCAGCAGCAGCACCAGTACTACGACGAACAGGGCCGATCGCACTACGGCCAGCAGTACGCCGGACAGGAGCAGCAGTACGCGGCGCAGGCCCAGCAGCAGTACCCCCAGGGTGGCTGGGATGCGACCGGCACCCATGGCCATGTCCCGTACGCCGCCGACCCGGGCGACCCCTACGGCCAGCAGGCCGCGGCCTACGGTGCACAGCAGCCCGACTTCTACGGCACCGAGGACGCCTACCCGCCGCCCCAGCCGCCCGGCCGCAGGCGCCCCGAGCCGGAACCGGAGCCGGAGCCGGGCCCGCGGACGGGTCCGGGCCCCGACCCGGAGACCGGCTGGGACCCGGGCGAGGACCAGGGCGAGCACGCCTTCTTCGCGGGCGGCGGCGATGACGAGGATGACGACGACGAGGCGGAGAGCCGGTCCGGCCGTGGTGACCGCCGTGGCCGAAAACCGGTCAAGAGCAAGAAACGCCGCACCGGCTGCGCCTGCATGGTGGTGGTGCTCGTCTTCGGCGGAGGCCTCGGCACCGTCGGATATTTCGGCTACAAGTTCTACCAAAATCGTTTCGGCGCGGCCCCGGACTATGCGGGCAGCGGCACCAGCGCGAAGGTGACCGTCGAGATCCCCAAGGGCGCGGGAGGCTGGGAGATCGGCCGCCGTCTGCAGGAGGCCGGGGTCGTCAAGAGCGCCGATGCGTTCGTGCACGCACAGAAGGAGATCCCCAAAGGGGGAACCATTCAGGCCGGCGCCTATCTCATGAAGAAGGAGATGTCCGCCGCGAGTGCCGTGCAGCTGATGCTCGATCCGAGCAGTCAGAGCAATGTGCTCGTCAAGCCGGGCGAGCGCAATTCCGAGGTATACCAGGCCATCGACAAACAGCTCGACGTTTCCGCGGGTTCGACACAGAAGTTCGTCAAGACGTCCTACAAGACGCTCGGCCTGCCGAGCTGGGTACAGGCCGGCAGCGGTGTCAGGGACCCGCTGGAGGGCTTCCTCTACCCGGGTACCTATCCGGCCGCCAAGGGCATGAAGCCCGACGCCGTCCTGAAACAGATGATCACCCAGGCCAAGTCCAGGTACGCCGCCTACGACCTGCCGGGCAAGGCGAAGGCGCTCGGCCTGCAGAACGCATTCCAGCTCGTCACGGTCGCGAGCCTGGTCCAGGCGGAGGGCAAGACCCACGACGACTTCCGCAAGATGGCGGAAGTGGTCTACAACCGCCTCAAGCCCACCAACACCGAGACGAACCAGCTGCTGCAGTTCGACTCGACGTACAACTACCTCAAGGGCACGAGCAATATCCGTATCTCCGAGAAGGAGATCCACGGCAACCTGAACCCGTACAACACCTACACCCACAAGGGCCTTCCGCCCGGTCCGATCGGCAACCCCGGTGAGGACGCGATGAGGGCGGCGCTGAATCCGACGCACGACGGCTGGATCTATTTCGTGGCGACCGACGGCGTGAGCAACACCGAATTCGCCAAGACGTTGGCAGAATTCAACAAGCTCAAGGACAAGTTCAATGAAAGCTCGGGCAACTGACGCCCGCCGGGCCGCCGTGCTCGGTTCGCCCATCGCCCACTCCCTCTCGCCGGTGCTGCACCGGGCGGCCTACGACGCGCTCGGGCTCACCGACTGGTCGTACGACCGCTTCGAGGTCGACGAGGCCGCCCTGCCCGGCTTCCTCGAAAAGCTCGGTCCGCAGTGGGCGGGGCTGTCGCTGACCATGCCGCTCAAGCGGGCGGTCATCCCGCTGGTGGACGAGGTCAGCGAGACCGCCGCCTCGGTCGACGCCGTCAACACGGTGGTCTTCACCGAGGACGGACGCCGCCTCGGGGACAACACCGACATCCCAGGCATAGTTGCCGCCCTGCGTGAGCACGGCATCGAACAGGTCGACTCCGCCGCGATCCTCGGCGCCGGTGCCACCGCCTCCTCGGCGCTGGCCGCGCTCGCCCGGATCTGCACCGGCGAGGTCGTCGCCTATGTCCGCAGCGAGGCCCGCGCCGCCGAGATGCGCCGGTGGGGCGAACGGCTCGACGTCGACATCCGCACGGCGGACTGGGCGGACGCGGAGCAGGCCCTGAGCGCCCCCCTGGTGATCGCCACCACCCCCGCCGGCACCACCGACGCCCTCGCCGCCGCCGTACCCGAGCGTCCCGCCACCCTCTTCGACGTGCTCTACGACCCCTGGCCCACCGAGCTGGCCGCCCGCTGGTCCATGTTCGGTGGCGCCGTCGTCAGCGGCCTCGATCTGCTGGTCCACCAGGCCGTCCTCCAGGTCGAGCAGATGACCGGCCGCTCCCCGGCCCCCCTGGAGGCCATGCGGCACGCCGGTGAGAAGGCACTCGCGGCCCGCTGAACCCGCCTGCGCGTGCCGTCCGCGCGTCCCGCCTGCTGGACCACCGGCCGGACACCCGCCCCGGACGTGGGAGGATCGGAGGTGGCGGACCGGGGTCGCGCACCCGGTAGCGCCGTCGCCGTGCGCGAGGACGTGCGTACGCAGGGCAGTACCGGGCGCGAACACTGAGGAGCACCGTTGAGCAGGCTGCGTTGGCTGACCGCGGGGGAGTCCCACGGTCCCGCACTTGTCGCGACGCTGGAGGGGCTTCCCGCCGGCGTGCCGATCACCACGGAGATGGTGGTCGACCACCTGGCGCGGCGGCGGCTCGGCTATGGCCGCGGTGCACGGATGAAGTTCGAGCGCGACGAGGTCACGTTCCTGGGCGGCGTCCGGCACGGCCTCACTCTCGGCTCCCCGGTCGCGATCATGGTGGGGAACACCGAGTGGCCCAAGTGGGAGCAGGTCATGGCGGCCGACCCGGTCGACCCGGAGATCCTCGCCGGCCTCGCCCGCAACGCGCCGCTGACCCGGCCCAGGCCCGGCCACGCCGACCTCGCCGGCATGCAGAAGTACGGCTTCGACGAGGCCCGGCCGATCCTGGAGCGTGCCTCGGCCCGCGAGACCGCCGCCCGCGTCGCGCTCGGCGCCGTCGCCCGCTCCTACCTGAAGGAGACGGCCGGCATCGAGATCGTCTCCCACGTCGTCGAGCTGGCCGCCGCGAAGGCCCCCTACGGCGTCTACCCGACCCCGGCCGATGTCGAGAAGCTGGACGCCGACCCGGTGCGCTGCCTGGACGCCGACGCGTCGAAGGCGATGGTCGCGGAGATCGACCAGGCCCACAAGGACGGCGACACCCTCGGCGGTGTGGTCGAGGTGCTGGCCTACGGCGTCCCGGTCGGCCTCGGCTCGCACGTGCACTGGGACCGCCGGCTGGACGCCCGCCTGGCCGCCGCCCTCATGGGCATCCAGGCGATCAAGGGCGTCGAGGTCGGCGACGGCTTCGAGCTGGCCCGGGTGCCCGGCTCCAAGGCCCACGACGAGATCGTCACCACCCCCGAGGGCATCAAGCGGGCCACGGGGCGCTCCGGCGGCACCGAGGGCGGCCTGACCACCGGCGAGCTGCTGCGGGTGCGTGCCGCGATGAAGCCGATCGCCACCGTGCCGCGGGCCCTGCAGACCATCGACGTGTCCACCGGTGAGGCCGCGCAGGCCCACCACCAGCGCTCCGACGTGTGCGCCGTCCCGGCCGCCGGCATCGTCGCCGAGGCCATGGTGGCGCTCGTCCTCGCGGACGCGGTCGCGGAGAAGTTCGGCGGCGACTCCGTCCCCGAGACCCACCGGAACGTGCAGTCCTACCTCGACAGCCTCCGGATCCGGTGACCGCGATGCCTGCGGTCGTACTGGTCGGCCCGATGGGTGTGGGCAAGTCCACCGTCGGGCGGCTGCTGGCCGAGCGGCTCGGCACCGGCTTCCGGGACACCGACGACGACATCGTCGCGGCCGAGGGCCGCACCATCGCCGAGATCTTCCTGGACGACGGCGAGGACGCCTTCCGCGCGATCGAGAAGCGGGCGGTGCACGCCGCGCTCGGCGGGCACGAGGGCGTCCTCGCGCTCGGCGGCGGGGCGGTCCTCGACGCGGACACCCGCGCGCTGCTCGCAGGGCACCGGGTGGTGTACCTCTCGATGGACGTCGAGGAGGCCGTCAGGCGGACCGGTCTCAACGTGGCCCGCCCCTTGCTGGCGGTCAACCCGCGCAAGCAGTGGCGCGAGCTGATGGAGGCCCGTCGCCATCTGTACGAGGAGGTCGCCACCGCCGTCGTGCCGACCGATGGCCGTACCCCCGAAGAGGTCACCCGAGCAGCGTTGGACGCACTGGAGTTGAAGGAAGCATGAGCGAGGCAGTCACCCGGATCCAGGTCGCCGGCACCGCGGGCACCGACCCCTACGAGGTGCTGGTCGGCCGGCAACTCCTGGGCGAACTGGGCGGGTTGATCGGCCCGAGGTCCAAGCGGGTCGCGGTGATCCACCCGGAGGCGCTCGCGGAGACCGGCGACGCCCTGCGCGCCGACCTGGCCGAGCAGGGGTACGAGGCCGTCGCCATCCAGGTGCCCAACGCCGAGGAGGCCAAGACCGCCGAGGTCGCCGCCTACTGCTGGAAGGCGCTCGGCCAGTCCGGCTTCACCCGCACCGACGTCATCGTCGGCGTCGGCGGCGGCGCGACCACGGACCTGGCCGGCTTCGTGGCGGCGACCTGGCTGCGCGGGGTGCGCTGGATCGCCGTCCCCACCACCGTGCTCGCCATGGTGGACGCGGCCGTCGGCGGCAAGACCGGGATCAACACCGCCGAGGGCAAGAACCTGGTGGGTGCCTTCCACCCGCCGGCCGGAGTCCTGTGCGACCTGGCCGCGCTGGACTCGCTGCCGGTCAACGACTACGTCTCCGGTCTCGCCGAGGTCATCAAGGCCGGCTTCATCTCCGACCCCGTGATCCTCGACCTGATCGAGTCGGACCCCGAGGCCGCCCGGACCCCGGCGGGCCCGCACACGGCCGAACTGATCGAGCGCTCGATCCGGGTGAAGGCCGACGTCGTCTCCTCGGACCTGAAGGAATCCGGTCTGCGCGAGATCCTCAACTACGGCCACACCCTCGGCCACGCCATCGAGAAGAACGAGCGCTACAAGTGGCGCCACGGCGCGGCCGTCGCGGTCGGCATGCACTTCGCCGCCGAACTCGGCCGTCTCGCGGGCCGTCTGGACGACGCCACGGCGGATCGCCACCGCACGGTCCTGGAGTCGGTCGGCCTGCCCCTGCACTACCGCTACGACCAGTGGCCCAAGCTGCTGGAGGCGATGAGGGTCGACAAGAAGTCCCGGGGCGACCTGCTGCGCTTCATCGTCCTCGACGGCCTGGCCAAGCCCACCGTCCTGGAGGGCCCGGACCCCGCGGTCCTGCTCGCCGCCTACGGAGAAGTGGGCCAGTAGGTACCCCGCTGTTCCTTCCGTCCGATTCCCCTCACGGACCGGGCACTTCGGACCGCCCCCGGTCGTTTCACCAAACGACGGCCGGGGGCGGTACCGTTCGGTAGGGAGCGGGCCTCGTACCCGCCTCCCAGCACCAAATGTGTGTACGAGATGGAGTGGCAACGGATGCAGCACGCAGTGGGGCCTCCGCTGCCGCCGCCCCACCAGCCGGGGCAGGGACCGCAGGCCGGCTGGGCGCCGGCCGCACACCACCCGGGCCCGCACCCGGGAGCCCCCCAGGGTCCCGCACCCCTGCCACCGACGCCACCCGCGCCGGGCTTCCCGCCCACGCCCGACACCACCGGTCATGTACCGCTGCCGCCCGGCGGCCCGGTCGGCGTGCCCACCGCACCCCCGGCCGCCGTCCCGGTCCCGGACCCGACGACCACCACCCTGGCCGTGCTGCTGATCGGCCCGGCGGGCGCGGGCAAGACCAGCGTCGCCAAGTACTGGGCCACCCGGCGCCGGGTGCCGACCGCCCACATCAGCCTGGACGACGTACGCGAGTGGGTCCGCTCGGGCTACGCGAACCCGCAGTCGGGGTGGAACGACAATTCCGAGGCCCAGTACCGTCTCGCCCGTCGCACCTGCGGTTTCGCCGCGCGGAACTTCCTGGCCAACGGCATCTCCTGCATCCTGGACGACGCCGTCTTCCCGGACCGCCCCGTGGTCGGCCTCGGTGGCTGGAAGCGTCATGTCGGCCCCGGCCTGCTCCCGGTCGTCCTCCTCCCGGGCCTCGACATCGTCCTGGAGCGCAATGCGGAACGCAGCGGAAACCGCCGCCTCACGGACGAGGAGGTGGCCCGCATCCACGGCCGCATGGCCGGCTGGTACGGCTCGGGCCTGCCGATCATCGACAACTCCCAGCTGGACGTCCCCGGCACGGCCCAGGTCCTGGACGACGTCCTGGCGAGAGCGATAGCCAGCCCGCCGAGCTGGTGAACAGGGGCAACCGGTCCTGCACAGGCGCGCGGGGGAACGGCACGCCAAGCCCCCCGCCGGCCCGCACCCGGCGTACAACTGCACCGCCCTCCGACCCCACTCGGCCCTCACCAATACGCACAAGCCGGACAAAACTCCTACGCTCGTCTCATGTCAGAGGTGTACGCGACCCGCCGGGCCCGGCTCAGGGAGCGCTGCAACGCGGCCGGCGCCGCGGCTGCGCTCATCTCCCTCCCCGCCAATGTGCGCTATCTCGCCGGCGCGGCCCCACACAACGCCGTCCTCCTGCTGGGGCGGCGCCAGGATCTGCTGGTCTGCGCCGGCCCGCCGGAGGACCGGCCGACGGAGGGCCGTCCCGACGAGGCCCTGGCGCTGCACGTCCTGCCCTCGCCCGGCGGCGACACCGCGGTCGCGGCGGCGGGCCTCGCCGCAGGTCAGGGCGCTGAGTCCCTCGCCGTGGAGGAACATCACCTCACCGTCGCCCGGCACCGGGCCCTGTGCTCCGTCGCCCCGAGGCTGCGCCTCGCCGACCTCGGCGCGGCCGTCGAGCAGCTCAGGGTGGTCAAGGACGAGGAGGAGATCTCCTGCCTGCGGATCGGCGCCGAGATCGCCGACCAGGCGCTCGGCGAGCTGCTGGAGTCGATCCTGGTCGGCCGCACCGAGCGACACCTGGCGCTGGAGCTGGAGCGGCGCCTGGTCGACCACGGCGCCGACGGGCCGGCCTTCCCGACCTCCGTGGCCACCGGTCCGCACTCCGGCCGCCGCGGCCACCGCCCCACCGACCGCCGTGTGGAGGAGGGCGACTTCCTCTCCGTCTGCCTGGGCGCCACCTATCGCGGCTACCGCTGCGAGATCGGCCGCACCTTCGTCATCGGCACCTCGCCCGCCGACTGGCAGATCGAGCTGTACGACCTGGTCTTCGCAGCCCAGCGCGCCGGGCGCGAGTCCCTGGCGCCCGGCGCCGCCTACCGTGACGTCGACCGTGCTGCGCGCCAGGTGCTGGACTCCGCGGGCTATGCGGAAGCCCTTCCTCCGCTGACCGGACACGGCGTCGGCCTCGAAATCGACGAGGACCCGCAGCTGGCCCCCGCGGCCATGGGTAAACTGGACGCCTGCGTGCCGGTCACCGTCGAACCCGGGGTTCACCTCCCGGGCCGGGGCGGCGTCCGGATCGATGACACGCTCGTCGTGCGCCCTGAGGCGGACGGCGGACCCGAGCTACTCACCATCACGACCAAGGAGCTGCTCGCGCTCTAGCCTCGCGCTGTGCGCATGCCCCGGGGTCGTACGTCAGTCCAGGAGATTCCGCAACCGTGGCTTCCACGAACGACCTCAAGAACGGCATGGTGCTCAAGCTCGAAGGCGGCCAGCTCTGGTCCGTCGTCGAGTTCCAGCACGTCAAGCCCGGCAAGGGCCCGGCCTTCGTGCGCACCAAGCTGAAGAACGTGCTCTCCGGCAAGGTGGTCGACAAGACCTTCAACGCCGGTGTCAAGGTCGAGACCGCCACTGTCGACAAGCGCGACATGCAGTTCTCGTACATGGACGGCGAGTACTTCGTCTTCATGGACATGGAGACCTACGACCAGCTGCACATCGACAAGAAGGCTGTCGGCGACGCCGCCAACTTCCTGATCGAGGGCTTCACCGCCACCGTCGCGCAGCACGAGGGCGAGGTCCTCTTCGTCGAGCTGCCCGCCGCCGTCGAGCTGGTCATCGCCGAGACCGAGCCGGGCGTCCAGGGTGACCGCTCCACCGGCGGCACCAAGCCCGCCACGCTGGAGACCGGCCACCAGATCCAGGTGCCGCTCTTCATCACCACCGGCGAGAAGATCAAGGTCGACACCCGCACCAGCGACTACCTCGGCCGGGTGAACAGCTAACCGTGGCTGCTCGCAACACGGCCCGCAAGCGCGCCTTCCAGATCCTCTTCGAGGGCGACCAGCGCGGCGCCGACGTCCTGACGGTCCTGGCGGACTGGATCCGGCTCTCCCGGAGCGACACCCGGCAGCCGCCGGTGAGCGAGTACACGATGCAGCTGGTCGAGGGCTACGCGGAACACGTGCAGCGCATCGACGAGCTGATCGCCCAGTACGCGGTCGACTGGACGCTCGACCGGATGCCGGTCGTCGACCGGAACATCCTGCGTCTGGGCGCGTACGAGCTGATCTGGGTGGACGAGACTCCGGACGCCGTCGTCCTGGACGAGATGGTGCAGCTGGCGAAGGAGTTCTCCACGGACGACTCGCCCTCGTTCGTGAACGGCCTGCTGGGCCGTCTGAAGGAGCTGAAGCCGACGCTGCGCCGCGAGGCGTGAGCCGCGGTACGACAAACGCCGGAGGGCCTGCAGCGTGCGCTTGCTGCAGGCCCTCCGGCGTTGGTGTGCCCTGACGCCGTCCGAGTGCGGCAGAGGGGCCGCTGCGGGCCGTGCGGGGCCGTTCGCGCAGTTCCCGCGCCCCTGGAGGGTGCTCCTTCGCCACGCCGCACCGGCGAACGGCATGTGTATGCGCCGCACGGTGCACCGGCGGCCGCCGGCGTACGCGTGGGCTGCGCGGCGGCACCGGCGGTCGGTGTGCACCTGTGCCGGACGGGCGGCTCGCCTGCGCTGCGCCGCACGGCGCCCGGGCGGTCGGTGTGCACCTGTGCCGCACGGGCGGTCGGTCTGCGCAGGCGCCGCGCGGGTGCACGGCAGGCGCAAAAACGCCGCCGGGGCGCCCGGACCCCTATGGTTCCGGCCACCCCGGCGGCACGTTTCTGCTGTGGTGCTGAGCGGGCTCAGGCCTCTTCGTGCGTGGCCACGGCGCGGCGCGCGTCCGCGTCGAGAACACCCCAGCTGATCAGCTGCTCGGTGAGCACCGAGGGGGACTGGTCGTAGATGACGGCGAGTGTGCGCAGGTCGTCCTGGCGGATCGACAGTACCTTGCCGTTGTAGTCGCCGCGCTGCGACTGGATGGTCGCCGCGTACCGCTGCAGGGGACCCGCCTTCTCGGCGGGCACGGTGGCCAGCCGCTCCAGGTCGAGGACCAGCTTCGGCGGCGGCTCGGCGGCGCCGCCCGGCGTGGTGCCCGGAAGCAGCTCCTGCACCGGGACACCATAGAAATCGGCCAGTTCGGCCAGGCGCTGCACGGTCACGGCGCGGTCACCGCGCTCGTACGAACCGACCACCACGGCCTTCCAGCGACCCTGTGACTTCTCCTCGACACCGTGGAGGGAAAGGCCCTGCTGGGTGCGGATGGCCCGGAGCTTGGCCCCGAGCTGTTTGGCGTATTCGCTGGACATATAGCTCCCCGGACACTGTGTCGACGCGGTCGGCTGGGATTCCCGCCGCGCGGCTGGTAACTCACTGTGAGGTTACGCAGCGTGACTCTCCTGCGTCAAGCCGAATGGTCCACCCCGACTCTTCCGTGGTAGTGGCTGCCGATTGCGCCAAGTGGGTGATCGGGGTGCGCCGGGGACCTGCTACGGTGGATGGCGCAAATCCGACGTCCTTTAAGGTCCGTCCCGTGAGGCGGAGAAGGAGGTCCGTTTCATATGGACACGCATGCACAACAGCCCGCGTCCGATGCACGGCCCGTTCTGGAAGGCCCTGACATCGCACGGGTGCTGACCCGTATCGCCCACGAGATCGTCGAGCGCGCCAAGGGCGCCGACGACGTGGTGCTCCTCGGCATTCCGACCCGCGGCGTCTTCCTCGCCCAGCGGCTCGCCGCGAAGCTGGAGCAGATCACCGACCGCAAGGTCCCCGTCGGCTCGCTCGACATCACCATGTACCGCGACGACCTGCGCATGCACCCGCCGCGTGCGCTGGCCCGCACCGAGATCCCCGGTGACGGCATCGACGGCCGTCTGGTCGTCCTCGTCGACGACGTGCTCTTCTCGGGCCGCACCATCCGCGCCGCCCTCGACGCACTGAACGACATCGGGCGCCCGCGCGCGGTCCAGCTCGCGGTCCTGGTCGACCGCGGCCACCGCGAACTGCCCATCCGCGCCGACTACGTCGGCAAGAACCTCCCCACGTCGCTGCGGGAGACGGTCAAGGTCCAGCTCGCCGAGGAGGACGGTCGCGACACCGTGCTGCTCGGTGTGAAGCCGACCGGCCAGTAGCAAGTCGGGCGCGCACGGCCGCTTCGGCGTGCCGACACGTGTACCGGTTTGCCCCACTGTGCCCGCTGGGGACATCCCCCGGACCCCCGGATCCCGAATGAACTGCCTTACGGAGCCTGACAGATGCAGCGTCATCTCATCTCGGCCGCCGACCTCACCCGCGACGACGCCGTCCTGATCCTCGACACCGCCGAGGAGATGGCCCGGGTCGCCGACCGGCCGATCAAGAAGCTGCCGACCCTGCGCGGCCGCACGATCGTCAACCTCTTCTTCGAGGACTCCACCCGCACGCGGATCTCCTTCGAGGCCGCCGAGAAGCGGCTGTCCGCGGACGTCATCAACTTCACCGCCAAGGGCTCCAGCGTCTCCAAGGGCGAGTCCCTGAAGGACACCGCCCAGACCCTGGAGGCCATGGGCGTCGACGCCGTCGTCATCCGGCACGGCGCCTCCGGGGCCCCCTACCGCCTCGCCAACTCCGGCTGGATCGACGCCGCCGTCATCAACGCCGGCGACGGCACCCACCAGCACCCCACCCAGGCCCTCCTCGACGCCTTCACCATGCGCCGCCGGCTCGTCGGCAGGGACGCCGGCCTCGGCAAGGACCTGTCCGGCAAGCGGATCACCCTCGTCGGCGACGTCCTGCACAGCCGCGTCGCCCGCTCCAACGTGGACCTGCTGCACACCCTCGGCGCCGAGGTCACCCTGGTCGCCCCGCCCACCCTGGTGCCGGTCGGCGTCGGGACCTGGCCGTGCGAGGTGTCGTACGACCTCGACAGCACGCTGCCCAAGTCCGACGCGGTGATGATGCTCCGCGTCCAGCGTGAGCGCATGAACGCCGCCTTCTTCCCGACCGAGCGCGAGTACTCGCGGCGCTACGGCCTCGACGGCGACCGCATGGCGAGGATGCCCGAGCACGCCATCGTGATGCACCCCGGGCCGATGGTCCGCGGCATGGAGATCACCGCCGAGGTCGCCGACTCCGAGCGCTGCACCGTCGTCGAGCAGGTCGCCAACGGCGTCTCCATCCGGATGGCCGTCCTGTACCTGCTGCTCGGTGGCAACGAGCCCGCCGTCGCCCACCCGTCGCCCGCCACCGCCCCCGAATCGAGGGGCCCCGCGCCCGCCTCCGAATCCCGTACCGAGGAGAAGTAAGACCCATGAGCAAGATCCTGATCCGTGGTGCGAAGGTGCTCGGCGGCGAACCGCAGGACGTACTGATCGACGGCGAGACCATCGCCGAGGTGGGCACCGGGCTGTCCGCCGAGGGCGCCGAGGTGGTCGAGGCCGCCGGCAAGGTGCTGCTGCCGGGCCTGGTCGACCTGCACACCCACCTGCGCGAGCCGGGCCGCGAGGACTCCGAGACCGTGCTCACCGGCACCCGGGCGGCCGCGAGCGGCGGCTACACGTCGGTCTTCGCCATGGCCAACACCTTCCCGGTCGCCGACACCGCCGGTGTGGTCGAGCAGGTCTGGCGGCTCGGCCAGGAGCACGGCTACTGCGACGTGCAGCCCATCGGTGCCGTCACCGTCGGCCTGGAGGGCAGGAAGCTCGCCGAGCTGGGCGCCATGCACGAGTCCGCCGCCGGCGTCACCGTCTTCTCCGACGACGGCAAGTGCGTGGACGACGCCGTGATCATGCGGCGGGCGCTGGAGTACGTGAAGGCCTTCGGCGGTGTCGTCGCCCAGCACGCGCAGGAGCCCCGGCTGACCGAGGGCGCCCAGATGAACGAGGGCGTCGTCTCCGCCGAGCTGGGCCTGGGCGGCTGGCCGTCCGTCGCCGAGGAGTCGATCATCGCCCGGGACGTCCTGCTCGCCGAGCACGTCGGCTCCCGCGTCCACATCTGCCACCTGTCGACCGCCGGCTCGGTGGAGATCGTCCGCTGGGCCAAGTCCCGCGGCATCGACGTCACCGCCGAGGTCACCCCGCACCACCTGCTCCTGACGGACGAGATGGTGCGCACGTACAACCCGGTCTACAAGGTCAACCCGCCGCTGCGCACCGAGCGCGACGTGCACGCCCTGCGCGAGGCGCTCGCCGACGGCACGATCGACATCGTCGCCACCGACCACGCCCCGCACCCGCACGAGGACAAGGACTGCGAGTGGGCCGCGGCCGCCATGGGCATGGTGGGCCTGGAGACCGCGCTGTCGGTGGTCCAGGAGACCATGGTCGACACGGGCCTGCTGGACTGGGCCGGCGTCGCCGACCGTATGTCCGTCAAGCCCGCGCAGATCGGACGGGCCACCGGGCACGGCCGTCCCGTCTCGGCCGGTGAGCCCGCCAACCTCACCCTCGTCGACACGGCATACCGTGGCCAGGTGGACCCCGCGGGCTTCGCCTCGCGCAGCCGCAACACCCCGTACGAGGGACGCGCGCTGCCGGGCCGTGTCACCCACACGTGGCTGCGGGGCAAGGCGACGCTCGTCGACGGGAAGCTCACGTGACACCTGTAATCCTGCTGGCCGAGGCCGAGAAGTCGGCCGAGGTCACCCACTGGGGAGCCCGCATCGGCTGGCTCGTCGGCCTCGCGCTCTTCGTCGCGCTCATCTACTGGCTGATGCGCGAGGGCTGGACCTGGCGCGGCACGCTCCAGAGCGACCTTCCCGAGCTGCCCAGCGCGCCGGACGAGCCCGGTGCGGCCAGACTGACGATGAGCGGCCGCTACCACGGCTCGACCACGGCCGGGCAGTGGCTGGACCGCATCGTGGCCCATGGCCTCGGCACCCGCAGCCGCGCCGAGCTGACCCTCACGGACGCGGGCCTGGAGGTCGTACGCCCCGGGGCGAGGGACTTCTTCGTCCCCGTCGGCGCGCTGCGCGAGGCCCGGCTGGACAAGGGCATCGCCGGCAAGGTCCTCACCGAGGGCGGACTGCTGGTGGTGACCTGGGAGCACGGCGACAAGCTGATCGACTCCGGCTTCCGCTCCGACCACGCGGCCGAGCACACCGAATGGGTCGACACCCTGAACCACATGATCAACGACACGGAAGGCGCACGATGACGACCTCCACCAGGGGAGCCGCCAAGGTTCCCGCCGTACTCGTCCTGGAGGACGGCCGCACCTTCCGCGGCCGCGCCTACGGGGCCGTGGGGGAGACCTTCGGCGAGGCCGTGTTCTCCACCGGCATGACCGGCTACCAGGAGACCCTGACCGACCCGTCGTACGACCGCCAGATCGTCGTCGCGACCGCCCCGCAGATCGGCAACACCGGCTGGAACGACGAGGACGACGAGTCCCGCCGCATCTGGGTCTCCGGCTACGTCGTCCGCGACCCCGCGCGCGTGCCCTCCAACTGGCGCGCCAAGCGCTCCCTGGACGACGAGCTGGTCGCCCAGGGCGTGGTCGGCATCTCCGGGATCGACACCCGCGCCCTCACCCGCCACCTGCGCGAGCGCGGCTCCATGCGCGCCGGCATCTTCTCCGGCGAGGCGATCGCCGACACGGGCGAGCTGGTCGAGCGCGTGCAGGCCCAGCCGCACATGAAGGGCGCGAGCCTCTACGAGGAGGTCGCGACCAAGGAGGCGTACGTCGTCCCCGCGATCGGCGAGAAGAAGTTCACCGTCGCCGCCGTCGACCTCGGCATCAAGGGCATGACCCCGCACCGGATGGCCGAGCGCGGCATCGAGGTGCACGTGCTCCCCGCGACGGCCACGCCGGACGACATCTACGCCGTCGCCCCGGACGGCGTCTTCTTCTCCAACGGTCCCGGCGACCCGGCCACGGCCGACGGCCCGGTGGCCCTGATGACCGCCGTCCTGGAGCGCAGGACCCCGCTGTTCGGCATCTGCTTCGGCAACCAGATCCTCGGCCGCGCCCTCGGCTTCGGCACCTACAAGCTGAAGTACGGCCACCGGGGCATCAACCAGCCGGTGCAGGACCGTACGACCGGCAAGGTGGAGGTCACCGCGCACAACCACGGCTTCGCCGTGGACGCGCCGCTCGACAAGGTCAGCGAGACGAGGTTCGGGCGTGCCGAGGTCTCCCACGTCTGCCTCAACGACGACGTCGTGGAGGGGCTGCACCTGCTCGACCAGCCGGCCTTCTCCGTCCAGTACCACCCCGAAGCGGCAGCGGGCCCGCACGACGCCGCCTACCTCTTCGACCGTTTCGTATCCCTGATGGAGGGCCAGCGTGCCTAAGCGCACCGATATCCAGTCCGTCCTGGTCATCGGCTCCGGCCCGATCGTCATCGGCCAGGCCGCCGAGTTCGACTACTCCGGCACCCAGGCGTGCCGCATCCTGCGCGCCGAGGGCCTCAGGGTCGTCCTGGTCAACTCCAACCCGGCGACGATCATGACCGACCCGGAGATCGCCGACGCCACCTACGTGGAGCCGATCACCCCCGAGTTCGTCGAGAAGATCATCGCCAAGGAGCGCCCCGACGCCCTGCTGCCCACCCTGGGCGGCCAGACGGCCCTGAACACCGCCATCTCGCTGCACGAGAACGGTGTCCTGGAGAAGTACGGCGTCGAGTTGATCGGCGCCAAGCCCGAGGCGATCCACAAGGGCGAGGACCGCGAACTCTTCAAGGGCGTCGTCGAGGCCGTCAACGCCAAGATCGGCCACGGTGAGTCCGCCCGCTCGGTCATCTGCCACAGCATGGACGACGTGCTCGCGGGCGTCGACACGCTCGGCGGCTACCCCGTCGTCGTCCGCCCGTCCTTCACCATGGGCGGCGCCGGCTCCGGCTTCGCGCACGACGAGGAGGAGCTGCGCCGCATCGCGGGCCAGGGCCTCACCCTCTCGCCGACCACCGAGGTGCTCCTGGAGGAGTCCATCCTCGGCTGGAAGGAGTACGAGCTGGAGCTGATGCGCGACAAGCACGACAACGTTGTGGTCGTCTGCTCCATCGAGAACTTCGACCCCATGGGCGTGCACACCGGCGACTCGATCACCGTCGCGCCCGCGATGACGCTCACCGACCGCGAGTACCAGGTGCTGCGCGACGTCGGCATCGCGATCATCCGCGAGGTCGGTGTCGACACCGGCGGCTGCAACATCCAGTTCGCGGTGAACCCCGAGGACGGTCGCGTGATCGTCATCGAGATGAACCCGCGCGTCTCGCGCTCCTCGGCGCTCGCCTCCAAGGCGACCGGCTTCCCGATCGCCAAGATCGCCGCCAAGCTGGCCGTCGGCTACACCCTGGACGAGATCCCGAACGACATCACCAAGGAGACCCCGGCCTCCTTCGAGCCCACGCTCGACTACGTGGTCGTCAAGGCCCCGCGCTTCGCCTTCGAGAAGTTCCCGCAGGCCGACTCCACGCTGACCACCACCATGAAGTCGGTCGGCGAGGCCATGGCCATCGGCCGCAACTTCACCGAGGCCTTCCAGAAGGCGCTGCGCTCGCTGGAGAAGAAGGGCAGCCAGTTCACCTTCGTCGGCGAGACGGGTGACAAGGACGCCCTGCTGCGCGAGGCCGTGCGTCCCACCGACGGCCGGATCAACACGGTCATGCAGGCCATCCGCGCCGGTGCCACGCCGAAGGAGGTCTTCGAGCACACGAAGATCGACCCGTGGTTCGTGGACCAGCTCTTCCTGATCAAGGAGATCGCGGACGAGCTGGCCGAGGCGCCCGAGCTGACCGCCGGCCTGCTCGCCGAGGCCAAGCGGCACGGCTTCTCCGACCAGCAGGTCGGCGAGATCCGCGGGCTGCCCGAGGACGTCGTCCGCGAGGTCCGGCACGCCCTCGGCATCCGCCCGGTCTACAAGACGGTCGACACCTGCGCCGCCGAGTTCGCCGCGAGGACGCCGTACTTCTACTCCTCCTACGACGAGGAGAGCGAGGTCGCGCCCCGCGAGAAGCCCGCGGTGATCATCCTGGGCTCCGGCCCGAACCGCATCGGCCAGGGCATCGAGTTCGACTACTCGTGCGTCCACGCCTCCTTCGCGCTGTCCGACGCCGGGTACGAGACCGTGATGGTCAACTGCAACCCGGAGACCGTCTCCACCGACTACGACACCTCCGACCGGCTGTACTTCGAGCCGCTGACGCTGGAGGACGTGCTGGAGATCGTCCACGCGGAGTCCCTCGCGGGCCCGATCGCGGGCGTGGTCGTGCAGCTGGGCGGCCAGACCCCGCTGGGCCTCGCACAGGCCCTGAAGGACAACGGCGTGCCGATCGTGGGCACCTCGCCCGAGGCGATCCACGCCGCCGAGGACCGCGGCGCCTTCGGCCGCGTCCTCGCCGAGGCCGGCCTGCCGGCGCCCAAGCACGGCACGGCGACCACCTTCGCCGAGGCCAAGGCCATCGCCGACGAGATCGGCTACCCGGTCCTGGTCCGCCCGTCCTACGTCCTGGGCGGGCGCGGCATGGAGATCGTCTACGACGAGACCCGCCTCGCCTCCTACATCGCCGAGTCGACCGAGATCAGCCCCTCCCGGCCGGTCCTCGTCGACCGCTTCCTGGACGACGCCATCGAGATCGACGTCGACGCCCTGTACGACGGTGAGGAGCTGTACCTCGGCGGCGTCATGGAGCACATCGAGGAGGCCGGCATCCACTCCGGCGACTCGGCGTGCGCCCTGCCCCCGATCACGCTGGGCGGCTTCGACATCAAGCGCCTGCGCGCCTCCACCGAGGCCATCGCCAAGGGCGTCGGCGTGCGCGGCCTGATCAACATCCAGTTCGCGATGGCGGGCGACATCCTCTACGTCCTGGAGGCCAACCCGCGCGCCTCCCGGACCGTCCCCTTCACCTCGAAGGCGACCGCGGT
Organism: Streptomyces sp. NPDC007971; assembly: GCF_042958635.1. Classification (NCBI taxonomy): domain Bacteria; kingdom Bacillati; phylum Actinomycetota; class Actinomycetes; order Kitasatosporales; family Streptomycetaceae; genus Streptomyces; species Streptomyces sp. NPDC007971. The sequence continues at coordinate 328,299 of NZ_JBIBJK010000006.1, forward strand.
GCCGCTCGCCAAGGCCGCCGCCCGCATCTCGCTGGGCGCGACCATCGCCGAGCTGCGCGCCGAGGGCCTGCTGCCGCGGACCGGCGACGGCGGCGAGCTGCCGCTGGACGCGCCGATCTCCGTCAAGGAGGCCGTCATGCCGTGGTCGCGCTTCCGCGACATCCACGGCCGCGGCGTCGACACCGTCCTGGGCCCGGAGATGCGCTCCACCGGCGAGGTCATGGGCATCGACTCCGTCTTCGGCACGGCCTACGCCAAGTCGCAGGCGGGCGCCTACGGCCCGCTGCCCACCAAGGGCCGCGCCTTCATCTCCGTCGCCAACCGCGACAAGCGCTCGATGATCTTCCCGGCCCGCGAGCTGGTCGCGCACGGCTTCGAGCTGCTCGCCACCTCCGGCACGGCCGAGGTCCTCAAGCGCAACGGCATCAACGCCACCGTCGTGCGCAAGCAGTCCGAGGGCACGGGCCCGAACGGCGAGCGGACCATCGTCCAGCTCATCCACGACGGCGAGGTCGACCTCATCGTCAACACCCCGTACGGCACCGGCGGCCGTCTCGACGGCTACGACATCCGTACGGCGGCCGTGGCGCGCTCCGTGCCCTGCCTCACGACCGTCCAGGCGCTCGCGGCGGCGGTCCAGGGCATCGACGCCCTCAACCACGGCGACGTGGGCGTCCGCTCGCTGCAGGAACACGCGGAACTCCTGACCGCGGCCCGCGACTAACGCGTCGCCCAGAGGACGATTGCACACCGCGGGCCGTCTGCGGCCGGTCGCGCCCACGCGGCGAAGCCGCATGCCGAGCCCGCCCCGCGCCCCCAGGGGCGCGGATCCCGCTCCGCTGCCTACGAGGGGGGACTCCGGAAACGGTGTCCCCCCTCCGTGTGAGGACATTCGATGTACCACCTCTTCTTCCGCCTCGTCTTCCGGAGGATGGACCCGGAGCAGGCCCACCACCTGGCCTTCCGCTGGATCCGCCTCGCCGTCCGCATCCCCGTGCTGCGCACCTTCGTCGCGGCCGTGCTCGCCCCCCGGTACAAGGAACTGCGCACCGAGGCCTTCGGGCTGCGCATGCACGGCCCCTTCGGGCTGGCCGCCGGCTTCGACAAGAACGCGGTCGCCGTCGACGGCATGTCGATGCTGGGCTTCGACCACGTCGAGATCGGCACGGTCACCGGCGAGGCCCAGCCCGGCAACCCGAAGAAACGGCTGTTCCGGCTCGTCGCCGACCGGGCGCTGATCAACCGCATGGGCTTCAACAACGACGGCTCCCTCACGGTCGCCGCGCGTCTGGCTTCCCGCGAGGCCGTCTTCAGGACCGTCGTCGGCGTCAACATCGGCAAGACCAAGGCCGTCCCGGAGGCGGAGGCCGTCGGCGACTACGTGAAGTCCGCCGAGCGGCTCGCGCCGTACGCCGACTACCTGGTCGTGAACGTCTCCTCGCCGAACACGCCGGGCCTGCGCAACCTGCAGGCCACCGAGGCGCTGCGCCCGCTGCTCGGCGCCGTCCGCGAGGCCGCCGACCGTACGGTGGCCAACCGGCGCGTCCCGCTGCTGGTGAAGATCGCCCCCGACCTCGCCGACGAGGACATCGACGCGGTCGCCGACCTGGCCGTGGAGCTGGGCCTGGACGGCATCATCGCCACCAACACGACCATCGCCCGCGAGAGCCTCGGCCTGAAGTCCGGCCCCTCGCTGGTGAAGGAGACCGGCGGGCTCTCCGGCGCGCCCCTGAAGGCACGCTCCCTGGAGGTCCTGCGCCGCCTGTACGCGCGCGTGGGCGACCGGATCACCCTGGTGGGCGTGGGCGGCATCGAGACCGCCGAGGACGCCTGGCAGCGCATCCTGGCCGGTGCCACGCTGGTCCAGGGCTACAGCGCCTTCATCTACGAGGGCCCGTTCTGGTGCCGCGCGATCCACAAGGGCCTCGCCGCGCGCCTGCGCACCAGCCCGTACGCCACCCTCGCCGACGCCGTCGGCGCCGACGTGAGGAAGCCCGCATGACCTCGTACGAGCCCTTCGGAGCCCGTTTGCGCCGCGCGATGGACGAGCGCGGCCCGCTGTGCGTCGGCATCGACCCGCACGCCTCGCTGCTCGCCGAGTGGGGTCTGAACGACGACGTGGCCGGTCTGGAGCGGTTCAGCCGCACGGTCGTGGAGGCGGTGGCCGACCGGGTCGCCGTCATGAAGCCGCAGAGCGCCTTCTTCGAGCGGTTCGGCTCGCGCGGCGTCGCCGTCCTGGAGAAGGCGGTCCAGGAGGCGCGGGCAGCCGGCACCCTGGTCGTCATGGACGCCAAGCGGGGCGACATCGGCTCGACCATGGCCGGGTACGCCGAGGCCTTCCTGCACCCGGACGCCCCGCTGTTCTCCGACGCCCTGACCGTCTCGCCCTACCTCGGCTACGGCTCGCTCAGCCCTGCGGTCGCGCTGGCCAGGCAGAGCGGCGCCGGGCTGTTCGTCCTGGCCCTGACCTCGAACCCGGAGGGCCCAGAGGTCCAGCACGCGGTCCGTGCCGACGGGCGCACGGTGGGCGCGACCATGCTCGCCCACCTGGCCGCCGAGAACGCGGGCGAGGAGCCGCTGGGCTCCTTCGGAGCAGTCGTCGGCGCCACCGTGGGCGACCTGTCCACGTACGACCTGGACATCAACGGTCCGCTGCTGGCGCCCGGAGTCGGGGCACAGGGGGCGACCCCGGCCGACCTTCCCAAGGTCTTCGGAGCCGCGGTGCGCAACGTCGTCCCGAACGTCAGCCGGGGTGTGCTGCGGCACGGTCCCGACGTCGGGGCGCTGCGCTCGGCCACGGAGCGCTTCGCGGAGGAGATCCGGACCGCCGCCACCGGCGGCTGAGGTGTCCGCGGGACGCCCCGGCGGGAGGGTGCCGGGGCGACTTGAGTGTGAATACATCCTCAAATCGAGGGCAATTTGTCTCAAATGTCCGTCCTGACGGCGGCTGACCAGTACTTTTCCGGAGTTCTCGCTGACTCTGGCGGACTTGCCCGCTAGTCTCCGAGCAGTGGGGGCACCTCCCACGCCCTCAAGGCAGTGGGGGAGAACGGGCAGCGTGTTGCTCGTAGCTCCCCAGGTGTGGGGCGACTAGGTTCCTCACCGGTCCGTATCCGACAGTTCGACATCCGAGGTGACGTAGGCGTGGCTCTTCCGCCCCTTACCCCTGAACAGCGCGCAGCCGCGCTCGAAAAGGCCGCCGCGGCTCGCCGGGAGCGGGCCGAGGTCAAGAATCGACTCAAGCACTCCGGCGCCTCCCTGCACGAGGTCATCAAGCAGGGCCAGGAAAACGACGTCATCGGCAAGATGAAGGTCTCCGCCCTGCTCGAGTCGCTGCCGGGCGTGGGCAAGGTCCGCGCCAAGCAGATCATGGAGCGTCTGGGCATCTCCGAGAGCCGCCGCGTGCGCGGTCTCGGTTCCAACCAGATCGCTTCGCTGGAGCGTGAGTTCGGCAGCACCGGCGCCTGAGTCCGGCCGCAGCCGGACCGGGAGTCCCGGGCACTCCGGGATTGCTGGAATAATCGCTGCATGAGTGAACGTCCGCGGCTGACCGTGCTCTCCGGCCCCTCCGGGGTCGGCAAGAGCACGGTCGTCGCCCATATGCGCAAGGAACACCCCGAGGTCTGGCTCTCGGTATCGGCGACCACCCGCAAGCCGCGACCCGGCGAGCGGCACGGAGTCCACTACTTCTTCGTCACCGACGACGAGATGGACAAGCTGATCGCCAACGGCGAGCTGCTGGAGTGGGCCGAGTTCGCCGGCAACCGCTACGGCACGCCCCGTGCGGCCGTGCTGGAGCGGCTGGAGAAGGGCGAGCCCGTCCTGCTGGAGATCGACCTCCAGGGTGCCCGCCAGGTCCGCGAGTCGATGTCCGACGCGCAGCTGGTGTTCCTGGCTCCGCCCTCCTGGGAGGAGCTGGTGCGCAGGCTCACCGGCCGGGGCACCGAGCCGCCCGAGGTCATCGAGCGCCGCCTGGAGGCGGCCAGGACCGAGCTGGCGGCCGAGCCGGAGTTCGACGAGACCCTGGTCAACACCTCCGTCAAGGACGTGGCGAGCGAGCTGCTAGCCTTGATGGACGTTGTGTGATCGTGACTGCTGCACGCAAGTGCACGTACACCGGTCCCACCGACTGATTCTTTCCCATCCATCGGAAGGTAGAGCGTGTCCTCTTCCATCACCGCGCCCGAGGGCATCATCAACCCGCCGATCGACGAGCTTCTCGAGGCCACCGACTCGAAGTACAGCCTCGTGATCTACGCGGCCAAGCGTGCCCGCCAGATCAACGCGTACTACTCGCAGCTCGGCGAAGGTCTCCTCGAGTACGTCGGTCCGCTCGTGGACACCCACGTGCACGAGAAGCCGCTCTCGATCGCCCTGCGTGAGATCAACGCGGGTCTGCTGACCTCCGAGGCCATCGAGGGCCCGGCGCAGTAGTACTTTCAGAACGCAGTAGCTTTATCCACAGGCCCGGCAGCACGTCTGCCGGGCCTGTGGTGTGTGATGGTCTCGTAGGTGTGGTCTCGTACGCCGCCGAGCGTGCCGAGCAGGGGAGAGACGGTGGACAAGCCGAGGGTCGTGCTGGGGGTCAGTGGCGGAATCGCCGCGTACAAGGCCTGTGAGCTGCTCAGAAGGTTCACGGAGTCGGGCCATGACGTGCGCGTGGTGCCCACCGCCTCCGCGCTGCACTTCGTGGGCGCCGCCACCTGGTCGGCCCTGTCCGGCAACCCGGTCTCCACCGAGGTCTGGGACGACGTCCACGAGGTCCCGCACGTCCGCATCGGCCAGCAGGCCGACCTGGTCGTGGTGGCCCCGGCCACCGCCGACATGCTCGCCAAGGCCGCCCACGGCCTCGCCGACGACCTGCTGACCAACACACTCCTCACCGCCCGCTGCCCGGTCGTGTTCGCGCCCGCGATGCACACCGAGATGTGGGAGCACCCCGCCACCCAGGAGAACGTCGCCACGCTGCGCCGCCGCGGCGCCGTCGTCATCGAGCCCGCCGTCGGCCGCCTCACCGGTGTCGACACCGGCAAGGGCCGGCTGCCCGACCCGACGGAGATCTTCGAGGCCTGCCGCCGTGTGCTCGCCCGGGGTGTCACCGAGCCGGACCTCGCCGGCCGCCACGTCGTCGTCTCGGCAGGCGGCACGCGCGAGCCCCTCGACCCCGTCCGCTTCCTCGGCAACCGCTCCTCCGGCAAGCAGGGCTACGCCCTCGCCCGTACGGCCGCGGCCCGCGGCGCCCGGGTGACCCTGATCGCGGCCAACGCCGGACTGCCGGACCCGGCCGGAGTCGACGTCGTCCCCGTGGGTACGGCCGTTCAACTGCGTGAAGCGGTCCTGAAGGCCGCGGCGGACGCCGACGCCGTCGTCATGGCCGCCGCCGTGGCCGACTTCCGCCCGTCGACGTACGCGGCCGGGAAGATCAAGAAGAAGGACGGCCAGGACCCCGCCCCGATCGTGCTGGTGCGGAATCCGGACATCCTCGCGGAGATCTCGGCCGACCGGGCCCGCCCGGGACAGGTGGTCGTCGGGTTCGCCGCCGAGACGGACGACGTCCTGGCCAACGGCCGCGCAAAGCTGGCCCGCAAGGGCTGTGACCTGCTCGTGGTGAACGAGGTGGGGGAGCGCAAGACCTTCGGTTCCGAGGAGAACGAGGCCGTCGTGCTGGGTGCCGACGGCAGTGAGACCCCCGTACCGCATGGCCCGAAAGAAGCCCTCGCCGACATCGTCTGGGACCTGGTGTCCGCCCGGCTGGGCTGATCGGGTTCCGCCGTCCGGGGCGAAGAGTTTCGGCCGTTCGGCGGGTGTTTCCCGCAGGCCGTCGGACCCGGCAATGTCGCGTGGTGCCCTCTGGCCAAGGTCACCGGCATTGTGCAGAATGCCCGTGCCGCAGGTCACAGCGCTCCCGAGAGGCGAGACAGGTGGGCCGGTGGCACGGTGCGACCCGTAAACTGTTCTCGGACGACGCCAGGCGCAGCCCTGTGCCCGTCCGCAAATGATCAGCCAGCAGCCGCTGCAACCCCAGGGAGCGTTGTGTCCCGTCGCTTGTTCACCTCGGAGTCCGTGACCGAGGGTCACCCCGACAAGATCGCTGACCAGATCAGCGACACCATTCTCGACGCGCTTCTGCGCGAGGACCCGACCTCCCGGGTCGCCGTCGAAACCCTGATCACCACCGGCCTGGTGCACGTGGCCGGCGAGGTCACGACCAAGGCCTACGCGGACATCGCGACCCTGGTCCGCAGCAAGATCCTGGAGATCGGCTACGACTCCTCGAAGAAGGGCTTCGACGGCGCCTCCTGCGGCGTGTCGGTGTCGATCGGCGCACAGTCCCCGGACATCGCGCAGGGCGTCGACACGGCCTACGAGAACCGGGTCGAGGGTGACGAGGACGAGCTCGACCGCCAGGGCGCGGGCGACCAGGGCCTGATGTTCGGCTACGCCTCCGACGAGACGCCGACCCTGATGCCGCTGCCGATCTTCCTGGCGCACCGTCTGTCGAAGCGGCTGTCCGAGGTCCGCAAGAACGGCACGATCCCCTACCTGCGCCCGGACGGCAAGACGCAGGTCACCATCGAGTACGACGGCGACAAGGCCGTGCGTCTCGACACCGTGGTGGTCTCTTCGCAGCACGCCAGCGACATCGACCTGGAGTCGCTGCTGGCTCCCGACATCCGCGAGTTCGTCGTCGAGCCGGAGCTGAAGGCGCTCCTGGAGGACGGCATCAAGCTGGACACCGAGGGCTACCGTCTGCTGGTCAACCCGACCGGGCGTTTCGAGATCGGCGGCCCGATGGGTGACGCGGGTCTGACCGGCCGGAAGATCATCATCGACACCTACGGCGGCATGGCCCGTCACGGTGGCGGCGCCTTCTCGGGCAAGGACCCGTCCAAGGTGGACCGTTCCGCGGCGTACGCGATGCGCTGGGTCGCCAAGAACGTCGTGGCGGCGGGGCTGGCCTCGCGCTGCGAGGTCCAGGTCGCCTACGCCATCGGCAAGGCCGAGCCGGTGGGTCTGTTCGTGGAGACCTTCGGTACCAACAAGGTCGAGACCGAGAAGATCGAGAAGGCGATCGACCAGGTCTTCGACCTCCGTCCGGCCGCGATCATCCGCGACCTCGACCTGCTGCGCCCGATCTACGCCCAGACGGCGGCGTACGGCCACTTCGGCCGCGAGCTGTCCGACTTCACCTGGGAGCGCACGGACCGCGTGGACGCCCTGCGTGAGGCCGTGGGCCTGTAGGCACGGCACGGCTCTTCTCGTCGAGGCCCGGTTCCCCCTCGGGGAGCCGGGCCTCGACGTGTCCCGGGGTGTTTCCGGCGTCCGTGGCATCTCCGGCGTGTCCGGGGCATCCCCGGCAGGACCGGAAAACGGCTCGCACCGGGGGCCGCCGGCCCTCTACGGTGATGATCTCCCGGTGCGCCGGCTGCGGTTACTTCGGTGGAGCGCGCCTCGTGCGTGCGGTGAATCTGGAACGTGCTCGCCGCTGCCGAACAGATCTCGGGAGGCCGACGCCCGCCCGGTGCGAAGGACGCGGGTACTTCCGGGTTGTCCCCTCGCAGGTTCGAATCCTGCTGCCGGCCCCATGCGGACCGGTATGGCCGAGCGGCCCAAGGCAGAAGCGCCGAACGGCACCCCGCTGCCGACCGGGATCTCGGGCGGGCGTCGGCGGCCGGCTCCTCTGTCAGTGCCGTTTGGTAAGAATGCAAGCGTGAGCAGCGAGAACGGGCAGGGGGACCGCGGCGCCGAGGGCGCGCCGCCGGAACAGCTCGCGCTCATCCGCGAGAGCGTGCGCGAGGCCAAGGTGCCGCGGGCCAAGCCGCGCACCTGGCGCGGCGCCGCCCTCGCCAAGGACCGGCCCGTCGCCCGCGTGCTCGTGGACAAGGGCGTGCTGCACTTGGATCGGTACTTCGACTACGCCGTGCCCGAGGAGCTGGACGCCGAGGCGCAGCCCGGGGTCAGGGTGCGGGTGCGGTTCGGGGCCGGGCGGCACCGGGTGCGCGAGGGGCGCCGCGAGGGCGGCGGGCTCATCGACGGATTCCTCATCGAGCGCCGGGCCGAGTCCGACTACTCGGGGCCGCTGGCCGCTCTCGCCCAGGTCGTGTCGCCCGAGCCGGTGCTGAGCGAGGAGTTGCTCGGGCTCGCGCGGGCCGTCGCCGACCGGTACGCGGGAAGCCTCGCCGATGTGCTCCAGCTGGCCGTGCCGCCGCGCAGTGCCCGCGCCGAGCGGCGGCCGTCGCCCGCACCCCTGCCGGCACCGGCCGCCCCCGGCACCGGATCCTGGGCGCGGTACGAGCACGGAGCCGCCTACCTGGAGTCGCTGGCCTCGGGGGGAGCACCCAGGGCCGTGTGGAACGCCCTGCCGGGGCCGCTGTGGAGCGAGGAGCTGGCCCGGGCCGTCGCGGCGACGCTCGCCTCGGGACGCGGCGCGCTCGTCGTCGTACCGGACGGACGGGCCGCCACGCGGGTCGATGCCGCGCTCACCGAGCTGCTCGGCGAGGGGCGGCATGTGCTGCTCACGGCGGACGCCGGCCCCGAGAAGCGGTACGCGCAGTGGCTCGCGGTGCGGCGGGGAGCCGTACGGGCCGTGGTCGGGACGCGGGCGGCCATGTTCGCCCCCGTGCAGGACCTGGGGCTCGTCGCCATCTGGGACGACGGGGACGACAGCCACAGCGAGCAGCACGCTCCTCAGCCGCACGCGCGCGATGTGCTCCTGCTGCGGGCGGGCCTGGACAAGTGTGCGTTCCTGGTGGGGAGCTGGAGCTGCACCGTCGAAGCCGCGCAGCTGGTGGAGAGCGGCTGGGCGCGGCCCCTGGTCGCCGCGCGGGAGCAGGTGCGGCGGGCCGCGCCCGTGGTGCGTACGGTCGGGGACGACGACCTGGCCCGCGACGAGGCCGCCCGTGCGGCCCGGCTGCCCACCCTCGCCTGGCAGGTGGTCCGTGAGGGGCTCCAGCACGGGCCGGTGCTGGTGCAGGTGCCCCGGCGGGGCTATGTGCCGCGCCTGGCCTGCGCCCAGTGCCGGGCGCCCGCCCGCTGCCGGCACTGCGCCGGACCGCTGCAGGCCCAGGACGCGGGCGCGCTGCTGTGCGACTGGTGCGGTCGCGAGGAGAGCGCCTGGCACTGCCCCGAGTGCGGGGGCTTCCGGCTGCGGGCGCAGGTCGTCGGGGCGCGCCGGACCGCCGAGGAGCTGGGGCGGGCCTTTCCCGCCGTACCGGTGCGCACCTCGGGGCGGGAACACGTACTGGACACCGTGCCGGGCGCGCCCGCCCTGGTCGTGAGCACCCCAGGGGCCGAGCCCGTCGCCGAGGGCGGTTATGCCGCCGCCCTGCTGCTGGACGGCTGGGCGATGCTCGGGCGGCCCGATCTGCGGGCCGGAGAGGACGCGCTGCGCCGGTGGATCGCGGCCGGGGCGCTGGTGCGGCCGCAGACGGAGCGCGGGACCGTGGTCGTCGTCGCCGAGCCGACCCTCAGGCCCGTGCAGGCGCTGGTGCGCTGGGACCCCGTGGGGCATGCGGTGCGCGAGCTGGCCGAGCGGGCCGAGCTGGGGTTTCCGCCGGTGTCGAGGATGGCGGCCGTGTCCGGGACGCCGACCGCGGTCGCCGAGTTCCTGTCGGCTGTCGAACTGCCGCCGGACGCGGAGGTGTTGGGTCCTGTGCCGGTGCCGCCCACGCTGCCGGGCCGGGCCCGCAGGCCCGGTGCGCCGCCCCCCGGGGAGCACTGGGAGCGGGCACTCGTCCGGGTGCCGCCGGGCAGCGGGACCGCGCTGGCCGCTGCCCTGAAGACCGCTCAGGCGGCACGGATGGCGCGGGGGAGCGGGGAGCCGGTGCGGGTGCGGGTCGATCCACCGGACATCGGCTGAGGGCTGCCCGCGGACGAGCGGGGGGCCGACAGGCGGGAACGGTGTACGGCTGCCACCAGTGACGGTGGTTCGGCAGGCAGGAGCGGCGTACGGTTGCCCTCCCGGAGGACTCCCGGGAGGGCAGGGTGTGCGGGCGGGTCAGCCGTTGCGCGGGCCGGGGAAGGCCGTCGGCCGTGCCTCGTCGCGGAGCGTCGGGCTGCCCGCCGTCGGCTGCGTCGGCATGGAGCGGGCCGCGGGGACCGTCGGCACCGTCGGCATCGTGGGCAGGCCGGCGGTCACGTTGAGCGTGCGCGTGCCGTTGGGCTCCGTGGCGCGGTCGGCCTCGGCGGCAGCCTGGGTCGCGGCGCGACGGGCGCCGTAACGGCGGTGCACCGCCTGCTTGGTGACCCCGAGTGCCGAGCCCACCGCGTCCCAGGAGAAGCCGAGTGAGCGGTCGAAGTCCACGGCGGCCGTGACCAGGGTTTCGACGCTGTCCCGGAGTTCCTGGGCGAGGCGGACCGTCGGGGCGGGCGCGCGCCCGTAGACGACGAAGCCCGTGGACGGGCCGGAGCGGCGCGGGCGGTAGACGTTGCCCAGCTGGGCGGTGAGCGTGCGCAGCGCGTCCACCTGGCGGCGGACCCGCTCGATGTCCCGCACCAGCAAGTGCAGGCTGGCCCGGGCCTGGGCGTCGTGGGTTGCGTGGTCGGCCATGAACAAGCCTCTCGAACCGGCGTTGAAAGGAATTGGGCCGCGAAAGCGGCCCTATGTGGTCAACTTTTTCTTGACCAACGCGTGGGCGCTCGGCTGGTCACGGTGTGGGGGCGTATGGGCATATGCGTACGCCGTCCTCGCGCCCGCGCACCACCCGTTCCCGCGCGGCATACAGGCCGGACGACCTGCGAGGGAGTTCGCCGGCGGCGGCCCTCCCCCGCCGTCGTCCGTATCGCCGGCGCAGGTGTCATCCGTGGCTGTCATGGCACGAGCGTTGTGGCGTAGGTGCCGCCCGGGGTGGTCAATCTGCCGGTGCAGTTTCCCTCCGCCGTTGCGTCGGCGCGTCGGCGTTCGGTGCGGGAGGCACCTCGGGTCGTCACGTCGCCGGTGCGGGTGGCACCTCGGGTCGTCACGTCGCCGGTGCGGGAGGCGGCCGCGGTCGCCATCTCCTTGTCGGCGCTGCCGTCATAGACTGGTGCGCTGCCCGTCCAACCCCCGTCCGAGAGGCCCGATCCCGCATATGAAGCTTGTCTTCGCCGGTACCCCCGAGGTCGCCGTTCCCGCTCTGGACGCCCTGATCGCCTCCGGACGGCACGAGGTGGCCGCCGTCGTCACGCGGCCCGACGCGCCGGCCGGGCGGGGGCGCAGGCTGGTCGCGTCGCCCGTGGCCGAGCGGGCGGAGGAGGCCGGTATCGAGGTGCTCAAGCCCCTCAAGCCGCGCGACCCGGAGTTCCTGGAGCGGCTGACGGAGATCGCCCCCGACTGCTGCCCCGTCGTCGCCTACGGCGCCCTGCTGCCCCGGGTGGCCCTGGACATCCCCGCGCACGGCTGGGTCAACCTGCACTTCTCGCTGCTGCCCGCCTGGCGGGGGGCCGCGCCCGTGCAGCACGCCCTCATGGCCGGCGACGAGATCACGGGCGCCGCCACCTTCCTCATCGAGGAGGGGCTCGACTCCGGGCCGGTCTACGGCACCGTCACCGAGGAGATCCGGCCCACCGACACCAGCGGCGACCTGCTCACCCGGCTCGCCTTCGCGGGCGCAGGCCTGCTCGCCGCGACCATGGACGGCATCGAGGACGGCACCCTGAAGGCCGTTCCCCAGCCCGCCGAGGGCATCACCCTCGCGCCGAAGATCACTGTCGAGGACGCCCAGGTGGACTGGGCGACGCCCGCACTGCGGATCGACCGGGTCGTGCGCGGGTGCACGCCCGCGCCGGGCGCCTGGACCACCTTCCGCGGGGAGCGGCTCAAGCTGATCCACGTCACACCGGTGCCCGAGCGGACCGACCTCGCCCCGGGGCAGCTGGTGGTCGGCAAGAACAGCGTGCACGTGGGCAGCGGGTCGTACGCCGTCGAGCTGCTGTGGGTGCAGGCGCAGGGCAAGAAGCCGATGCGCGCCGCCGACTGGGCGCGCGGGGTGCGCATCTCGGAGGGCGAGCGGCTGGGCGGCTGAGGCCCCGAAAGGCGGGGGTGACGGTGTTCCGACGTACGCTGGGATGCGCACCCCCTTCTTCACATCCGGAGCACCTTTTCGTGAGCGAGCAGTCCCGGCGGCCGCGCAGGCCCGCCAAGCCCTACCGCCGTCCCCAGAAGGACCCCGTGCGCATCCTCGCCTTCGAGGCACTGCGCGCCGTGGACGAGCGGGACGCGTACGCCAACCTCGTGCTGCCGCCGCTGCTGCGCAAGGCGCGGGAGAAGGAGGGACCCGAAAAGTTCGACGCGCGGGACGCCGCCCTCGCCACCGAGCTGGTCTACGGGACGCTGCGCCGGCAGGGGACGTACGACGCCGTGATCGCCGAGTGCGTCGACCGGCCGCTGCGTGAGGTGGACCCGCCGGTCCTCGACGTGCTGAGCCTCGGCGCGCATCAGCTGCTCGGGACGCGGATCCCGACACACGCCGCCGTGTCCGCCTCCGTCGAGCTGGCGCGGGTGGTGCTCGGCGACGGGCGGGCCAAGTTCGTCAACGCCGTGCTGCGCAAGATCGCGCAGCACGACCTCGACGGATGGCTGGAGAAGGTCGCGCCGCCCTACGACGAGGATCCCGAGGACCATCTCGCCGTCGTGCACTCGCATCCCCGCTGGGTCGTCTCCGCGCTGTGGGACTCCCTCGGCGGCGGCCGGGCCGGTATCGAGGACCTGTTGCAGGCGGACAACGAGCGGCCCGAGGTGACCCTAGTGGCACGGCCGGGCCGGGCCACCACCGAGGAACTGCTGCGCGAGGACTCGGCCGTTGCGGGCCGCTGGTCGCCCTATGCCGTGCGGCTCGCCGAGGGCGGTGAGCCGGGCGCCGTCGACGCCGTGCGCGAGGGGCGGGCCGGTGTGCAGGACGAGGGCAGCCAGCTGGTCGCCCTCGCGCTGGCCAACGCCCCGATCGAGGGTCCCGACGAGAAGTGGCTCGACGGGTGCGCCGGTCCCGGCGGCAAGGCCGCGCTGCTGGCCGCCCTCGCCGCCGAGCGCGGGGCCGCACTGCTCGCCTCCGAGAAGCAGCCGCACCGTGCGGGCCTGGTGGCGAAGGCCCTGGACGGCAACCCGGGGCCGTACCAGGTCATCGCCGCCGACGGGACCCGGCCGCCGTGGCTGCCCGGCACCTTCGACCGCGTGCTGATGGACGTGCCGTGCACCGGCCTCGGCGCGCTGCGCCGGCGCCCCGAGGCCCGGTGGCGGCGGCGCCCCGAGGACCTGGACAGCTTCGCGCCGCTCCAGCGCGCCCTGCTGCGCACCGCGCTGGACTCGGTACGCGTCGGCGGGGTCGTCGGCTACGCCACCTGCTCGCCGCACCTCGCCGAGACCCGGTCCGTCGTCGCCGACCTGCTCAAGCAGTACCCGGACGCCGAGCTGATCGACGCCCGGCCGCTGCTGCCCGGCGTCCCCGCGCTCGGCGACGGCCCGGACGTCCAGCTGTGGCCGCATGTGCACGGCACGGACGCGATGTACCTGGCGCTCCTGCGCCGCACCGGCTGACGGCACGAACGAACGGCGGCCCCGGGAAGGTACCGGCGGCGGCCTCCGTGAGTACGGGCGGACGGCTCCGGGAGGTACGGGCGCCGGCCTCCGCCTACGCTCGGGGGGTCCGCACACGCTGGGGTCGCCATGGTCCTCGATCTGCTGCTGATCGCCCTTGCCATCACGCTCGATCCGCTGCCGCTCACCGCGTTCGTCCTGGTGGTGGCCTCGGCGAAGGGCGTGTGGAAGGGGCTCGTCTTCATCCTGAGCTGGCTGGCGTGCCTGGTCGCCGTGATCGCCATGGTCCTGGCGCTGACCGGCGGACATCCCCCGGCACCGAGATCGACGCCGTCGACGGCCGTGCTGGCGGCGAAGCTGGCGATCGGGGTGGGACTCGTCGTCTACGGCGAGTACCGACGGCGGCGGATGGTCGCCGAACGTTCCCACCACCGCGCACCGGAGCCGCCCAGCCTGACGTCCGAACTCGACCGCAGCACGGTGTGGACCTCGGCGGGCCTGGCCGTGCTGCTGCAGCCCTGGGGCATGGTCGCGGCGGGGGCGACGACGGTGGTGTCCGCGGACCTGTCCCACCCGGTGACCTGGCTCGTCCTCTTCTCCTTCTGCCTGCTCGCCACGGCGAGCCTGCTGGCCGTCGAACTGTACGTGGTGCTCGCGCCGGAGCAGGCCAAGCCCCGTCTGCTCAAGCTGCGTGCCTGGATGAAGGAGCACCAGCAGCAGGCGATCGTGATCCTCTGTCTCGGCCTCGGGCTCTGGCTCACCGGAAAGAGCATCTACCAGCTCACCGCGTGAGGGAGTGCGCCGCGGGCCGTTGTCCACAGGCGCCCGCCAACCGTCCGATAAATGTGATGAAAGGGCCTCACCTGTGGACAGGCGCGAACATCAGTGCCCCGGACATGGCAGTCTTGGGTCATGGCCGCGCAGATCAACCCCAGCATCCTGTCCGCCGACTTCGCCCGTCTCGCCGACGAGGCGAAGGCGGTCGAGGGAGCCGACTGGCTCCACGTCGACGTCATGGACAACCATTTCGTCCCGAACCTCACGCTCGGCGTGCCGGTGGTGGAGTCGCTGGCCCGTGCGACGGGTACGCCGCTGGACTGCCACCTGATGATCGAGAACCCCGACCGCTGGGCGCCGCAGTTCGTGGAGGCGGGCGCGTCCTCCGTCACCTTCCACGTGGAGGCCGCCGGTGCGCCCGTGCGACTCGCCCGGGAAATCCGCGCCAAGGGTGCCCGCGCCTCCATGGCGCTCAAGCCCGCGACGCCGATCGAGCCGTACGAGGACCTCCTCCCGGAGCTCGACATGCTGCTGATCATGACGGTCGAGCCGGGCTTCGGCGGCCAGGCCTTCCTGGACATCATGCTTCCCAAGATCCGCCGCACCCGTGAGCTGATCTCCAAGCACGGTCTCCAGCTGTGGCTGCAGGTCGACGGCGGTGTCTCCGAGTCCACGATCGAACGGTGCGCGGAGGCGGGAGCGGACGTCTTCGTCGCGGGCTCGGCGGTGTACGGGGCCCAGGACCCGGCTCAGGCAGTGCGTGCCCTGCGCGCCCAGGCGGACGCGGCCACCGCCAAGGCGTCCTGGGCATGCGACCACTGAGCCACAGCTACGTGAACGCTTGAAGGAGCGGCGCCCATCAGGGCGGATCAGTTGCGCCGAATCTGCAAGGATGAACGGCGAATCCAGAATGTGAACAGCAGTGAGGAGATCGCCGTGTCGGGTATGTCGGCGGGCCGGTCAGCCATGCGGATGGGACCCGCTGAGCTGGTGCAGGCGGCGGCCATGGCCCGCCGCTTCTACCTCGAGGGGAAGTCCAAGATCCAGATCGCCGAGGAGTTCGGCGTGAGCCGCTTCAAGGTGGCCCGGGTCCTGGAGACGGCCCTCGAACGGGATCTCGTACGTATCGAGATCCGTGTGCCGGCCGAGCTGGACGCCGAGCGCTCCGACGCGCTCCGCGCCCGCTACGGCCTCAGGCACGCCGTCGTGGTCGAGTCCCCGGCCGAGGCGGAGGAGACTCCCGACCCCGAGAACCTCGGCGAGGTCGCCGCCGACCTGCTCGGCGAACTCGTCAACGAGGGGGACGTGCTCGGGCTGGCCTGGGGCCGGTCCACCATCCACATGGCAGCGGCCCTCGACCGGCTGCCGCCGTGCACGGTGGTGCAGCTGACGGGCGTGTACGACGCGGGGACCGCCGAACGCGGCTCGGTGGAGGCGGTGCGCCGCGCCGCCCAGGTGTCGGGGGGCGACGCGCACCCCATCTACGCGCCGATGCTGTTGCCGGACGCGGCCACCGCGGTGGCGCTGCGCCACCAGACCGGGATCGCCCGGGCCTTCGAGTACTTCGACAAGGTCACGGTCGCCTGCGTCTCCATCGGCTCCTGGGAGCCGGGCATCTCGACGGTGCACGACATGCTCAGCGACGAGGAGCGCGCGCACTACGCCTCGCTCGGCGTCGCCGCCGAGATGTCCGCGCACCTCTTCGACGCCGAGGGGCGCCGGGTCGGGCGGGACCTGGGGGAGCGGTGCATCACGGTCAAGGCCGACCAGCTGCGCCGTATCCCGGAGGTCGTGGCGATCGCCGGCGGGCAGCGCAAGGCGACCGCGATCGATGCGGTGCTGCGCTCCGGGCTGGTCACCAGCCTGGTCACGGACACCTCGGCCGCGGACTACCTGATGACGGCGGGACCGACGCCGAAGCCCGCGCTCAGCCGCGCGGATCCCGACGGGGTCTGAGAGTGGGTCGCGGCGACGCCGTGACGGGACGGCCGTGGCAGCATCGACGCCATGCTGCTGCGGTTCGTCCCCCCGCCGGTGCTGCGCCGCGTCCCCCGGGCGCTCGCGGGGCTGCTGGTCTGTCTCTGCGTCCTGCTGACGGGGTGCTCGGCGCACACCGGCACCGCGACGGCCCCGAGCGTGTCCACCCCGTCGTGGGCCCGGGGCATGGCCACGGTCGAGGCGTCCGGGCTCCCGGCCGAGGCCCGGCAGACCCTCGCCCTGATCGACCGGGGCGGGCCCTATCCGTACGCCAGGGACGGGATCGTCTTCGGCAACTTCGAGCGGCTGCTGCCCGAGCACCGGCGCGGCTACTACCACGAGTACACGGTGAAGACACCGGGCTCCCACGACCGCGGGGCACGGCGCATCGTCACCGGGCAGGGCGGGGAGATCTACTACAGCGATGATCACTACAAGTCGTTCCGGGCGGTGCTGAGATGAGCGAAGACCTGGCGGGCCGGCTCACGGTCACCCTCGACCTCGCGGGGGTCACGGACAAGACGGGCCTGATGGACCGGACGGCCCGGGCCCTGGCACTGCCCGACTGGTTCGGGCGGAACTGGGACGCACTGGTCGACTCCCTCTCCGACCACACGGTGTGGCCGCAGGACGCCGTCGAGCAGGGGCTGCTGGTCGTCGTGCGCGGCTGGCGGCCGTACGCCGAGGCGCAGCCGGCCGAGTGGCGCACCGCGCAGGACGTGTTCGCCGAGGCGGTCGACCGCACCCCGGCGCTGACCGTCGTCCTGGCTCTTGGAGGATCCTCCTAGACCGCCTCCGACCAGCCTGGATGTTCTGTGGGGGCGTGACACGGCCCCGGCCATGGGAGAATGAAGTACGTGCTCTTTTCCCCCTGGCGCACCCGTCGGGGGGGTCGCCTCTGATCGACTGGGATGTGCAGCACGTGCGATTCCTCAATGACATCCAGCCCGCGTACGACCTGACGTACGACGACGTGTTCATGGTGCCGAGCCGCTCCGCGGTCGGCTCGCGTCAGGGCGTGGACCTCGGCTCGCCGGACGGCACGGGCACCACGATCCCGCTCGTCGTCGCCAACATGACCGCCATCGCCGGCCGCCGGATGGCGGAGACGGTCGCCCGGCGCGGCGGCCTGGTGGTCATCCCGCAGGACATCCCGATCGACGTGGTCACCGAGGTCGTCTCCTGGGTCAAGAGCCGCCACCTGGTGCTGGACACCCCGATCGTGCTGGCCCCGCACCAGACCGTCGCCGACGCCCTGGCCCTGCTGCCCAAGCGGGCGCACAACGCGGGTGTGGTCGTCGACGAGGAGAACCGGCCCGTCGGTGTCGTCACCGACGCGGACCTGAGCGGCGTGGACCGCTTCACCCAGCTCGAAGTGGTCATGTCCCGGGACCTGCTGCTGCTCGACGCCGGCATAGAGCCGCGCGAGGCCTTCAACACCCTCGACGCGCACAACCGCCGCTACGCCCCCGCGGTCGACGAGGACGGCAGGCTCGCCGGCATCCTCACCCGCAAGGGCGCGCTGCGCGCCACGCTGTACACCCCGGCCGTCGACGCGCGGGGCAAGCTGCGCATCGCCGCTGCCGTCGGCATCAACGGCGACTTCGCGGGCAAGGCCAAGCAGCTGCTCGACGCGGGCGTGGACACGCTCGTCATCGACACCGCGCACGGCCACCAGGAGTCGATGATCAGCGCCATCAAGCTGGTGCGCGCCCTGGACCCGCAGGTGCCGATCGCCGCCGGCAACATCGTCTCCGCCGAGGGCGTCAAGGACCTCATCGACGCGGGCGCGGACATCATCAAGGTCGGTGTCGGCCCCGGCGCCATGTGCACCACGCGCATGATGACCGGCGTGGGCCGCCCGCAGTTCTCCGCCGTCCTGGAGTGCGCCGCCGAGGCGAAGAAGTACGGCAAGCACGTGTGGGCCGACGGCGGCGTCCGGCACCCGCGCGACGTGGCCATGGCCCTCGCGGCCGGCGCGTCCAACGTGATGGTCGGCTCCTGGTTCGCGGGCACCTACGAGTCCCCGGGCGACCTCCAGCAGGACGCGGGCGGCCGCCTCTACAAGGAGTCCTTCGGCATGGCCTCCGCGCGTGCCGTGGCCAACCGCACCTCGGACGAGTCCGCGTACGACCGGGCCCGCAAGGCGCTGTTCGAGGAGGGCATCTCCACCTCCCGGATGTTCCTCGACCCGGCCCGCCCGGGCGTCGAGGACCTGATCGACTCGATCATCGCGGGCGTCCGCTCCTCCTGCACCTACGCCGGTGCCGGTTCGCTGGAGGAGTTCGCCGAGAAGGCCATCGTCGGCATCCAGAGCGCGGCCGGCTACGCCGAGGGCAAGCCGCTGCACGCCAGCTGGAACTGACCCGGCCCCCCTTCCTCGCGGCCCCCGCCGTTCCCCTTCCGGGAACGGCGGGAGCCGTCTGCGTGCACGGGGTCGCGGGGAGTCCGAAAAGAGGTGAACCGTGGCCTGAAGAGATGTACGTGCAACGGTCGACAGCCCACGCGCAACGATTTGTCATACGGGCCCGATGAACGCAATGATCATGCAGGGACGCGCAAGGTTGCTGCATTACGCCCGTGAAGGCCCGCCTCATAGGGTGCTGCGCTGTACGTGGTGTGGCGGGGACCCCGCTCGGTGGGTTCCTGCCCTTGCAGGCCTCTGCCGGTCCCCACCCGTCCTGACCGGCATCGAACAAGGAGCCAGCGCGTGCTCGACCAAGGCGCACCCCCGCAGAACCGGACAACGGCCGCCCCCGCATCCCCGGGCGTGGCCGCGCGGCTGATGCGTCGCAAACCCGTGGAACGCCTGGTCGCAGAGGGCGGCCAGGGCGAGGGAGGGTCGCTGAGGCGTTCTCTCGGGCTGTGGCAGCTGACCATGATCAGCATCGGTGCCACCCTCGGAACCGGCATCTTCGTCGTCCTCGGCAACGCCGTTCCGGAGGCTGGTCCCGCGGTCACCCTGGCCTTCGTGATCGCCGGCCTCACGGCGCTGTTCTCGGCCCTGTCGTACGCCGAGCTGGCGGGCAGCATCCCGGTCGCCGGTTCCTCGTACTCGTATGCGTACGCAACGCTGGGTGAGCTGGTCGCGTGGGTCTGCGGCTGGTGCCTGGTGCTGGAGTACGGCGTCTCGGTGGCCGCTGTCGCGGTCGGCTGGGGCGAGTACCTGAACGAGCTGCTCGACGGCACCATCGGTGTCACCATCCCGAGCGCCCTGTCCTCGGCCCCGGGTGAGGGTCACGGCATCATCAACCTCCCCGCGCTGATCGTCGTCCTCCTGGCGATGGTGTTCCTGCTCGGCGGCGCGCGTGAGTCCGCCCGCGCCAACACGATCATGGTCTGCGTGAAGATCGCTGCCCTGGTGCTGTTCTGCGCGGTCGGTTTCATGGGCTTCAAGTCCGGCAACTACCGCGACTTCATGCCGCTCGGCATGTCCGGGGTCAGCGCCGCCGGTGCCACGCTGTTCTTCTCGTACATCGGCTTCGACGCCGCCTCCACCGCCGGTGAGGAGGCGAAGAACCCCAAGCGGGACCTGCCGCGGGCGATCATGCTGTCGCTGATCATCGTGACCGCGCTGTACGTGCTCGTCGCGGGCGTCGCCGTCGGCGCCTGGAACTGGAAGAAGTTCGACGGTTCGGAGGCAACCCTCGCCGCGATCATGAACGATGTGACCGGCCAGACCTTCTGGGGCACCCTGCTCGCGCTCGGTGCGGTCATCTCCATCGCCAGCGTGGTGCTCACCGTGCTCTACGGCCAGACCCGCATCCTCTTCGCGATGTCGCGCGACGGCCTGGTGCCGAAGGCGCTCGGCAGGGTCCACCCGAAGACCGGCGCTCCTCGCCTGAACACGGTGGTCGTGTCCCTCTTCTGCGGTGTGCTCGCCGCCCTCATCCCGCTGGGCAAGCTCGTCGACGCCACCAGCATCGGCACGCTGTTCGCCTTCGGCCTGGTCAACATCGCGGTCGTCGTCCTGCGGTACAAGCGGCCGGAGCTGGAGCGCACGTTCAGGGTGCCGTTCGGACCGGTCCTGCCGGTGCTGGGCTTCGTGTTCTGCGCGTACAACATGTTCAGCCTCGACACCGTCACCTGGGCCGTCTTCGGATGCTGGATGGCCGTCGGGCTCGTGTTCTACTTCGTATACGGCTATCGCCGTTCCCGTCTCGCGACCGCTGAGGACGTCGCGGCGGCAGAGAAGTGACCGACCCGAAGAAGTGAACCACCCCCTGTGCTGAACGATCTCGACGAACGCATCGTGCACGCCCTCGCCGAGGACGCCCGCCGCTCCTACGCGGACATCGGGCAACTGGTCGGCCTGTCCGCGCCCGCCGTCAAACGGCGCGTGGACCGGCTGCGGGCCACCGGAGCCATCACCGGATTCACCGTGCGGGTGGATCCGGCGGCACTCGGCTGGGAGACCGAGGGCTACATCGAGATCCACTGCCGGCGCAACACCTCGCCGGAGACCATCCAGCGGGGCCTGGAGCGGTACCAGGAGGTCGTGGCCGCGTCGACCGTCACCGGCGACGCGGACGCGATCGCCCAGGTCTTCGCGTCCGACATGCGTCACTTCGAGCGGGTCCTGGAGCGGATCGCCGGGGAGCCGTTCGTCGAGCGGACCAAGTCGGTGCTGGTGCTGTCGCCGCTGCTGCGCCGGTTCTCCTCGGGGGCGCCCGGCTGAGGGCTGATGTCAGCGGCGGATTCCAGCTCGTGGGGCACCGGCCGTCGCCGGGTGCGGGTCCGTCGTGGTTTCTCGCGCAGTTCCCCGCGCCCCTGAGGTGCTGCGGCACAGCGCCCCCGACGGGCGGGGGAACTGCGCGACCAGCCACGGAGCACCCGCGCCCGGCGACGGTCAGTGCCCCGCCCACTGCGGCTGCCGACAGTGCCTGCCCGCTCCGGCGACAGCCAGTGGCTCGCCCGCTGCGGCGGCCCTGCTGCCCTACTCCGCGGTCTTTCTCGCCAGCGCGTTGTTCCCGATCGAGTTGTGCACGCTGAAGGTCACCGCGTCCGAGCGGTAGCGGTCGTCCGACCACTCCACCGGGCGCCCTTCGCGGGTGGTCGTCACCCGCCGCACCCGCAGCAGTGGGCTCGTGCGCCGGACGGCGAGCAGCTCGGCGTCCTGGGCGCCCGCCGCCACCGCGTCGATGACGTGCTCGCCGTAGGCGAAGACCAACCCCGTGTCGTCGTACAGCCGTTGGGTGACCGACGGGCAGTCGGGCTCGATCAACTCGACCGCCGGAGCGATCCAGTCGGCGTAGACCGTGCGCTCCAGCAGCACCGGCTCGCCGTCCAGACCGCGCACCCGCAGTACCTGCAACACCCGTGTTCCGGATGTCAGTTGGAGCCGTACGGTGTCCTCCTGCGTGGCCGGGCGGTACTCCTGCGCCACCACGTGCCCGGTGGCCTCGCGGCCCATGGCCCGTGCCCACTGGGCGAAGCTGCGCAGTTCCTCGAAGCTCTGGCTGCGGCGGCTGGCCAGCACCACGCGCCGGGCGCCCTGGCGGGAGCCGATCAGGCCCTCGGCGGTGAGGGTCGCGACGGCCTGGCGGACCGTGCCGCGCGAGACGCCGTAGTGCGCCGCAAGCTCCGACTCCGAGGGCAGCCGGCTGCCGACCGTGTACTCCTCGCGGTCGATCGCACGCCGCAGCTCGTCGGCGATCTCCTCGTGTCGTGCGGTCATGCTTCCCCTCTGCTCAGGTAGCTGTGCACAGCGTGACCAGCCTAATCGAGACCTGAGTGTGATCTGTAGCGGTCTGGATTGTGCAGACAAGTTGGGGCCAAAGTTTCGTCACGGTTTACGGACAGGACACCTGCGACGGGCGTACTGTGACGCAACTTGTTCAGACAAGTTCTCCGTACTTCTCGCTTCGCACCGCATCGAACCCCGTGCGCACCCCTGGAGAGACCGTGACCGTGTCCCTGCCGAGAAACGCCGTCCTCGGCGGCTCCCTCGCCGTCGTCGCCGCCCTCGCGCTGAGCGCCTGCGGCGCCGCCCCCGACAACGCGTCCAGCAAGACCAAGGACGGCAAGAACGCCGCCACCGCCACCTCGGCCGCCGACTTCGGCGGCGTCGACGCCCTCGCCAAGGCCGCCAAGAAGGAGGGCACGCTGCACATCATCGCCGTGCCCCGTGACTGGGCGAACTACGGCGCCATCATCGACGGCTTCCAGAAGAAGTACGGCATCAAGATCGAGGACGAGAGCCCCGACGGCTCCAGCCAGGACGAGATCAACGCCGTCACCTCCCGCAAGGGCCAGGACCGCACCCCCGACGTCCTGGACCTCGGCAGCTCCTTCGCCCTCAGCGCCGCCCAGCAGGGCCTGCTCGCGCCCTACAAGGTGGCCTCCTACGGCGACATCCCCGAGGGCCAGAAGGACCCGCAGGCCCGCTGGTTCAACGACTACGGCGGCTACATCTCCATCGGCTGCGACGCCAAGCGCGTCAAGGCCTGCCCGACCAGCTTCAAGGACCTCCTCAAGCCCCAGTACAAGGGCCAGGTCGCGCTCAACGGCAACCCGACCAAGTCCGGCTCCGCCTTCGGTGGTGTCTACGCGGCCGCGCTCGCCAACGGCGGCTCCTTCGACAGCATCCAGCCCGGCCTCGACTTCTTCGCCAAGCTGAAGAAGAACGGCAACTACACGCCGGTCGAGTCCACCCCGGCCACCGTCGAGAAGGGCGAGACGCCCATCAGCATCGACTGGGACTACCTGAACGCCGGCTACGCCGACGAGTTCAAGTCCAAGGGCGTGGACTGGAAGGTCACGATCCCGAGCGACGGCCAGTACGCCCAGTACTACTCCCAGGCCATCAACAAGGACGCCCCGCACCCGGCGGCCGCCCGCCTGTGGCAGGAGTACCTCTACAGCGCCGAGGGCCAGAACCTGTGGCTCAAGGGCTACGCCCGCCCGGCGCTGATGGCCTCGCTGGAGAAGGCCGGCACGCTCGACAAGACCTCCGCCGCCAAGCTGCCGAAGGTCACGGGCACGCCGTCCTTCCCGACCGAGGCCCAGCAGAGCAAGGCCAAGACGGTCATCGCTCAGGGCTGGGGTAAGGCCGTCTCCGGATGACCGCCGCTCTCCCGCGTGCGGACGTGGCGCCCGTCGCTTCGGCGAAGCGGCGGCGCCGCGCCCCCGGCTGGCTCGCCGTGGTGCCGCTGCTGGTCTTCACGGCGGTCGCCTTCGGCCTGCCCGCCTTCGCGATCCTGGACGGCGCCTTCACGGTCAAGGACCAGACGACCGGTGCCACCTCCTACACGGCCGCGAACCTGAGCACCTCGCTGCAGGGACCGTACCTCACCGCGCTGCTCGGCAGCGTGAAGCTCTCCGCGATCTCCGCCGCCCTCGGCGCCCTGTTCGGGCTGCCGCTCGCCCAGGCCGTGGTCAGCTCCCGCTCGCGCGCGCTGCGCGAGGCCGTGCTGACCGCCTCCGGCGTGCTCGCCAACTTCGGCGGCGTCCCGCTGGCCTTCGCCTTCGTCGCCACGCTCGGCAACGCGGGCGTGCTGACCATGCACCTCGGCCTCAAGGACAGCGGCTGGGACCTCTACAGCTTCTGGGGCCTGGTCCTGGTCTACCTGTACTTCCTGATCCCGCTGATGGTCCTCACCATCACCCCGGCCCTGGACGGCCTGCGCGTCCAGTGGCGGGAGGCCGCGCTGAACAACGGCGCCACCGGTGTGCAGTACTGGCGGCACGTGGCCCTGCCCGTCCTTGCGCCCTCCCTGCTCGGCGGTCTGGTGCTGCTGTTCGGGAGCGCCTTCGCCGCCTACGCCACCGCGGCCGCCATGGTGGGCAGCGCGGTCCCGCTGGTCACCCTGCAGATCGCCGACGCCCTGTCCGGCAACGTGCTCGTCGGCCAGGAGAACGTGGCCCTCGCCCTCAGCCTCGACATGGTGCTGGTGGCGGGCCTGGTGATGGCCGTGTACCTGCCCCTGCAACGACGGAGCGCCCGATGGCTCGACGCCTGACCCCCTGGCGCTGGGCCGTCCTCGGCCTGGCCGCGCTGTACTTCCTGGTGCCGCTCGCCGCGTCCGTGATCTTCACGGTCGACGTGCCCGGCCAGGGCATCACCTTCGACGCGTACACCCGGATCCTGTCCACCGCCGGCTTCACCTCCAGCCTGCTGCTCTCGCTGGAGCTGGCCGTGGCCACCATCGCGGTCGTGCTGCTGCTGATGGTGCCCGCCGTGGTCGCGCTGCGCCTGGGCGCGCCCCGGCTGCGGCCCGTGGTGGAGGTGGTCTGCTCGCTGCCGCTGGTGGTGCCGCCGATCGCCTTCGTCGCGGGGATCGTGACCGTGCTGAAGTGGGGCCCGGAGCATCTGTCCCGGACCCCGCTGTTCCAGACGTTCGTGGTGATCCAGAACGAGAACTTCCCCGTAGTGCTGGTCCTCGCCTACGTCGTGATGGCGCTGCCGTTCGTCTACCGCGCCCTGGACACGGGCCTGCGCGCCATCGACGTGCGCACCCTCGTCGAGGCCGCCCGCAGCTGCGGTGCCTCCTGGCCGCAGGCCCTCGTCAGGGCCGTGCTGCCGAACCTGCGCGGGGCGCTGCTGAACGCGACCTTCCTCACGCTGGCGCTGGTGCTCGGCGAGTTCACCGTCTCGCACCTGCTCGGCTACGAGCCCTTCGCCGTGTGGATCTACAACGTCGGCGGCTCGCAGGCCCAGATGTCCGTCGCCGTGTCCGTGCTCAGCCTGCTCCTCACCTGGGCCCTCCTGCTCGCGCTCGCCGGCGCCGGCGGACGCACCCGAACCGCTTCCTCCCGGGGATGAACCATGACCGTCACCACGCTTGAGAAGGCGACCGCCGAAAAGGCCGCCACCGTCGAATTCCGGGGCCTCAGAAGGGAGTTCGGAGCCACCGTCGCCCTCGACGGGCTCGACCTGACCGTCCGCCCGGGGGAGTTCCTGGCCCTGCTCGGCCCCTCCGGCTGCGGAAAGACCACCGCGCTGCGCATGCTCGCCGGGTTCGAACATCCCGACTCCGGTGCCGTGCTGGTGGACGGCGAGGACGTCACCCACGTCCCGGCCCACCGCCGCGACGCCGGGATGGTCTTCCAGTCGTACAGCCTCTTCCCGCATCTGAACGCCGTCGACAACGTCGCCTTCGGGCTGCGCATGCGGGGCGTCCGCACCGCCGAACGGCGCTCCCGCGCGGCCGAGTTGCTGGACCTGGTCGGCCTGGGCGACAAGGGGGAGCGGTTCCCGCACCAGCTCTCCGGCGGACAGCAGCAGCGCATCGCGCTCGCCCGCGCGCTCGCCCTGCGCCCGCGCGTCCTGCTGCTCGACGAGCCGCTGTCGGCGCTCGACGCCAAGGTGCGTCTGACCCTGCGCGAGGAGATCCGCCGGCTCCAGCAGGAGCTCGGCATCACCACCCTCTTCGTCACCCACGACCAGGAGGAGGCCCTCTCGGTCGCCGACCGGGTCGCCGTCATGCGCGCCGGGCGGCTCGAACAGTGCGCCGAACCGGCCGAGTTGTACGGCCGTCCCGCCACCGCCTTCGTCGCCGAGTTCGTCGGCACCATGAGCCGGATCCCGGGCGAGCTGAAGGACGGCACGGTCGAGGTGCTCGGCCAGCGGCTGCCGGCCGACGGCGAGGCCGCGAACGGCACGGTCGACGTGCTGGTGCGGCCGGAGTCCGTCCACGTGCGGGCCGACGAGCAGGGCAGCGCCCGGGTCGTCGCCACCGCCTTCCTGGGCGCCGTCGTCCGCGTCACCGTACGGCTCGCCGACGGCACCGAGGCCAAGGCCGACCTGCCCGCGCACGAGGCCGCCGGGCTCGGCGCCGGATCCGCCGTCGGCGTGTCACTGCCCGAGCGGCCGGTCCTGGTGGCCGAACGTATCCAGAAGTGAGGAACGACAACAACGTGACCCCCCACACCCTCGCACGCCCGCTGCAGGCCGTCCTGTTCGACATGGACGGCACGCTCGTCGACACCGAGCGCCTGTGGTGGGAGGCGGTCGAGCAGGTCGCCGGACGTCCGCTGACCGAGGCCGACCAGCCCGAGGTGCTCGGCCGGCCGGTCGAGCACACCGCCGCCTGGCTGGGCACCGCCGACGGCAGGCCCGAAGCCGACCTCGCGGCCGAGCTGCACCGGGAGTTCGCCGTCCGCGTCCGCACCGGGATCGTGCCCCGCCCCGGCGCGCTCGCCCTGCTGGACGCCCTCTCGGACTCCGGCGTCCCCACCGCCCTGGTCACCGCGTCGCCGCGCGCGGTCGCCGACGTGGTGCTCGACGCCCTCGGCGCCGGACGGTTCGCCGTCTCCGTCACCGCGGACGACACCGACCGCACCAAGCCCGCCCCCGATCCCTACCTCGCCGCCTGCACGGCCCTCGGCGTCGACCCGGCCGCCTGTGTGGCCGTCGAGGACACCGCGACCGGGGTGGCCTCCGCGGAGGCCGCCGGATGCGCCGTCCTGGCCGTGCCCTCGCTCGCGCCGATCGACGCGGCACCCGGGCGGACCGTGCGGGACAGCCTGGCCGGTGTCACCCCGCAGGAGCTGGGCGACATGGTTGCGCCCGGACTGCGGGTGATGAGCTGGAACCTGTGGCTCGGCGGCAGCAAGGTCGACGATCACCGGGCCAAGCAGGTCAAGGCCGTCCTGGAGAGCGGCGCGGACGTCGTCGGGCTCCAGGAGACCGCCGGTACGGCGGCCCGGGAACTGGCCGAGGCGCTCGGCTGGCACCACCACCGGGCCGGGGAGAACCTCGGCGTCATCAGCCGGTACCCCATCACCGCCCGCTTCGGGGACCCCGACGTCGGCTTCTACGGGGCCGCCGGCGTGCGGATCGAGGTCGCACCCGGCCGTGAGGTCGACGTCTGGACGGCCCATCTGCACTACACGCCGTACGGCCCCTACGAGGCCGCCTTCGACGGACTCGGGGCCGGCGAGCTCATCGCCCACGAGGACGTGCGGCTCTCGCAGATGCGCGACGCGCTGCGCCGGATCGCCCAGTCGTCCGCCGACGGCGTCCCCGTCGTCCTCGTCGGCGACTTCAACTGCCCCTCCCACCTGGACTGGCCGGACGTGGCCTGGCCGGTCACCGAGGCGGCGGCACAGGCGGGCTTCGCCGACTCCTACCGGCAGGCCCATCCCGACCCGGTGGCCGAGCCGGGGCACACCTGGTCACCGATCCACCCGGTGCACGAGGACGGCAGCGGACGGCCCGAGCCGCAGGACCGGATCGACTACGTGCTGCACCGGGGCCTGACCGTGCGGGACGCGAGGACCCTGGTGACCGGCATCCCGCGTCCGTGGCCCGATGTCGCGGGCAACGACTGGCCCTCCGACCACGCGGCGGTCGTCACCACCTTTGCCCTGCCTGTGAAGTGACCCGGGGTTACCGCAGGTCACCATTGCGGACCAGGTGATGATCCCGTAGGTTGTGCCCGCTCTTACTGACTGGTAATACCGGCAGGTACCCCATGCGCTGGCCCGTCGGCCGTCCCACCACCGTCCGCGCGAGGATCGTTGCACTCGCCCTCGCCCCGGCCGTCGCCCTCATGGCTCTGTGGAGCTTTGCCATGGTGTCGGTCACCGCCGAACTGCGCGCGCTGATCCGGGTCCAGGGGGTGTACGAGGACTTCGGCACCCCCGTGGACACGGCGATCGGGCAGATCCAGATCGAGCGCCGGATGTCCGCCGCCTATCTGGGCGCCGGCCTCAACACTGCCACGGCGAGCGGCCTGCTCGCCCAGCAGCGCCGCACCGACCGGGCCGTCGACGCCCTGCGGCAGGCGGTCCGGGACGGGGACCGGGGGCGGCTCAGCGACCGGCAGCGCCAGGCACTGGACAGCGCGGTCGCCGCCACCGGGAAACTGGAGGGGCTGCGCCAGCAGGTGCTGTCCCGGAAGATCTCCTGGGACCGTGCGGTCGACGCGTACAGCACGCTCGTCGAGCCCGGCTTCGACGTGCAGTCCACGCTGACCGCGCTCCAGGCCGGGCAGCTCGCCCGGGAGGCACAGGTCGTCATCGAGTTGGTCCGGGTACGGGAGTTCGTCTCCCGGGAGGACGCCCTGGTCGCCGGGGCGCGGGCGGCCGGGACCCTGACCGACCGCCAGTACGACGCCCTGACCGCGACCATCGAGGACCGGCGCGTCTTCGAGCGGACGTATGTGGCCGACCTGCCCGCCGACTCGCGCGGCCTGTTCGAGGACTTCCAGCGCGGGGACCTGTACCGCTCGCTGGCCGGCGGAGAGGACGCGCTGCTGCGCGCCGGAGCCGGGCGGGCCGGGCAGGCCGTCGAGGCGGACACCTGGCGGACCACCACCGACCGGGCCGTCAAGCGCTACATGCAGCTGTGCACCCGGTCCGCCGAGAACTCCGCCGCACGCGGCCGGGCCTTCGCCTACCACGAGCTGACCAAGGCCGCCGTCGTCGGCGGGGTGGGGCTGGCCGCCGTCGCCCTGTCGCTGTGGTTCGCCGTACGCGGCGCGCGGCGCATCTCGCGCCGGCTGGAGACCCTGCGGGACGCCGCCGACGTGCTGGCCACCCGGCAGCTCCCGGACGTCATGCGCCGGCTGAGCGCCGGTGAGGAGGTCGACGCGCTCGCCGAGGCGCCGCCGCTGGCCGCCGGCGAACTCAGGGACGACGAGATCGGCCAGGTCGGCCGGTCCTTCAACACCGCGCGCCTGGCCGCCGTGGACGCAGCCGTCACCCAGGCCACCCTGCGCCGGGGCCTGTTCGCGGTCCTGCTCAACATCGCGCGCCGCAACCAGGCGCTGGTGCACCGCCAGCTCAAGCTCGTCGACACACTGGAGCGGCGTACCGACGATCCGGACGTTCTGCGCCAGCTGTTCCGCATCGACCATCTGACCACCCGGATGCGCCGCCACGCGGAGAGCCTGATCATCCTCTCCGGCGCGGTGCCCGGGCGCCGCTGGCGCCGGCCCGTGCCCGTGGCGGACGTCGTCGCCTCGGCGGTGAGCGAGATCGAGGACTACGCGCGCGTGGTCGTGCCGACGATGTCCGAGGTCGGCGTCGCCGCGGACGCGGTCGCCGACGTCGTCCACCTGATCGCCGAACTCCTGGAGAACGCCACGGTGTTCTCGCCGCCGCACACCCAGGTGACCCTGCGCACGGGGCGGGTCGGCAGCGGCTTCGTCCTGGAGATCGACGACCGCGGTCTCGGCCTCGACGCCGATCAGCTGGCCGAGGCGCGGCGCACCCTCACCGACGCCGACGCCTTCGACCCCACCCGGCACGACCGGCTCGGCCTCTACGTCGTCGGCCGCCTCGCCGCCCGGCACGGCATCGAGATCAGCCTGAGGGACTCGCCCTACGGGGGTACGACGGCCGTGGTGCTGCTCCCGGAGGGCATCCTCGCGCAGCCGGACCCGGCGGGGACGCCGGCCACCGGGACCGAGGGGCGGGAGAGGGCGGCACTCGGGAGCGAGGGGCGGGAGAAGGCGGCACTCGGGCCGAGGCCGGTCGAACCGCCGAGGCCGGTGGAGCCCCTGGGACCGGACGAGCCCATGGCGCCGGCCGAGCGGTCGCACCGGGCCGAGTGGCCGGAGCGGTCGCAGCGGGGCGAGCGGTCGCAGCGGGGCCAGCAGGCGGAGCGCGCCGAGCGGTCGGAGCCGAACGTGCCGCTGGAGTCTGCCGAGCGGCCGGAACCGGCGGAGCGGCTGGAACAGAACGAGCGCAGGGCGCCGGTGCTGGAGCTGCCCACCAGGAGGCGGTCCGCACCCCCGCTCACCTCCGTACCGGGACCCGCACGACACGAGCCCTCCGCACCGGGGGTCCCCGGTCCGCAGGCCTCGCCCGAGGGCCCTGGTGCGCAGGCCGCGCCGGACGTTTCGGGATCGCGGGCCACGCTCGACGGCTCCGGTACGCAGGTCCCGTCGCAGATCCCGGGTGCGCAGGCCGCGCCGGAGGTCACGGGTGCGGAGCCCGCGCGTGACGTTGCGGGTTCGCGGGGCACGCCGGACGCCCCCGGCCCGGGGACCATGCCGGGTCTGCCCACCCGTACCCGCCAGGCCTCCCTCGCCCGGGAGCTGCGCGACGATCCGCCACCGCGGGCGACCGCTCCGGAGCGCGAGATCGACCCCGACGAGATGCGGGCGATCTTCGGCGCCTTCCAGCGCGGTCTGGACCGTGGCCGCAAGGGCCTGCCGGCCGCGGCGGGGACAGAGAACGGAACGGGCAGGGCCGAGGCCCGGACCGACAGGGGTGAGGGACCGGCCGGCAGGGCCGACGGCTCGACCGGTGGGGCCGACGCCCCGACGGACGGAGCCGGCCGTCCCACCGCCGTGCCTGCGGACTCGACCGCTGTTCCCGCGGACCTGGCCACCACACCCGTCGACTCGACCGCCGCGCCCAGCCGTTCCACCGTCGGGCCCGACCACCGGGGCCTGGCAGCGTTTGCGCCGGGCGCCGTACCCGAGGCTTCGGCCGGCGAGCCGCTCGCGCCGGGCGCCGTACCCGGGGCCTCGGCCGTCGAGCCGCACGCCCCTGACCCCGCACCCGGGGCCTCGGCCGTCGAGCCGCACTCCCCGCCGCACCACCCGGCCGCCGCGTCCGACGACGCCACGGCCCACGCCGACGAAGGGACGGACACCGACGATGCACGGTGACGACCAGAACCCCGTGAACCCGGCCCCGGCCCCGGCCGCCGGAACGCCCGGCACGGACCTCGGCTGGCTGCTCGACGACCTCGTGGCCCGTACCGACCACGTCCGTCAGGCCGTGCTGCTCACCGCCGACGGTCTTCCGCTGAGCTGCTCGGAGGGCATGCGCCGCCGGGACATCGAGCACCTGTCCGCCGTCTGCTCCGGCTTCCACGGCCTGGCCCGCTCGGCGGGGGAGCGGTTCGACGCGGGGGAGGTGCGGCAGACCATGGTCATGCTGGAGGACGCCTATCTCTTCATCACCCCGGCCGGTCACGGCAGCCGTCTCGCCGTGCTGAGCGAGGCGCGGACCGACGTCGGACAGCTCGCCCACGAGATGGCCCTGCTCGTCCGCCGCCTCGGCCGCCACCTGGACGCCGCCACCCGTCCGGCCCGATGATCCCGCGGTGAGCGACGAGCACTGGTACGAGGACGAGACCGGGTCGATGGTCCGTCCCTACACCGTGACCCGGGGCCGTACCCGGCCCTCGGAGCGGCATACCGCCGACCTGATGTCCCGGGTCACCGCCCTGGAGCCGGACGACGCGGCGCACCCGGACCTCGACCACGCACGCGCCTCGCTGCTCGACCTGATCCGGCGCGGCGCGCGCCCCGTGGCCGAGCTGGCCGCGGACGCCGACCTGCCCCTGACCGTCGTCCGGGTCCTGCTCGGCGATCTGGCCGAGGCGGGGCTGATCCGCATCGACGCGCCGCGGCACCTGCCGGTCGCCGGTCCGGCCGCCGATCCCGTGCTGCTGCGGGAGATCGTGGAGCGGCTGAGGGAGCTGTAGCACCGGCGCCGGCGGACTCACCGACAGGGCGGCCGTCCGCCGCGTCGGACGGCAGGAACGCCCCCCGGTAGGCCGAGCCGCGGAGGCACCCGGCCGTCATCCGAGCCGGCTCCGCCGGTTCTCCCCGGCGGCACCCGGCTCTCCCTCCGGGCCTGCTCCCGCGGTGCTTGCCGGTGGCGCCCCCCTGTGTTCCCAGGCGGCGCCCCGGGAAGGACCGTCGGTGACGCCCCCAGGAAGGGCCGTCACCGAAGCCGGGCGAGTGGCGGGTGTGCGGTGCTCAGAGCGCCGGGTTCCACGGGACGACCTTGAAGTCGCCCGTGCCCTGCTTCACCTTCTCGAACGGCGCCGACGACACGCACGGCGGCAGGTCCTTGGTGTCCCTCGGGCTCCCGGTCCCCGCCCAGCTGTAGCCCAGCCGGTCGTGCCCGCCGAGGTCGTGGACCGTGACACCGACCCGCTTGCCCTTGGCCCCCGGCAGGTCCGAGGCCGTGATCACACCCGAGACGACCGCGACCTTCCCGCCCGTGACCAGGCAGTCCACCTTCGCCTTGGCCCAGGCGCCGTTCCCGTGCAGGTAGTGGCTGAACCTGAACGTTCCGGTGGCCTTCTGCGGGTTCCGGTTGTCCTTCGGCGCCAGATGCGCGTCGAAGGAGAAGGTGATGTCGTCCCCGGCCGACCGGTACAGCTTGGCCGTGCCGGTGAGCGCGGCGGCCTCGCGTTCGGGACGGGGTGTTCCACCACCCGAGGCCATGGCCGCACCCGCCGTCCCGGCGGTGATCAGCAGGGCAGTGGCCAGGGTGACGGCGGCGATCTTCGTACGACGCTGCATGGCGGTCCTTTCCGCAGGTCAAGCGTGTGAACTGAACGATCACCACTCTCCCGGCGCCACGCCCTGCGCACATCGGCCCGCG
Source organism: Streptomyces sp. NPDC007971 (assembly GCF_042958635.1). Lineage (NCBI taxonomy): Bacteria > Bacillati > Actinomycetota > Actinomycetes > Kitasatosporales > Streptomycetaceae > Streptomyces > Streptomyces sp. NPDC007971. The sequence goes on from NZ_JBIBJK010000006.1 coordinate 360,865, forward strand.
GGCGGCACCCCGCCTCCCCCGTCCGGCGGGGAAGCCCGGTCGTGACCTGCGTCTCAGGGAGGACGGGAACCGCCACGGGGGGCGCGCAACGAATCGCCGTGCGACCCCCACTCCACGCAACGAACCGCGCACCGGCACGCAACGGCTCCCGCTTGTCCGTCCGAGCGCGCCGACCGTACCTTCTAACTGGCCCCCAAACCCCTCTTTCCGGTGAGGATCCCCGCATGCGCACCGCCCTGCTCCAGAGCTCCGGCCGCCCCGGCTCCGTCGTCGAGAACCTCAAGGTCCTCGACGAGGCCGCGGGCCGGGCCGCCGCCGCGGGCGCCGCGCTGCTGGCCGCGCCGGAGATGTTCCTGACCGGGTACGCGATCGGCGACGCCATCGGCCGGCTCGCCGAGCCCGCCGACGGCGACTCGGCCGACGCGATCGCCGAGATCGCCACCCGGCACGGCCTGGCGATCGCCTACGGCTACCCGGAGCGCGACGGCGGGACCGTCCACAACTCGGCCCAGCTGATCTCCGCCGACGGCACCCGGCTCGCGAACTACCGCAAGACCCACCTCTTCGGCTGCTTCGAGCGCGACCACTTCACGCCGGGCGAGCAGCCGGTCGTCCAGGCCGAGCTGAACGGTCTGACCGTCGGCCTGATGATCTGCTACGACGTCGAGTTCCCGGAGAACGTCCGCGCCCACGCCCTGGCCGGCACCGACCTGCTGATCGTGCCGACCGCGCAGATGCACCCCTTCCAGTTCGTCGCCGAGTCCCTGGTGCCGGTGCGGGCCTGGGAGAACCAGATGTACGTCGCGTACGTCAACCGGGTCGGTCCCGAGGAGGAGTTCGAGTTCGTCGGACTGTCGGTCCTCGCCGGCCCCGACGGCATCGCCCGCGCCCGCGCCGGCCGCGGCGAGGAGCTGGTGTGGGCCGACGCCGACCCCGGCTTCCTGGCCGCCTCCCGCGAGGCGAACCCGTACCTGAAGGACCGCCGCCCCGGTCTGTACGGGTCTCTCGTCTGACCCCCCGAGCCCTCACCCGTACCACCCCCGCGCAAGGAGTCCGTACCCCATGACGTCCACGGTGCCCAACGCCGTCGAGCACGCCGACGAGCAGCAGCCGCCGATCACCATGTTCGGCCCGGACTTCCCCTACGCCTACGACGACTTCCTCGCCCACCCGGCGGGCCTCGGCCAGATCCCCGCGACCGAGCACGGCACCGAGGTCGCCGTCATCGGCGGCGGTCTGTCCGGCATCGTGGCCGCCTACGAGCTGATGAAGATGGGCCTCAAGCCCGTCGTCTACGAGGCCGACCAGATAGGCGGCCGGCTGCGCACCGTCGGCTTCGAGGGCTGCGACGAGTCGCTGACCGCCGAGATGGGCGCGATGCGCTTCCCGCCGTCCTCCACGGCGCTGCAGCACTACATCGACATGGTCGGTCTGGAGACCGTTCCCTTCCCGAACCCGCTGGCCGAGGCCACCCCGTCCACCGTCGTGGACCTCAAGGGCGAGTCGCACTACGCCGAGACCGTCGACGACCTGCCCCAGGTCTACCGGGACGTCGCCGAGGCCTGGAACAAGTGCCTCGACGAGGGCGCGGACTTCTCCGACATGAACCAGGCCATGCGTGAGCGCGACGTCCCGCGCATCCGCGAGATCTGGGCGAAGCTCGTCGAGAAGCTGGACAACCAGACCTTCTACGGCTTCCTCTGCGACTCCGAGGCCTTCAAGTCCTTCCGGCACCGCGAGATCTTCGGCCAGGTCGGCTTCGGCACCGGCGGCTGGGACACCGACTTCCCGAACTCCATCCTGGAGATCCTGCGGGTCGTCTACACCGAGGCCGACGACCACCACCGCGGCATCGTCGGCGGCTCCCAGCAGCTGCCGCTGCGCCTGTGGGAGCGCGAGCCGGAGAAGATCGTCCACTGGCCCTACGGCACCTCGCTGAAGTCCCTGCACGTGGACGGCGAGCCGCGCCCGGCCGTGACCCGGCTGCACCGCACCGCGGGCAACCAGATCACCGTGACGGACGCGAACGGTGACATCCGCACCTACCAGGCGGCGATCTTCACCGCCCAGTCCTGGATGCTGCTGTCCAAGATCGCCTGCGACGACTCGCTCTTCCCGATCGACCACTGGACCGCGATCGAGCGCACCCACTACATGGAGTCCAGCAAGCTCTTCGTGCCCGTGGACCGGCCCTTCTGGCTGGACAAGGACGAGGAGACGGGCCGGGACGTCATGTCGATGACGCTCACCGACCGCATGACCCGCGGCACCTACCTGCTGGACGACGGCCCGGACAAGCCCGCCGTGATCTGCCTGTCCTACACCTGGTGCGACGACAGCCTGAAGTGGCTGCCGCTGTCCGCGAACGAGCGGATGGAGGTCATGCTGAAGTCGCTCGGCGAGATCTACCCGAAGGTCGACATCAGGAAGCACATCATCGGCAACCCGGTGACCGTCTCCTGGGAGAACGAGCCCTACTTCATGGGCGCGTTCAAGGCCAACCTGCCCGGCCACTACCGCTACCAGCGGCGCCTGTTCACGCACTTCATGCAGGACCGGCTGCCCGAGGACAAGCGGGGCATCTTCCTCGCCGGCGACGACATCTCCTGGACGGCCGGCTGGGCCGAGGGTGCGATCCAGACCGCGCTGAACGCGGTCTGGGGCGTCATGCACCACTTCGGCGGCGAGACCGACGCGGCCAACCCGGGTCCGGGCGACGTCTACGACGAGATCGCCCCGGTGGAACTGCCCGAGGACTGACCGGGCCCCGAGCGGGGCGCGGGCGGCCGGACTCAGACTCCGGCCGCCCGCGCCTTTTCAAACACCTGCGCGGCGACGTCCTTCAGCTCCTCGGCGTCGCGCGCGCTGCCCTGCAGGTCGACGAGGATCTCCTCCAGGCCGATCCGCGCGTGGTCGGCGAGGTCCTCGACGATCTGGTCCACGCTGCCCTGGAAGGGCCGGCGGTCGGCGCCGTCGTACGCCTTCGGCAGCAGCTCCGTGTTCACCCTGAGCACTGTCTGGAGGGGCTCCTTTCGGCCGCGCTCCTCGGCCAGCTCCTGCAGGGCCCGCCACTGCGCCGCGATCTGCTCGGCGCCCATGCCCACCGGCAGCCAGCCGTCGGCGTGGTCCACGAGCCGCTGCTGCGCCTTCCTGTTCATCGCCGCCAGCAGGATCGGGATCGGCCGGGCGGGCTTCGGTCCGACCACGGCGGAGGCGATCTTCGTGATGCTGCCGTCGTAGACGACCGGATCCGGGCCCCAGACCGCGCGGCACACCCCGATGATCTCGTCCAGCACCCGGCCGCGCTCCTCCATCGGCCGGATCCCCGCGGCCGCGTACTCGTCCACCGACCAGCCGGTGCCGAAACCCGCGAGCACCCTCCCGCCGCTCGCCGCGTCCAGCGAGGCGAGCGCCTTCGCCAGCTGGAACGGCTGGTGCAGCGGCGCGATCAGCACGCTGGAGCCCAGCCGGGCCCGCTCGGTGGCCGCGGCGGCGAGGGTGAGCGTGATCAGCGGGTCCGCCACGCTCCGGTACTGGTCGGGCCAGGGGACGCCCTCCATGCCGTACAGGCCCTGGGTGGCGGGCTCGGGGAACAGGGGCCGCTCGAAGACCCACAGACTGTCGTAGCCGATCTGCTCGGCGGCGCGTGCCACGTCGGGCACGTCCTTGCCGATGGAGTACTGCCGCATCTGGGGAAGACTCAGACCGAGCCTGGTCGCCATACCGCTGCTCCTTCGCCATCGGGTGTCGGTCCGACAACGTACAGCGATCACAAGGGTGTTCCCCCGGCGGCTCGCGCGAGGGCAGGATCAGGCCATCTCAGTGGGGCAGCGGCGTGAGCAGCATGCGGCTGGCGAAGCCCACTCCCGCGTCCAGGCGTTCGGTGAACTCCTCGACGACGTCGTCGCAGTGGCGCAGCGCCCACAGCGCCCTGGCCGCCGCCCAGGTCGCGTCGCGCGCCCGCTCCAGGCTCCAGGAGCCCAGCAGATGGGTGAGCGGGTCGGCGATCTGGAGCAGGTCGGGACCCGGCATCAGGTCCTCGCGGATGCGCTCCTCCAGCGAGACGAGGAGATCGCCCACGCGGTCGAACTCGTCCTCCAGGTCGGCCGGTTCGCAGACGAGCGTACGACAGGTGTCCACCACGGCGAGCGCCAGATCGTGCCCGATGTGCGCATTGATGCCCGCCAGCGCGAACTGCAGCGGACGTACGCCGGGATGGCGGCGGAACTGGAACAGCGGACGCCAGCAGGCGGGCGGACGGCGGCCCCGGGCCACCGTGTCGGCCGCCGCCAGATAGCGCTCGGCGAACCGCACGTCCAGGGCGCTCGCCGCCCGCGCGTCCGGGAACTCCCCGGCGTCCAGGCGCCGGTCGACCTCCGCGGTGACGGCGAGGTAGACGCGGTTGAACACGGCGACCCCGTCCCGCGCGGGCCACTGGGCGTCGAGGGCGCGCATCCGCACGAGGACGGCATCGACGGGCGGGGTGAAGTGTTCCGGCTGCGCCATGGGGGAAGGGTCCCAGCCCTGGGCCGACCGGCGCGCCGACCGGCCGGGTGCTTCGCCGGAACGGGGGAACGCAGGGGCGGGGCACAGCGCTTGGGGAGGGGGAGCGACACCGTGTCAGGCTTACGGGTCCGGCGTCTTGCCGCGCGCAGGGCCGCCCGCCGAAGGGCCCTGCGGCGCGCGGCGATGGTCGCGCTCGCCTCGGCCGTCACCGTGGCCGGCGCCGTGACCGGGACGATCTCCGCGCTGGACCACGGCCGCGGTTCCGACCAGGCCCTGCGGCCCGAGGTGACCCGCACACCGACTCCCGCGCCGCTGCCCGCCGTCCCCTCGCCCACGTCCTCGCCGCCGTCCCCGTCGAGGACCACGGGGACTCCCACGGCCGACCCGGAGCACCGGGTCCCGGCCCCCGCCCCGACCCGCACCGCCGCGAGGAAGCCGCGGACCACCACCGCGACGCCGCTGCTGTACCGCCTCCCCGGCTCCCAGGTGCTGGACTGGGTGCGCGCCCATCCCGACGACCCGCGCACCGCCCTCATCGTGTCCCGGATCGCCGACCGGCCGGCCGCGGTCTGGTTCACCGACCCCGCCCCGGACACCGTCGCCGCCCGGGTGCGCGCGGTCACCGCGGGGGCGGCGGCCGAGGGCAGGGTCCCGGTGCTGGTGCCGTACGCGATCCCCGACCGCGACTGCGGCGGCGCCTCGGGGGGCGGGGCGCCGGATCTCGCGGCCTACGACGCCTGGATCGACGCCTTCGCCCGGGGCCTGGGGTCCGGCGAGGTGATCGTGATCCTGGAGCCGGACTCGATCGCGCTGTCCGGCTGCCTGTCGGACGCCGCCCGCGCCGCCCGTCTCGCCTCGCTGGCCCGGGCGGGCCGCACCCTGAAGGCGGCGAACCCGCGCGCGCGGGTCTACTACGACGCCGGCCACTCCGGCTGGAACCCGCCCGAGAAGCAGGCCGCCCTTCTCCGGGAGGCGGGCGCCGCGTCCTTCGACGGCATCTTCAGCAACGTCTCCAACTTCCGCACCACCGCCGACGAGATCGCCTACGACCGGCGGGTGCTCGACGTCCTGGGCGGGCCGGCGTCGCTCGGCGCGGTGATCGACACCAGCCGCAACGGCAACGGCGCCGCGCCGGACGGCCAGTGGTGCGACCCGGCGGGGCGGAGGATCGGCAGGGCGCCGACCCTCGACACCGGCGAGGCTCGGATCGACGCCTACCTGTGGGTGAAGCTGCCGGGGGAGTCGGACGGCTGCAAGGGCACGGCCGGCACGTTCACCCCGTCCTACGCCTACGACCTGGCGCGCGGGCCGTCCTCGTCGTCGTAGGCGGAGGTGCCCTCGTCCAGCAGCGGCTCCTCGGTCCTGAGATGGGCCGGAGCGAGGAAGCGCAGGGCGTGGTAGCCGGTGATCACGACCAGGGTGCCGAGGGCGATGCCGCTGAGGGAGAAGGTGTCGGTGAACTTCATGCTCACGTTGCCGACGCCGATGATGATGCCCGCCGCGGCCGGGACCAGATTCAGCGGATTGCGCAGGTCCACCTTGGCGTGCAGCCAGATCTGCGCGCCGAGCAGGCCGATCATTCCGTAGAGGATGACCGTGATGCCGCCGAGGACACCGCCGGGGATCGCGGCCACCACCGCGCCGAACTTGGGGCAGACACCGAAGAGCAGGGCGAAGCCGGCCGCGGCCCAGTAGGCGGCGGTCGAGTAGACGCGGGTCGCGGCCATCACGCCGATGTTCTCGGAGTAGGTCGTGTTGGGCGGGCCGCCCAGCGCCGTCGACAGCATCGAGCCGACGCCGTCCGCGGAGATGGCGGTGCCCAGCTTGTCGTCCAGCCGTTCGCCGGTCATCTCGCCGACCGCCTTGACGTGGCCCGCGTTCTCCGCGACCAGGGCGATGACGACCGGCAGCGCGACCAGGATCGCCGACCACTGGAAGGACGGCCCGTGGAAGGAGGGCAGCCCGATCCACTCGGCCTTGGAGACGCCGGAGAGGTCGAGGCGCCAGTGGTCGGTGACCTTGCCGCCCGGGCCCATGGAGTGGATCTTCCCGAAGACCCGGTCGAAGGCCCAGGAGATGCCGTACCCGAAGACCAGGCCGAGGAAGATCGCGATGCGGGACCAGAAACCACGCAGGCAGACGACCGCCAGACCGGTGAAGAGCATCACCAGCAGGGCGGTCCACTGGTCCTGGGGCCAGTAGGTGGAGGCGGTCACCGGGGCCAGGTTGAACCCGATCAGCATGACCACCGCGCCGGTGACGACGGGCGGCATGGCGGCGTGGATGATCCGGGCGCCGAACCGCTGGACGGCGAGGCCCACCAGGAACAGCGCGACGCCGACGACGAAGACCGCGCCGGTCACCGTCGCGCTCGTGCCGCCCTGCGCGCGGATGACGGCGGCCACCCCGACGAAGGACAGTGAGCAGCCCAGGTAGCTGGGCACATGGCCGCGGGTCGCGAGCAGGAAGATCACGGTGGCGACACCGGACATCATGATCGCGAGGTTGGGGTCCAGGCCCATCAGCACCGGCGCGACGAACGATGCCCCGAACATGGCGACCACGTGCTGGGCGCCCAGGCCCAGCGTGCGCGGCCAGGAGAGCCGTTCGTCGGGGCGTACCACCGCTCCGGGTGCGGGCGTGCGCCCGTCACCGTGCAGTTTCCAGCGCACGCCGAGGTCCATGGTGGGGGTTTCGCTTTCTCTGTACGTGAAGACGGTCCGAACCATTGTCACGGTTACCTGGCCGCTCTACGCTCACACGGTCCTCCTCGTGAACAGCATTCAGATATCTGACTTCCGATGATCGGAGTGCCCGATGAGTGGAAGATCCCGTGCGGCCCTGCTCCTGGCCGCGGTGACGACCTTCTCGGCCGTGCTCGTCCCCTCCGCCCATGCGGCACCCAAGGCGCCGCTGACCGTCGTCCTCGACGGCGCCCGCCTCCAGCGGACCCGGGCCCGCCTGGACCACGACCCCCGGCTGCGGCGCGCTCTGCAGGACCTGACCGCCCGCGCGGACGGCTGGCTGGACCAGGGGCCCTGGACGGTCGTCGACAAGCCGAGGCCGGCCCCCGGCGGCGATGTCCACGAGTACCTGAGCCAGGCCCCCTACTGGTGGCCCACCACGGCCCCCACCGCCGGCAACCCCTGGGGCTGCCCGTACGTCCAGCGCGACGGGCAGCGCAATCCGGAGGTCGACAGCGGCACGGACCGCCAGGACGCGGAGAAGGTCTTCGACTCGGCCTACGACCTCTCGCTCGCCTGGTACTACACCGGCAGGAGGAGTTACGCCGAGAAGGCCGGGCAGATCCTGCGCACCTGGTTCCTCGACCCGGCGACCCGGATGAACCCCGACCTGGAGCACGCCCAGTTCATCCCGTGCAAGTACGACGGCCGGGCCATCGGCATCATCGACTTCTCGCAGTCCTACACGAGCGTGCTCGACGCCCAGGCGATCCTCGCGTCCGGCGCTCCCGGCTGGAGCGCGAAGGACCGGTCCGCGACGGCCGAGTGGAACGCCGACTTCCTCGGCTGGCTGAAGAACAGTGGTTTCGGCAAGGAGGAGGGAGCGGCCGCCAACAACCACGGCACCTTCTACGACATGCAGCTGGCCGCACTCGCCTGTGCCACCGGCGACACGGCCCTGGCCCGCCGCACCGTGCTCGACGCGCGCACCAGGCGGATCGACCCGCAGATCGCCGCCGACGGCAGCCAGCCGCAGGAACTCGCCCGCACCCGCAGCTGGCACTACTCGGCCTTCGACCTCGTGGCCTACACACGGCTGGCCGCCATCGGCCGGCATGTGGGCGTGGACCTCTGGTCCTACCGGGGGCCGGACGGGCAGAGCCTGTTCGGGGCGGTGGACTATCTGCTGCCGGCCGCGACCGGTGCCGCCGCCTGGCCGCATCCCGAGCTGGAGTTCCACCGGTACGCGGCGAGCGACGTCGTCCATGCGGCGGCGGACGCCGGGGACGCGGCGGCCGAGGCGGCCGTGCCCGGGCTCCAGACGCCCGACGGCGGTGACCTGTGGGAGCTCAGGCCCGCGGCCGAGCAGCTGGACTCCATCGCGGGCTGACCGGGCCCGGTCCGGGGCTTCCGACCGGGGCTCCTGAGCGGTCGCTTAGTATGTGGGTGTCCCCACCGCCCCGTACCGCCGCTCAGGAGCCCCTCCCGTGACCGCCGAAGCCCCGATCGCCCCCGCCCATGGCCGGCTGATCCCCGTCACCGTCCACTTCGACGACCTGGACGCGCTCGGGCTGCTCCACAACGCCCGCTACCCGCTGCTGGTGGAGCGCGCCTGGACCGAGCTGTGGAACGAGCACGGCGTCCGCTTCGACGGCGACTGGGAGGCGGCCGGCGACGCCTGCAACGCCGTCCGCGAACTGCGCATCGGCTACGAGGCGCCGGTGACCAGCCCGGGCACCTACGCCGTCCACCTCTGGCTGGAGCGGCTCGGCACGACCGGCCTGACCTACGGCTTCCGCTTCTGCTCGGCCGAGGGGACCCTGACCTACGCGCAGGGCACCCGGGTCCTGGTCCGGCTGGACGCCACGACCATGCGCCCCGCGCCCTGGAGCGAGGCCTTCAGGGCCGCGGCCCGGGAACTGCTGCTGCCTGCCGGCTGACCTCGGTCCGGCCGCCGCGCCCGTCGGTGCGCAGCACCCCCGCGCACACGACGAGTCCGGCCGCCAGCGCGGTCACCACGCCGAAGGAGACGGTCAGGCTGGTGGCCTGAGCCACCCCGCCGATCAGGCTCGGCGCGATCAGCCCCGAGGTGTAGGTGATCGTCGCCACGCCCGCTATGGCCTGACTCGGGTTGGGCCCGGCATGTCCGGCCGCCGCGAAACACAGCGGGACGACCACGGCGATCCCGAGCCCCATCAGCGCGAAGCCGGCCATCGCCACCGCCGGGTGCCCCGCCACGACCACCAGCAGGCCGCCGAGGGCGGCGAGCACCCCGCCCGACCGGACGGTGCGGACCGCGCCGTAGCGGTTCACGGCCGCGTCGCCCCCGATCCGGGCCACCGCCATGGTCAGCATGAACCCGGTCGTCGACGCCGCCGCCAGACCGGCCGAGCTCTCCAGCCGGTCCCGCAGGTACACCGCGGACCAGTCGAGGCTCGCGCCCTCCGCGAACACCGCGCAGAAGCCGACCGCGCCGATCAGCAGCGCCGAACGGGGCGGCAGCGCGAACCGGGGCGGCGGCTCCTCGTCCTCGGCGGGCTGCACGTCGAGCACCCAGGTGCAGACCAGCAGGCCGAGCAGGGTGAGGACGGCCGCGGCGAGCGCGAAGTGCAGGCGCGCGTCCGAGCCGAGGTGGGCGGCGAGCGTGCCGCCCGCCGAGCCGACGAGCGCGCCCGCGCTCCACATGCCGTGCAGGCCCGACATGATCGATTTCCCGAGCCGGCGCTCGACCTCGACCCCCAGCGCGTTCATGGCGACATCGGCCATGCCGGCGCTCGCCCCGTAGGTGAACATCGCCAGGCACAGCGTGTACAGGTTCGGTGCGAGGGACGGCAGGACCAGCGACAGCGTCCACAGCGCGATCAGCCCGCGCAGGGCCGTACGGCTGCCGAAGCGATGGCTGATCCGGCCCGCGAGCGGCATGGCGCAGGAGGCGCCGAAGGCCGTGAACGCCAGCGCGAACCCGAGCTGCCCCGCGCCGAGCGAGGTGTGCTCCTGGATCCACGGCACCCGGGTCGCGAAGGTGCCCGTCACCGCGCCGTGGACGGCGAACACGGCCGCCGCGGCGTACCGGGCGCGCCTGACGTCGTCGCGCGTGCAGCTCACGTCACCCATGTTCCAGCCCCTCCCCAGGAGTTCCCCGCCCCCGCCGTCATGGCACCGCCGAAAACTATCAGGGACCCTGCCTGATAGATAGGGAGTAATGCGGTCGCCCGCGTCTGGGAGGATTCCCGTCATGCCCGCATCACCGAGCACCGCCCGGGCCATCAACGACCGGCTCGCCCTGCGGCTGCTGCAACAGGAGGGCCCGCTGACGGCAGGGCAGCTCAAGCAGCTCACCGGACTGTCCCGGCCGACCGTCGCGGACCTCGTCGAACGGCTCACCGTCTCCGGCCTGATCACCGTGGTGGGGGAGTCGGGCGAGCAGCGCCGCGGCCCGAACGCCCGGCTGTACGGCATCGTCGCCGACCGTGCCCACCTGGCCGCGCTCGACGTCCGCACCGAGGGTGTCCTCGTGCTGGTCTCGGACCTCGTCGGACGGGTGCTCGCCGAGGCGTCCGTGCCCATCGGCGGGGACACCGGGACCGGGCCCGCCGTGGAGCAGGCGGTGGCGGCGGTCGAGCGGACCGTCAAGGAGGCCGGTGTCATGGAGGCACCCCCGCGCGAGGGCGCCCGGGCCTGGGGGACGCTGCACACCGTCGGCATCGGAGCGCCGGGCCTGATCGACCCGGCCACCGGCGACCTGCGCGACTCCGGCGGCCTGCCCGCCTGGCACCGCCGCCTGGCCGCGGCCCTCCAGGAACGGCTGCCCGAGGCCCGCGTCACCGTGGAGAACGAGACCAACCTGGCCGCGGTGGCCGAACAGCGCGAGGGTGCCGCCCGCGACCGGGACACCTTCGTCCTGCTCTGGCTGGGCCACGGCGTGGGCGCCGCCGTCGTCCTGGACGGCACCCTGCGCCGCGGCGCCTCCGGCGGCACGGGCGAGATCGGCTTCCTGCCGGTCCCGGGAACGGCGTCCCTGCCCTCGGCGAAGGACTGCGACGGCGGCTTCCACTCGCTGGCCGGGGCGGCGGCGATCGTCTCCCTGGCGGCGGAGTGCGGCCTGCCCGCGCCCGCCACCACGGACGGGCCCGGGGCGGCCGCGGTGGTACGGGACGCCGCGGCGCAGCTGTCGCTCGACCCGGTCGCGAACGGCGAGCCGGACGCCGCTGCGCCTGCCCCCCGCTTCCTGCGGACCCTGGCCGACCGGGTCGCCGTCGGGGCCGCCTCCGTCGTCGCCGTCCTGGACCCCGGGTGCGTGGTGCTCGGCGGGGAGGTCGGCCAGGCCGGGGGAGAGGTGCTCGCGGGGCTGGTGGCGGAGCGGCTGCGCCGGATCTCGCCCCTGTCCACCGAGGTGCGGGCGAGCAGCCTCGGGGGAACCGCCGTGCTGCGCGGAGCACTGCTGCGCGCCCGGGAGCGGGCCCAGGACGAACTCTTCGCACCGCCCGAGCACCCCTAGGGCACCCCTGGTGTCCCGAGCCGGAAGTTCTTCGGTGGTTCTTCCGGGTCCCGGCCGGCGGCAGGGCCCGTAGTGGCGCAGCCTGCGGCCCGCGAAGGCGACCGTGGGAGCATCCCGCGCCCGGTCGGGAACCACCCAGGAATCTCCGACTCGGGACACTGGGGCTTCTCTTCCGGATCCTGCCAGGAGTCCATGAGGCGCCGTGCCGGCGGCCACCCCGTCCTGCCTGGTCGGTCTATCCGACTCGTCCGGCCTGGTCGGCCTGGCCGAAACGCCGCGTCAGATACTCCTCGAAGGTCACCTTGCCCACCGGCCGGTCGGGGGCGAGATGCCCGCCCGCGCGAAAGGCGCGGTACGTCCTGCCGAGCAGCGGTACGTTCGCCACGGCCCGGCGGCGCCCGGTCGCCCGGAGGTAGGAGCGGGCCAGCGAGTCGAACGACCGCACCTCGGGACCGGCCATGTCCGGGACCCGTCCGGCCGGCGCCCCGACGGCCAACTCGGCCAGCCTGTCCGCGACTTCGGCCACTTCCACCGGCTGGTCCGCCACCCGGGCGGGGACCGCCATGAGGGGCGGCCTGGACAGGCCCTGGAACAGCGTCACCAGCAGGTCGTGGAACTGCGTCGCCCGCAGCACGGTCCAGCCGAGCCCCGACTCCTCGATCCGGCGCTCCACCGCGAGCTTCGACCGGTAGTAACCGAACGGCACGCGGTCGACGCCGACGATGGAGATGTACACCAGGTGGCCCACCCCGGCCCGCCGCGCCGCCGCGATCAGATGGTCCGCGGCCTGCTCGTCCCCGCCCCGCGGGCTGCTCGCGCAGTGCACGACCGTCGCCACGCCCGAGAGCGCCGCGTCGAGCCCGGCACCGCCCTCGCGCAGGTCGACGGCGTACGGCTGGGTGTGGCGGCTGAGCACCCGCACCTCGTGCCCGTCCGCCCGCAGCCGCTCGGTGACGAGCCGGCCGAGCGTGCCGGTACCGCCGGTCACCAGGATCGTGGTCATGCTGTTCCGTCCCTCCGGACACCGGGGCGCCCCGGCCGGAGCGCCCTTCTGCGGAGGAGACCGCCCGGCCCCGTGAAATGTGACAGGCCCCGGGCGGGCCCCCGCTACGGACGCGCGAGCTGGTGTCGGACGTAGGCCAGCTTGTCCGGGTTCACCACGGCCCGCGCGTGCGCGATCCGGCCGTCCGACAGCTCGAACTCGACGACCCCGGTGAGCGTGCCGTCCCGCCATGCGGCCAGCCCCGGCGTGCCGTTGACCTCCACCACGGTGAACTCCAGGTCCGCCGCGAACCGCTGCGCACCGCCCACCAGGAAGCGCACGACCTTGTCCCGGCCCTCGACCGGCCGCCGCGCCGCGGACACCTTCCCGCCGCCGTCGCTCCACCAGGTCACGTCGTCCGTGAGCAGCTTCTCCAGGCCCGCGAGGTCACCGTCCCGGGCGGCCGTGATGAACGACCTGACCAGTTCCTCCCGCCGCTCGGGTGCGGCCTCGAACCGGGACTCCGGCACGGTCACCCGCTGCGCCGCCCGCCGGTACAGCTGACGGCAGTTGGCCTCGCTCAGGTCCAGGAGGCCCGCGATCTCCCGGTGGCCGTACCCGAACGCCTCGCGCAGCACGTACACCGCCCGCTCGGTGGGCGTCAGCCGCTCCAGCAGGACCAGCATCGCCAGCGAGACCTGCTCGCGCTGCTGCGCGGACTCCAGCGGTCCCAGCGAGCCGTCGGAGGTGGCGACCGGCTCCGGCAGCCAGGTCCCGGTGTACTGCTCGCGGCGCGCCCGGGCCGAGGTCAGCCGGTTCAGGCAGAGATGGGTGACGACCTTGGCGAGCCAGGCCGCCGGGTGCTCGATGGCCGCGCGGTCGGCGCCGCTGAAGCGCAGATACGCGTCCTGTACGGCGTCCTCGGCCTCCTGTGCGGAGCCGAGGAGGCGGTAGGCCAGGCCGAACAGCCGGGAGCGGTGGGTCTCGAACTCCTCGGCGAGCTGCAGTGTCGTCATGCGTTCACCCTGTCAGAGGCCTGACGGCCCGGCGGCGGGCAAGGGCCGTCGTCACCGCCACCGGGCCCGTCCGCACCCTAAAAGGACTAGACCAGTACGGTCAATGGGTCCGGACCAATGTCAACCGCTAATCCTCGCACGGCAGTTGACCGGCGCGAATGCGCCGCGCAAGTCCAGCGACACATGCTGTGAGCGAGCCCACACCGCTCGCCTGTCTGGACGGCCACCCGGCGTGGCACACTGGCCCTGTACCAGAAGCAGCGCACTCCGGGGTCGGTGAAAGTCCGAACCGGCGGTTACAGTCCGCGACCCGGTCGCTTCCAGCGGCCGGTTGACCAGGTGAAATTCCTGGACCGACGGTTAAAGTCCGGATGGGAGGCAGTGCGCGGCGGGCGGGCATGTACCTGTGCGCGTCGCCGTCTCTGGGCTCGTCCGTATGCGGGCGAGTCCTCTTCGGCGTCGCCCCGGTGTGCTCACCCGTTCATTCTGTCGTCATCGACAGGCCCCGGAGTCCGTGCCCGAATGAGGCAGGAGGACCCGGGAAGTGTTCACCGGAATCGTCGAAGAGCTGGGTGAAGTCACGGCCGTCGAGACCCTCGGCGATGCCTCTCGTTTCCGGCTCCGTGGCCCCGTCGTGACCGAGGGCGCACAGCACGGCGACTCCATCGCCGTGAACGGGGTCTGTCTCACCGTCGTGGACCACGAGGGCGACGAGTTCACCGCCGACGTCATGGCCGAGACCCTGAAGCGCTCCAGCCTCGGCGCGCTCGGCGTCGGCTCCCGGGTCAACCTGGAGCGCCCCACCGCCGTGGGCGCGCGCCTCGGCGGGCACATCGTCCAGGGCCACGTCGACGGCACCGGGCAGGTACTGGCGCGCACGCCGTCCGAGAACTGGGAGATCGTCAGGATCTCGCTCCCCGCGGACCTCGCACGCTACGTCGTCGAGAAGGGCTCCATCACCGTCGACGGCATCAGCCTCACCGTCGTCGAGGCCGGCCCGGACTTCTTCACGGTCAGCCTCATCCCGACCACCCTCGACCTGACCACGCTCGGCCACAAGCAGCCCGGCGACCCGGTCAACCTCGAGGTCGACGTCATCGCCAAGTACGTGGAGCGGCTGCTCGCGGCCGGTCAGGGGGCCGGCAAGTGAACTGGCTGAACTCCGAGGCGTTCACGCTCTTCGGCCAGCACATCCTGTGGTCGGACATGATCGGCAACATCTTCGGCCTCGCCGCCCTGGCCCTCGGCTGGCGGCGCTCCCTGTGGACCTGGCCGGTGCAGTTCGTCTCCGGCCTGATCCTCTTCGCCGCCTTCTTCGACCACCTGACCGGCAGCGCGGGCAAGCAGGTCGTCGTCATGGCCGTCGCCGCCTACGGTTTCTGGCAGTGGAACCGCGGCAGGGGCAAGGCCGGCGACGGTCACATCGCCCCCCGGTTCGCCACCTGGACCGAGCGCGGTGCCACGATCGCCGCAGCCGCCGCCGGCACGGTCGCCGTGGCCCTCCTCTTCAAGGCCTATCCGTCCCTGTCCTGGGACCCCTGGCCGGACGCGTACATCTTCGTCGGCACCATCGTCGCCATGTACGCCCAGGCCAAGGGCATGGTCGAGTTCTGGTTCGCCTGGCTGCTCGTCGACCTCGTCGGCGTCCCCCTCAACTTCGCCAACGGCTACGCCTTCTCCGGTTTCGTCTACGTCATCTACGGCGCACTCGTCCTGTGGGGCATGCGCGACTGGTGGCTGCGCTCCCGCAGGAGCCCGCAGCCCGTTCTGGAAGGAGCGCCGGCATGAGCACGGCATCCCTGCTCCACGGCACCGACCGCATCGAGGACTTCAGGCTCGACCCCGTCGAACAGGCCATCGCCGACATCGCGGCCGGCCGTCCGGTCGTGGTCGTCGACGACGAGGACCGGGAGAACGAGGGCGACCTCGTCATCGCCGCCGAGAAGGCGACCCCCGAGATCGTCGCCTTCATGATGAGCGAGTGCCGGGGCCTGATCTGCGCCCCCATGGAGGGCGACGAACTGGACCGGCTGCGGCTGCCGCAGATGGTCGAGGACAACACCGAGTCCATGAAGACCGCGTTCACCGTCTCCGTGGACGCCTCCGCCGCACACGGCGTGAGCACCGGCATCTCGGCCTCCGACCGGGCCACCACGCTGCAGCTGCTGGCCGGCGGCACGGCCGGGGCCGACGACTTCGTCCGCCCCGGGCACATCTTCCCGCTGCGCGCCAAGCCCGGCGGCGTCCTGGTCCGCAACGGCCACACCGAGGCCGCCGTCGACCTCGCCCGGCTCGCGGGCCTGCGCCCGGCCGGCGCCATCGTGGAGATCGCCGGCGAGGACGGCCGCATGCTGCGCCTGCCCGAACTGATCCCGTTCGCCCGCAAGCACGGCCTGACGATCATCTCCATCGAGGACCTGATCGCCTACCGCCGCAGCAGCGAGCCCACCGTCCGCCGGGAGGCCGAGACCCGCCTGCCCACCGCGCACGGCACGTTCACCGCCTACGGCTACCGGTCCACCGTCGACGGCGTCGAGCACGTCGCCCTCGTCCACGGCGAGATCGGCGACGGCGAGGACATCGTCGTCCGCGTCCACTCCGAATGCCTCACCGGCGACGTCTTCGCCTCCCTGCGCTGCGACTGCGGTCCCCAGCTGGACACCGCTCTGCAGCGCATCCAGGAGGAGGGCCGCGGCATCGTGGTCTACCTGCGCGGACACGAGGGCCGCGGCATCGGACTGCTGTCCAAGCTGCGCGCCTACGAGCTTCAGGAGCAGGGCCGCGACACCCTCGACGCGAACCTCGAACTCGGCCTGCCCGCCGACGCCCGCGACTACGGTGCCGGCGCGCGGATCCTCGCCGACCTCGGCGTGCGCAGCGTCCGCCTGATGACCAACAACCCCGACAAGACCGAGGCGCTGCTGCGCCACGGCCTGAAGGTCACCGGCCGCGAGCCGATGCCCGTCCAGGCCGGCGAACACAACCTCCGCTACCTGCGCACCAAGCGGGACCGGATGGGTCACGACCTGCCCTGGCTGGACACGCCCGCCGTGTCGGCCTGCGGCAACCAGTAAGCGAAAGCACTTAGGAGAGACGTGAGCGGCAAGGGTGCACCGGAACTGTCCGTACGCAACGTGAGCGACCTCAGGGTCGCCGTCATCGCGGCACAGTGGCACGAGAAGGTGATGGACGGTCTGGTCGACGGCGCCCTGCGCGCCCTGCACGACCTGGGGATCGACGAGCCGACCCTGATCCGGGTCCCCGGCACCTTCGAGCTGCCGGTCGCCGCCAAGGTCCTCGCCGAACGCGGGTACGACGCGGTGGTCGCCCTCGGCGTCGTGATCCGCGGCGGCACCCCCCACTTCGACTACGTGTGCCAGGGCGTCACCCAGGGACTCACCCAGGTCGCCGTGGACACCGGTGTGCCCGTCGGCTTCGGGGTGCTCACCTGCGACACCGAGGAGCAGGCCCTGGACCGGGCCGGTCTGGAGGGCTCCAACGAGGACAAGGGACACGAGGCCGTGACGGCCGCGGTGGCGACGGCGGCCACGCTCCGCTCAGTATCTGAACCCTGGCACTGAGGTACCACCCCAAGCGCGTAGGGTGGGGCCCACCATGTCCAAGAAGACGTTCGAGCAGCTCTTCACCGAGCTGCAGCACAAGGCAGCCCACGGCGATCCCGCCACCTCCCGCACCGCAGAGCTGGTCGGCAAGGGCGTCCATGCCATCGGCAAGAAGGTCGTCGAGGAGGCCGCCGAGGTCTGGATGGCCGCCGAGTACGAGGGCAAGGAGGCGGCCGCCGAGGAGATCTCGCAGCTGCTCTACCACGTCCAGGTGATGATGGTCGCCCGCGGGATCTCCCTGGACGACGTGTACGCCCACCTCTGAGCCGCACCGCACCACCCTCCCCCAGAGATCGAACACCTCCCGCAGATCGAACAAAGGAAGCCGACCTCATGCTGCGCATCGCCGTCCCCAACAAGGGTTCCCTGTCCGGCCCTGCGGCGGAGATGCTCCATGAGGCCGGCTACCGCCAGCGCCGCGAGTCCAAAGAGCTGCGGATCGTGGACCCGGTGAACGAGGTCGAGTTCTTCTACCTCCGTCCCCGCGACATCGCCATCTACGTCTCCTCCGGCCGCCTCGACATCGGCGTCACCGGCCGCGACCTGCTGGTCGACTCGGGCGCGGACGCGGAGGAGATCCTGCCGCTCGGCTTCGCCCGCTCCACCTTCCGCTTCGCGGCCAAGCCGGGCACCGCGGACTCCGTCGCGGATCTGAAGGGCAGGACGGTCGCCACCTCCTACGAGGGCATCGTCGCCGGGTACCTCGCCGAGAGCGGCATCGACTCCTCCGTCGTCCACCTCGACGGCGCCGTCGAGACCGCGATCGAGCTGGGCGTCGCCGAGGTCATCGCCGACGTGGTCGAGACCGGCACCTCGCTGCGCAACGCGGGCCTGGAGGTCTTCGGCGAGCCGATCATGAAGTCCGAGGCCGTCGTCATCCGCCGCACCGGCGCCGACGCCGACGAGCCGAAGGTCCAGCAGTTCCTGCGCCGCCTCCAGGGCGTCCTGGTCGCACGGACGTACGTGATGATGGACTACGACTGCCGGGTCGAGCAGCTGGAGAAGGCAGTCGCGCTGACCCCGGGCCTGGAGTCGCCCACCGTCTCCCCGCTGCACAACGAGGGCTGGGTCGCCGTCCGGGCCATGGTCCCCGCCAAGGAGGCCCAGCGGATCATGGACGACCTGTACGAGATCGGCGCCCGGGCCATCCTGACCACGGCGATCCACGCCTGCCGCCTCTGAGGGGCCGCACCGCCATGTCCGACCAGACCCCTGCGCCCAGCCTCCCCGTCACCTTCCGGCCGGGGCTCACCCGGGCGATCCTGCTCACCGCCGGTGTCGTGATCTTCCTGGTGATATCCGGGATCGCACTGCTCCTGGAGCAGTTCGGCCCGGGGGACCAGCTCACCTTCGTCCTCACCGGGGCACTCATCTTCTGGGTGCTCGCCCAGCTCGCCCGGGTGAAGGTCGTCGCCGACGAGACCGGCGTCACCGTAGTGAACATCGTCACCAGGCGGCGCCTGGACTGGGCCGAGATCCTCCAGGTGAACCTCCGTCCGGGCGACCCCTGGGTGTTCCTCGACCTCAGTGACGGCACCAGCCTGCCCGCGCTCGGCATCCAGCCGGGCATCGCCAAGCAGCGCGCCATAGCCGACGCACAGGCCCTCAGGGCGCTCGCCGAGGCCCGCTCCGCGGACCGCATCGCACAAGATCAGGGCTGACTCGGGGCCGTCCACCCTGCCACAGCGGCCGCTGTCTTGATTAATCTGGTGGGGGAGGCGCGTTCCACTGCGCCTCCGCCCCTGCGCTCCGCCCGGTGCACAGGGGCTCCTGCTACCCGAGGAGTGACCCTCTCCGGCGATGGACGGATCGTCCTGCAGTACCTGCGCCGCCCCCTCCCATAGCGCGGACCGCTTCCGCGCTACCGCGGAGGCGGTGGCACCATGACTCTCTCCCTGCTGCTCCTCGGAGCCGCGTTCCTGCTGATTCTCGCCAACGGCTTCTTCGTGGCGGCGGAATTCGGCCTGGTGACCGTCGAGCGCCCGGAGGCCGAGAAGGCCGCCGCCGAGGGCGACAAGCGCGCCCCCAGGGTCGTCGAATCGCTGAAGGAGCTCTCCTTCCAGCTCTCCGGCACCCAGCTCGGCATCACCATCACCTCCCTCGTCGTCGGCATGCTCGCCGAACCGGCGCTCGCCTCCCTGCTGCGCGGCCCGTTCGGCGCGCTCGGCATCCCGGACGGCGCCGCCTCCGGTGTCGCCGTGGTCGTCGGCATGCTCCTCGCCTCGGCGATCCAGATGGTGATCGGCGAACTCGTGCCCAAGAACTGGGCGGTGTCCAGGCCCCTGCAGGTCGCCCGGTTCGTGGCCGGCCCGCAGCACCACTTCTCGCGCCTGTTCCGCCCGGTGATCGCCGCGCTCAACACGGTCGCCAACCGGCTGGTGCGCGCGCTCGGCGTCGAACCCACCGAGGAACTGGCCTCCGCCCGCACCCCGGGCGAACTGGTCTCCCTCGCCCGGCACTCGGCCCGGGCCGGTGCCCTGGAGCAGGACACGGCCGACCTGTTCGTGCGCACCCTGTCCCTGGGCGACCTGACCGCGCAGCACGTCATGACACCCCGCGTGAAGGTCAGCGCCCTCCAGGACTCGGCGACCGCCGAGGACGTGGTCAACCTCACCCGGGCCACCGGCCTGTCCCGCTTCCCCGTGTACCGGGAGAAGATCGACGAGATCGTCGGCATGGCCCACCTCAAGGACGCGCTCGCGATCCCCGCCTCCGACCGGCTGCGCACCCCGGTCGGCCGCATCGCCCGCAAGGCGCTGCTGGTCCCCGAGACCCTGCCGGTCCAGCCGCTCCTCGCCCGGCTGCGCAGCGAGCAGCCCATCGCGGTCGTCGTCGACGAGTACGGCGGCACGGCCGGTGTGGTCACCCTGGAGGACATCGTCGAGGAACTCGTCGGCGAGGTCCGCGACGAACACGACGGCCTGGACGTGCCCGAGCTGGCCGCCGTCCCGCCCGAGGACGGCAGGCCCGCCTGGGACGTGGACGGCAGCTGCCGCGTCGACATCCTGCAGCGCATAGGCCTCGACGTGCCCGAGGGGCCCTACGAGACCGTCGCCGGCCTGGTCGCCGACCTGCTCGGCCGCATCCCGGCCCCCGGCGACCGCGCCGAACTGCCCGGCTGGCGGCTCTTGGTCCGCCAGGTCGGCCACTACCGCGCCGAACGGGTCCGCCTGGTCAGGGCGGCCCCGGTGGCCGGTGTCGTGGAGGCCGTCCGATGAGCGTCCTCCAACTGGTCTTCGCCGCGCTGCTCGTCCTCGCCAACGGCCTCTTCGTCGGCGCCGAGTTCGCGCTCGTCTCCGTCCGCCGCAGCCAGATCGAACCGCTCGGCACCGCCCGGGCCCGCCAGGTGCTGTACGGCCTGGAGCGGCTGCCCCAGATGATGGCGGCCGCACAGTTCGGCATCACCGTCTGCTCCCTGACGCTGGGCGCGGTCGCCGAGCCGACCGTGGCCCATCTGCTGGAACCACTGTTCGAGGCGGTCCGTCTGCCGGACGGCGTGATCCACCCGCTGGGCTATGTGATCGCGCTCGCCGGAGTGGTCTTCTTCCACCTGGTGATCGGCGAGATGGTCCCGAAGAACCTCGCGATGGCGGCCCCCGAGAAGGCGGCGCTGTGGCTCAGCCCCGGCCTGGTGTACTTCGCCCGGGTGTGCAGGCCGATCACCGTGGCCCTCGGCGCCTGTGCCCAGGGCATCCTGCGGCTCTTCCACGTCGAGCCCAAGGACGAGGTCGAGGCGGTCGTCACCAGCGAGCAGCTGAACCGGCTGCTGGAGGACTCCGGCCAGGCGGGCCTCCTCGACCCCGAGGAGCAGGAGCGGCTGGAGGACGCGCTGGAGCTGGGCTCGCGCCCGGTGACGGACGTCCTGCTGCCGCGCGAGTCCCTGGTGACGGTGGCCCCGTCGGTCACACCGGGCGAGATCGTCCGGCTGACCGCCCGCACGGGCTACTCCCGCTTCCCGGTGACGGCAGGGACCGGGCCCTTCATGGGGTATGTCCACGTCAAGGACGTCCTGGACCTGGAGGACTCCGACCGTGCCGTCCCCCAGCGCGTCTGGCGTCCGATGACGGTCCTGCGCGCGGAACTCCCCCTGGACGACGCCCTGACGGTCATGCGCCGAGCGGCCACCCATCTGGCCCAGGTCGCGGACGGCTCCGGCAAGGTGCTCGGCCTGGTGGCCCTGGAGGACGTACTGGAGCTCCTGGTGGGCGAGGTACGGGATCCGGCGCACCGGGAGAGTGCGGAGGCGAAGGTCTCCGAGCCGAGGGTGAGCGGTGAGCCGGAGGAGGCGCTGGCCACGTAGGCCGCGCAGCCCATGTGGCGCCGTCCTCGTCCGCGGGTGCGCGGGGGCCGGTCGCGCGGTTCCCCGCGCCCCTCGGGGGCGTGCGCTACATGGCCGACGGATCCTGCGGTCCCCGTCCCGACAGCACCTCCCCGTACGCCTGCATCAGGTCCGGCAGACGCAGCGTGGCCAGGTCCTGTCGGGACAGCGCCCCGGGATATACCGACAACCGCAGATCCCGGTACGCACAGCTCTTCTCGTACAGCGTCCGCAGGAACCGCCCGTTCCCCAGCTCGTCGATCCACCCCTGGTCCACCACGTGCCCGGCGATGGAGCGCAGCTCGTCCAGCGCCTCCTCGTCCCACAGATCCCCGTTCTCCGCCGCCAGCACCTTGCCGATCTCGGTGAGCTCCAGCGGCCGGTAGGAGGGGAAGTCCACCCGTGTGGTGAACCGGGAGGAGAGCCCGGGGTTCGCGGCGAGCAGCCGGTCCATCCCCTCCGGGTAGCCGGCCAGGATCACCACCAGGTGGTCCCGGTTGTCCTCGGCCCGCTTGAGCAGCACCTGGAGCGCCTCGTCCCCGTAGGCGTCCCCCTTGCCGTACCCGGAGTTGGACAGCGAGTACGCCTCGTCCACGAACAGCACCCCGCCGATCGCGGAGTCGATCAGCTCGTTGGCCTTCACGGCCGTCTGCCCCAGGTACTCGCCGACCAGATCGGCCCGCTGGGCCTCCACGAGGTGGTCGCCGCCGAGCAGCCCCAGTGCGTAGAAGACCCGGCCGAGGATCCTCGCGACCGTGGTCTTCCCGGTGCCCGAGGGACCGGAGAAGACGAAGTGCCGCTTGGGCGGCTGCACGGGCAGGCCCTGCCCGGCCCGCAGCCGGGCCATGTTCAGCTGCGCGGACAACGCCTTGACCTGGCGTTTGACCGGCTCCAGCCCCACCATCCGCTCCAGCTCGGCGAGCGCCTCCTCCAGCAGGGCGGGATCGGTCGGACCCGCCGGCAGGGGCGAGGACGGCGACGGCACACCGCTCTTGATCCGTACGGCCGGATCGGAGACCGACGGAAGGGGCCCGGTCGGCAGGTCGGGCTCCGGCAGCCGCAGATCCCGCCCCTCCATGCCGAAGAGCGGATCGAGCGTGTCCGGCCCGTCCACCGCATCCTGCCCCGCACCCGTCAGGGTGATCGCCGCGAGGTCGGCGGGATCGTCGTACCCGTCGCCCTCGGCGATCGCGGCGAGCCGGGCCGAGGTGTCCATGAAGGCGGGATCCACCCGGTGCACCGCCCGGTACAGCGGCAGCGCCGCGGCGCTGCGGCCCGTGCCCTCGTGCGCCCGCGCCAGCCAGTACCGCAGCTCCTTGCGCTGCGGCTGCTCGCTGCGGCAGCGCATCAGGGCCGCCGACAGCAGCGGCTCGGCCTGCCCGTACATCTCCAGGCGCACCCGCGCCATGCCGCCGAACAGACCCGCCTCGATGCCGAGCATGGCGTCGTCGAGCAGCGGGTCGGTGTGCCGGACCAGCTGGTCCCAGTCCTTGACCAGATAGGCGCGGCAGGCGTGCAGGAAGCGCACCTGCGGATCGGTGTCCACCGGAGGCAGTCCGGCCAGGGCCCGGTCCAGCTCCGGTACGTGCCGGCCGTCCAGCCAGTGGGAGGCATGGGCGAGCAGCAGATCACGCGGGCTCTCCAGGACCGGCTGTACCCACCAGCCCAGCCAGTACCAGGAGTTGATGGTCCGGTGGTGCCGGGCGCGCTGCTCCCCGAAGCGGTCCCGGTGGCGGAACATCCGCAGCAGCGCGGTCGTCGTGTCGACCCGTAACGCGTGCAGCCCGAGCCAGGCGTCCGCCATGCCCGGATCCATCCGCACCGCGGCGCGGAACTCCTCCTCCGCCTGCGGATAGGCACCCATCGTGTAGGCGTCCACACCCCGCAGCCAGGCGAGGTCGGCCGGGGCCTCGGGGCCCTGCGTGCCGAAGTCCATCACGTCCCCCACAGACCGTGCCCCCGTCGGTTCACCACCGGGCAGGTGCCCGGCGGACGCCGCGGCCGAACCGCCGTGCCGCGGACCGGAGTTGCAGGTGCGCGAGGCAGCCGCTCGAAGGTCGCACCGAGGGCATCGTACCCGTGGGAAGACCGCGTGCCGAAGGGTGCCGCACGGGCCCTTTGACGAGGTGGGAGCAGACGGGGCGCACGGCGGGCGGTGACCGAGGGTGAGCGGATCGGTGCGCGGGGCGTCCGGAAAACGGTCCGAGGGCAGAACGAAGCCCCCGATCACGGGGGAACAACCGGGGGCTTCGCGTCTGGAGGGCGGCTCTTCATGGCCGCACATTGAGAACGTAAGACCTGTACGGCCCCCGGGTCAAGCGGCCTCGGGGCACTCAAGAAAGTTCCCCCGCAAGGGTCTTCACAGGTTCACCACACAGCGGACGGACCGTCACGGTGAGTGACGTCATGGTCCGGTCCAACGGTCGTCGCGGGCCCCGGCAGCACCTCGTACCCCTCCGGTGTCTGGAGCACCAGAAGATCGGCATGGGGGCGCGAAGGGTCCGCGGCGAAGTGCGCGCGCTCCGCCGCGACCCAGCCGGCCCAGAACTCCCGCTGCTCCGCGCCGTCCCGCTGCCGTCCGCGCGCCCAGGACTCCTCGTGGGGCAGCTCCATCCACAGCAGCCGCGCCAGATACGGGCGCAGCGCCCGCCGCCCGGCGCCCACCCCCTCGATCACGACCACGGGAGCGGACGGCAGCGGGCGCGGTGCGCCGAACGCGCGAGCCCTCCAGTCGTAGGGGGTGTAGTGCGCGCTCTCGCCGCGGGAGAGCGGGCCGATCACCTGGGCCAGGAGCCGCTCCGTCCAGTCGAAGAGCTGCTCGTGGCTGGCGATGTCGTCGAGGTGCAGCACCGGCGCCCCGCCCAGCGCGGCGGCCAGGCGTCCGGCGAAGGTGGACTTGCCGGAGCCGGCGTGCCCGTCGACACCGATGAGCCGGACCGGCCCCACAGAGGGGGGGAGCCCGCGCAGCCGGGCGGCGAGGTCGTGAATGGCGATTCCTGAGGTGTGGTGCGGTGTGGGGTGTTTTCCGGAAACAGTCTAGTAGCGGCCCATACTGACGGGGCCGGCGGCCCGGGAAACGTCACTCCTTGAACCACTGGCTGACCGCCGGTCAATCAAACGGATTAACTTGCCGAATCGGCTGACCGATATGTGCAGCTCGGCGTTCCCGGCGCGCCGACTGCTGAGTAAGGTGCCTCCTGCGCAACTGCGAAGCGCCAAACGGGGACGGACAGGGGAGCATGGCCGCGGAGTTATTCGAAGGGCACTATGTATGGCATCCGGCGGCCGACGACCGTGTCCTGGCGGGTGTATGCGTCGATGTGCGCGCCGGGCGTTATCTGAGCGCGTACGAAGCCCTCGCCGAGACCCGTTCCGACTTCGCCCTGCGCGCCCACCGTTCCCTGGTGCTGGCCTCCGAGGCGGCCGGCACGGACCTGGTCGAGCGCTGGCTGGCCGAGGAGCCGACCCCCGAGGCGGCGCTGATGTGGGCCCGGGTGGCGGTGCAGCGGGCGGTGCGCGCCGCCGATGCGCACGACGAGCGCGCCGAGGCGCTGGAGCGGATAGCGCTGGCCGCCTGCAGCCGGGCCGCCGTCATGGCCCCCGACGACCCCACCCCCTGGGTCGCGAAGCTCGCCATGGCCCGGCTGCACCGGTTGCGCGACCCCGCCCCGCAGGGGCTGCTCACCGCGCCGCCCGGCCCCTGGCGCTTGTTCGCACATGTCCTGACGCTGGACCCGTGGCACCGCGAGGGCCATCACCGCTTCCTGTCGTGCTTCTTCACACGTCACGGCGGTTCGGTCAACGCCGCCTGGGACGTGGCCGCCTTCCTCAGCCAGCGGGCACCCGTCGACTCCGCCCTCCGGCTGCTGCCCCTGGTGGCCCTGGTGGAGAGCTACAACCCCACCCAGCTGCTCGCCGACCGCGTCTGGGAACAGCCCCAGTGGCGCTCCACCGCACTGGGGATCTACCAGAACTGGCTGCCCGCGGTGGCCGGCTACCGCTTCACCCCGGTGCTCGACCTGGCCTACCTCGCGCATGCGCTGGTCATGGGCCAGCGCGAGTTCGAGGCCCGGGCGGTGTTCGCGGCGATGGGCCCGTACGCCTCACGCATGCCCTGGAGCGCCTTCGGCGACCCCTCCGAGCAGCTCTCCCGGGCCCGGCGTTCCTGTGGCCTGCCCGTTCCGGGACCCGCCTGACCCCCGCACCTGCTCTGCCCCCACCAAGAGAAAGGTCGATCTGTGTCGGAACGGATATCGACTCCACGGGCGAAGGCCCGCGGGGGAGAAGACTCGATCGCACTGGACGACGACGCGACCCTGCATGCGATGGGTTATCCGCGAAAACTGACCCGGCGCTTCCAGGCGTTCGACAATTTCGCGATCTCCTTCACCATCATCAATATCCTTTCGGGTATTTTCTCGTCTTTCGGATTCGGCATGAACGCGGGCGGCCCCCGTAT
Organism: Streptomyces sp. NPDC007971; assembly: GCF_042958635.1. Classification (NCBI taxonomy): domain Bacteria; kingdom Bacillati; phylum Actinomycetota; class Actinomycetes; order Kitasatosporales; family Streptomycetaceae; genus Streptomyces; species Streptomyces sp. NPDC007971. The sequence goes on from NZ_JBIBJK010000006.1 coordinate 386,951, forward strand.
TCTCGTGTTCGGCTGGATCGGCGTCTCCGTCATGGTTCTGTTCATTGCCGCCGCCATGGCGGAAGTCGCCTCCGCCTATCCGACGAGCGGTGCGCTGTATTTCTCCGCCGGTAAACTCGCCAAGCGGCACAAGGGCGCCTGGTCGTGGTTCACCGGCTGGCTGAACTTCGTGGGGCAGATCGGTGGCACCGCGGCCACCGGCTACGCGGCCGCGACCTTCATCCAGGCGTTCGTCCAACTGCAGTGGACCTCGTACCGGCCCACCACGCACCAGACTGTCCTGATCACGGCTCTGATCATCGTGCTGCAAGGCCTGGCCAACACCTACACGGTCCAACTGGTCGCCCTGCTGAACCGGATTTCCGTGTGGTGGCTGCTGATCGGACTCGTGGTGATCGTGGGCGCACTCATAGTGATGCCCGGTCATCATCAGCCGGTGTCCTTCGTGACGCATTTCGAGAACAACACCGGCTTCACGAGCGGGGTTTACGGCGGCATGCTCGGTCTGCTGGTCACCAGCTGGACCTTCACCGGGTTCGACGGCAGCTTCCACATGTCCGAGGAAACGGTCCGGGCGACGGTCAACGCCCCGAAGGGGATCACGCGTGCCGTCGGCTATTCGGCGATCACCGGCCTGATCCTGATGCTTGCATTGGTCTACAGCATTAGCGACTACCGCAAGGTGGTCGGCTCCCCCGTGGGACCGCCCGTCCAGATTCTCATCGACGGCCTCGGCCTCGGTGTCGCCAAGGTGATGCTGCTCATCGTGATCGGCGCGATGCTCTTCTGCGGGCTCGCCAACCTCACCAGCAACACCCGGCAGATCTTCGCCTTCTCCCGGGACGGCGCCATGCCCGGCTCCCGCTGGTGGCACTCGGTCTCGCTGCGCACCCGTACCCCGGTCAAGGCGGTGTGGCTGGCGGTGGGCTGCTCGCTCGCCCTGGTGCTGCCGGGCTGGTGGTCGCACACGGCGTTCACCGCCATCGTCAGCGTCAACGTGGTCGGGCTCTTCCTCGCCTATGCCGTGCCGATCTTCCTGCGGCTGCGGCTCGGCGACGAGTTCCAGGCCGGTCCCTGGCATCTGGGCCGCTGGGGCAGGCCGGTCGGCTGGGTCGCGGTGGTCTGGATCCTGCTCAGCAGCGTCCTGTTCATGCTGCCGCAGGCCTCGCCGATCACCGTCGACTCCTTCAACTACGCGCCGATCGCGCTGGCCGTCGTGCTGCTGGTGGCCACCGTCTGGTGGTTCACCACCGCCCGCCGCCGCTTCCAGGGCCCGGTCAGCTACGGCCGGCCCGACGAGATCGCCGCCATGGACCTCATCTGACCGCACCCCCCGTCACAGCCTCGGCGCAGTGCACCGCACCCGCCGCCACGGCCCCGGCGCAGGGAGTCATGCCCCGCGCCGGGGCCGTGGCGCACCGGCCGACACCGCTTTCAGAGGATCAGACCAATATTCGTGTCGCGGCATGCGCGGAAGTGCTGGCAGGGGCATGGCGCCTGCTTCATAGTTGGCGCACACAACCGTGCACCGGACCAGCCCCGACCCGGACACCTGGGGGTAACCGCGCCCATGAGCAGAGCCCAGCAGCCGTCCCGCAGAACCGTCCTCGCCGCCGCCGTGGCCGCGGCGGTCTCCGCGGGAGCCGTACCCGCGGCAGCCGCCACCGCACCGGCTCCCGCCGCCGACGCCGACGACCCCGGCCGGGCCTCGGCCCGCCCCGTCGACTACCACGCCTGGACCACGCACCGCGACTGGCGCAGCGGCACCGCACAGGGCGTCCGTGCCGTCCCCGGCCACCGCCCCGGCGTCGTGATCGGCACCCCCGTGGGCCGCACCGACTACACCGACCCGCACACCAACACCACCGCCACCTGGGAGTACGCCACCTGGACCGGCCCGGTGCACCGGCTCGACGTGCCGGCGACCGAGGTCGTCGCCTCCTGGAACGCCGACACGCCGGCCGGGACCTGGCTCCAGGTCGAGCTGCAGGGCACCTACTCCGACGGCACCGCCACCCCCTGGTACGTCATGGGCCGCTGGGCGGCCGGGGACCAGGACATCAAGCGGACCTCGGTGGACGGCCAGAAGGACGGCAGGAGCACCGTCTGGACCGACACCTTCGCCATCGACGACGCGAGCACCGGCCTGCGCCTGTCCTCGTACCGGCTGCGCCTCACCCTCTACCGCAGGCCGGGCACCCGCCTCACCCCGAGCGTGTGGCGGCTCGGCGCCATGGGCTCCGACATCCCCGACCGCTTCACCGTCCCGGCCTCCGCCCCCGGCCTCGCCCAGGAGCTGGGCGTCCCGCGGTACTCGCAGGAGATCCACAAGGGCCAGTACCCGGAGTACGACAACGGCGGCGAGGCCTGGTGCAGCCCCACCTCCTCGCAGATGATCATCGAGTACTGGGGCGGCCGGCTCACCCCGGAGCAGCTGTCCTGGGTCGACCCGTCCTACACCGACCCGCAGGTCGACAACGCAGCCCGCTTCACCTACGACTACCAGTACGAGGGCTGCGGCAACTGGCCCTTCAACGCCGCCTACGCGGCCACCTTCTCGGGTCTGCAGGGTGTGGTCACGCGGCTGGCCACGCTCACCGACCTGGAGACGCTGATCGCGGCCGGCATCCCGGCCATAACGTCCCAGTCCTTCCTCAAGACCGAGCTGACCGGCGCCGGGTACGGCACCTCGGGCCACCTGATGACCGTGATCGGCTTCACCGCGGACGGCGACGTGATCGCCAATGACCCGGCCTCGGCCGACGATGCGGCGGTGCGACGGGTGTACCTGCGGCGGGAGTTCGAGAACATCTGGCTGCGCACCAAGCGGTACAACGCCTCCGGGAAGGTCGTCTCCGGCACCGGAGGGGTCTGCTACCTCTACTTCCCGGCCCACCCGACCCCGCGTCAGCGCAAGGCACTCGCGGCGGTGGGGGTGCACTGACCCGACCTGTGTGAGCAACATCTCTGCCGCAAACGCCGTCGCGGGTGGCAAGGTGGACAAATGGGTGGGGGACTCCACTCCGTACGTCCGACCTCTGCGAGAAGCTCATGACCGCTCAGTCCGCCACCGTCACCCGCGTCCGCACCGGCGGCCCCAAGGACGACGGCCCGAAGATCCTGGAGCACGTCCTGGGCTGGGTGCTCGTCGCGGTCGTCGCGATGCTCGTGACCCGGCTGGGCCTGCTCTGACCCGGTAGGCGCCGCTCCGGCCCGGCCGCCCACGCGGCAGGCCACCGGCGCTTCACCCGAGCGGCCCCGGTTGTTCTGACATACTGCGGAGGTCCCACCGACCTCCTAGACCAGGGTCGAATTTGAATATGCGTCAACAGCGTGCCGCCGCCCGTCCCCAGGTGCGCGGCACCGAGCGCTCCGTGGCGCGCCGTGCCGAACTCATCGCCATCGGGCGGAAGTTGTTCGCCGACACGTCCTACGACGCGCTGTCCATGGACGACATCGCCCGCCAGGCGCATGTCGCCAAGGGGCTGATCTACTACTACTTCCAGTCGAAGCGCGGCTACTACCTGGCGATCATCCAGGACTCCGTCGCCGATCTGGTCACCTTCGCCGCGAGCGGCCTGGAACTGCCCGCCGTGGACCGCGTCCACCGCACCGTCGACAGCTATCTGCGCTTCGCCGAGCACCACCAGGCCGCCTACCGCACCATCGTCAGCGGCGGGGTCGGCTTCGACACCGAGGTACACGCCGTACGGGACGGGGTGCGCGAGGCGATCATCGCCACCATCGCCGAAGGGGCCTACGGCCGCAGTGACATCGCCCCGCTGGCCCGCATGGGTCTGCTCTCCTGGGTGTGCAGCGTGGAGGGGGCCACCCTCGACTGGATCGACCGCCCCGGCATCGCCCGCGACACCATGCGCGACCTGCTCGTGAAGACCCTGGGCGGAGCCCTGCGCGCCGTCGAGGAACTGGATCCCGCCTACCCGGCCCCGCAGCCGGCCCGCCGCGACGGCTGACGGCAGGGAGCGGAGGCTGACGGCAGGGAGCGGAGGCTCGTGGTCCTCCGCTCCCGGCTCCCCCTGTGCGGGGCTGGTCGATCGCTAGTTGATGGCCTTGATCAGCTCACCGTGGGCGGTGTCGCCGCTCAGCTCCCAGAAGAAGGTGCCGCCGAGGCCCTGCTGGTTCTTGTACGCCATCTTCGTGGCGATGGTCGCCGGGGTGTCGTAACTCCACCAGTTGTTGCCGCACTTGGCGTAGGCGGTGCCGCCCACCGTGCCGGTCGCGGGGCACTTGGTCCTGAGCACCTTGTAGTCGTCGATGCCCTGCTCGTACGTCCCCGCCGCCGGGCCGGTCGCCGTGCCGCCCGGCGCCGCCTGGGTGACGCCGGTCCAGCCGCGCCCGTAGAAGCCGATGCCGAGCAGCAGCTTGGCGGCCGGGACGCCCAGGCCCCTGAGCTTGTCGATGGTCGCCGAGGTGTTGAAGCCCGCCTTCGGGATGCCGGAGTAGGAGGTCAGCGGCGAGTGCGGCGCGGTCGGTCCGGACGCGTCCCAGGCGCCGAAGTAGTCGTACGTCATCGGGTTGTACCAGTCGACGTACGGGGCCGCGCCCGCGTAGTCCGCCGCCTCGATCTTGCCGCCGCCGGAGGCGTCGGCGGTGATCGCCGCGGTCACCAGGCTGTTCGAGCCGAACTTCGACCGCAGGGCGGACATGACGTTCCTGAAGGCCTCCCGGCCGCTGGTGTCGCAGGTGTTGCCGCAGGCGTTCGGGTACTCCCAGTCGATGTCGATGCCGTCGAAGAGCCCCGCCCACTTGGAGTTCTTCACCAGGTCGTAGCAGGACTGCGCGAAGGCGGCCGGGTTCTTCGCGGCCTCGCCGAAGCCGCTGGACCAGGTCCAGCCGCCGAAGGACCACAGGACCTTCAGGCCCGGGTGTTTCTTCTTCAGCTTCAGCAACTGGTTGAAATTGCCGCGCAGCGGCTGGTCCCAGGTGTCGGCGGCGCCGTCGACCGACTCGGCAGCGGTGTAGGCGCGGTCGGCGGCCGCGTAGGAGTCGCCCATGGCGCACTTGCCGCCGGTGACGTTGCCGAAGGCGTAGTTGATGTGGGTCAGTCTGGCCGCGGAGCCCGAGGACTCGATGTTCCTGACGTAGTACTTGCGGTCGTAGGTGCCCCATTCGGTGAAGTAGCCGACGACCTTCGAGCCGGCCTTGACCTGCGGAGCCGCGGGGGCGGCTGCGGTCGCGGTGCCCGCGCCGGCCAGCAGTCCGGCGCCGAGGGCGGCGGAACACGCTGCGGCGAGGAGCGCCCGCAGCCGGGCGCGGGGACGGTGGGGAGTGTGCATCCGGTGTCTCCTCGTGGGGGGAGGGGAACGCGCGCCGGTTGGCATGAACGCGGTAAAGCGTTGGTCATGCACAGTAGGAGGACTAGACCACTGCGTCAATGGTTCGGACCAATTTCGGAGATGTGGGGAGTTCCGGCTGGAATCTTGAAGTAAGCGGTCGTTAACTGGTGACTGGAGGTCGCTGATCGGGCATACTCACGGCACAGAGCCGCTGGTCAGCCGCCTCCGAGACCCGGAAGCCAACACTTCGGCCGAAGCAGAACGATCAGGCGGAACCGCCCCCACCAACGGGCCGGACCGCCCGTGCCCGACAGGGAGGAGACCGACGCCATGTCCGACCGCGACCCGCAGCCGGTGGAGCGTCAACTGCCGACGGAAGAGGCGAGGGACCTGCTCGCGCTCGTCCGGGAGATCGCCCGGCGCGAGATCGCGCCGAAGGCGGCCGAGGAGGAGGACGCCGGGCGCTTTCCGCGCGAGGTCTTCACTCTGCTGTCCGAGGCGGGGCTGCTCGGTCTGCCGTACGGCTCCGAGTACGGCGGTGGCGACCAGCCGTACGAGGTCTACCTCCAGGTCCTGGAGGAGCTGGCCGCGGCCCGCCTCACCGTCGGTCTGGGCGTCAGCGTGCACACGCTCGCCTCCTACGCCCTGGCCTCCCACGGCACCAAGCAGCAGCAGGTCGAGCACCTGCCCGCCATGCTCGGCGGCGGCCTGCTCGGCGCCTACTGCCTGTCCGAGCCGTCCTCCGGTTCGGACGCCGCCTCCCTGCGCACGAAGGCCGTCCGGGAGGACGGGGGAGGCTGGGTGATCACCGGCACCAAGGCGTGGATCACGCACGGCGGGATCGCCGACTTCTATACCGTGATGGCCCGCACCGGCGAGGACGGCCCGCGCGGGATCACTGCCTTCCTGGTGCCGGGCGACGCCGAGGGGCTGAGCGCCGCGGCGCCGGAGAAGAAGATGGGCATGAAGGGCAGCCCGACCGCCCAGGTCCACTTCGACGGCGTGCGCGTGGGCGACGACCGCCGCCTGGGCGAGGAGGGGCAGGGCTTCTCGATCGCCCTGTCCGCGCTCGACTCGGGGCGGCTGGGCATCGCCGCCTGTGCCATCGGCCTGGCCCAGGCGGCGCTGGACGAGGCGGTCGGCTATGCCGCAGAGCGCCGTCAGTTCGGCCGTCCCATCGCCGACTTCCAGGGCCTGCGCTTCATGATCGCCGACATGGCGACGCAGATCGAGGCGGGCCGGGCGCTCTACCTCGCGGCCGCCCGGCTGCGGGATGCGGGCATGCCGTTCTCCAAGCAGGCCGCCATGGCCAAGCTGCACTGCACCGACACGGCCATGAAGGTCGCCACGGACGCTGTGCAGATACTCGGCGGATACGGCTACACCGCCGACTTCCCGGCCGAGCGCTACATGCGCGAGGCCAAGGTGCTGCAGATCGTCGAGGGCACCAACCAGATCCAGCGGATGGTCATCGCCCGTCACGTGGCAGGGCCGGAGGGTCGCTGAACTGACCCCTGAGGACGGTCGGGGCCGCCAGCCTGATCCATTCCGGGTCGTGGCGGCCCGGCAGGGTGCGGCCCCGGTCGGCCCAGGTGCGCATCAGATCGCGGTAGATGGGCGGGTCCTGCGGCACCGGCGGCGGAACCGATTCTGCCGGACGGGGCACGAAAATGCGGCGTTGACGCCCGGTCGCCGAATACGTGGGGGTCATACCCGGACAACGCGGAAGGCGCCGGGCAGGTCACCCGACCCTGGAATCGAGCGTGAGTCCACAGGCGTCCGGTTCCCCCTCTGGCCTCCTCCCGGTATCTGACGTACCGTCAGCGGACTGTCCTCCAGGGGGTGTCCGTGGCCGACGACCGTCCCGTACCGCTCGACGAGTACCCGGTGCATCAGGTGCCGCTGTCCATGAAGCACGTGGCGACCGGGGACCGCAACGCCTACGACCGCTGCATCTTCCACGTCCTCGACCACTCCGGGCGCGCCCTGCTCATCCTCGGCCTTGGGGTCTATCCCAACCTGGGCGTGATCGACGCCTACGCGACCCTGCGCATCGGCGACACCCTGCACGCCGTCCGCGCCTCGGACGCCCTCGGCGAGGACCGGATGCGGCTGGAGGTCGGCCCGCTGCGCATCGAGGTCCAGGAGCCGCTGCACCGGCTGCGGCTGGTCTGCGAGGACGAGATCTCCTGCGACCTCACCTGGACCGCCGCCTTTCCGGCCCTGTGGGAGCCCCACCACCTCCAGCACCGGGGCGGACGGCTCACGCTGGAAGGGCGCCGGTTCGTCCAGGCGGGCACGGTGCAGGGGGTCGTCCGGGCGGGCGGCACGGAGATCGACGTCTTTCCGGAGCACTGGACGGGCACCCGGGACCGCAGCTGGGGCGTGCGGCCGGTTCCGGGCGAGGACGGCGGGCGGCTCGCCGCGGAGCACCCGGCCGAGGGCTTCCACTGGATCTGGTGTCCGGTCCGCTTCGAGGACCGCTTCCTGATGGTCATCACCCAGGAGGACGCCGACGGCCACCGCTCCCTGAACGACGCCACCCTGGTCCGTCCCGGCCGGCGCGACCTCCAACTGGGCTGGCCCCAGGCCGAGATCACCTACCGCTCCGGCACCCGCCATCCCGAGCGCGCCGTCATCCACCTCGGTGACCTGCGCAAACCCAGGGAGCTGGAGGCCGAGATCCTGACCTCCTCGCCGCTCGCGATCGGCGCGGGCTATCCGCCGGCCGACGACTGGCAGCACGGGACGTGGCAGGGCCGCGGATGGGTGGACCGCCGCACCTACGACCTGGCGTCGCCGCACCCCCTCGCCTCCTACGGCGTCACCGACCACGCCGCCCGCTTCCGGCTCGACGGGCACACCGGCTACGGCATCTTCGAGCACGGCTCGTTCGGGCGGCACGACCCGAGCGGCTTCACCGGCTTCGACTCGGTCGCCCCCTGAGGAGGACGAGATGGCCACGGCACCACGTCCCCGCACCAGCACCCGCGACCCCGAGGAACTCGCCCGGCGCGTCACCGCCTGGCTCGGCACCCGGCTGCCCGGCGCCAAGGCCGTCGGCATCACCGTCCCGGCCTCCAACGGCATGTCCAGCGAGACCCTGCTGTTCGACATCGAGCACCCCGAACCGCCGGTGCGCTCCTGCGTGTTGCGCCTCGCGGCGGACCCGGCGGCGTACACCGTCTTCCCCGAGTACGACATGGCCCGCCAGTACCGCACCCTGCGGCTCGTCGCCGACCGCAGCGACCTTCCGGTGCCCCGGGTGCTGTGGCTGGAGGAGGACCCGGAACCGCTCGGGGCGCCGTTCTTCGTGATGGAGAAGGCCGCAGGCCGGGTGCCTCCCGACGTCATGCCGTACACCTACGAGGGCAGTTGGCTGCACGCGGCGAGCGACGCCGAGCGCGAGCACCTGGAGGCGGCCACGGTCGCCCTGCTCGCCCGGCTGCACGACCAGGTCCCGCCCCGGGAGGCCGGGTTCCTGGCGCTGCCGGGCGAAGGGGACGCCCTGCGCCGGCATGTGACGGCCCAGCGGGCCTACTACCACTGGGTGGTCGACGGACTCGCGCCCTCACCGCTGATCGAGGCCGCGTTCGACCGCCTGGAGGAGCTGTGGCCGAACGAGCCCGGCCCGCCCGTCCTCAACTGGGGCGACGCGCGCATCGGGAACGTCGTCTACGACGGCTTCGACCCCGTCGCCGTCCTGGACTGGGAGATGGCGGCCCCGGCCCCGCGCGAGGTGGACCTCGGCTGGACCGTCTACCTGCACCGCTTCTTCCAGGACCTCACGGTCGCCTCGGGGCAGCGCGGCCTGCCGGACCTCCTGCGCCGCGACCGCGTCGAGGCCCGCTACGCGCGCCTGACCGGGCACACCCCGCAGGACATGGACTTCTACACCCTCTACGCCGCCCTGCGGCACGCGATCGTCATGCTGCGCATCGCCTACCGCCAGGCCCACTTCGGTGAAGTCGCGCTGCCGGCGGACCCGGACGCGCTGATCCTGCACCACGACAGTCTGCGCGCCATGGTGCAGGGCACCTACTGGGACTGAGGCCCGCCCGTCCGCAGGGGCTCAGGCGGCTTCGCGGCTCGCCGGCACGCGCAGCGGGCGCGAGCCCGGGCCGCCGACGTGCGAGAAGGGCTGCGTCCGCCAGTCCAGACCCTGGGGGAGCGTCAGCAGCAGGGCGGTGTCCTGCTCCTGCGGGGTGAAGGACTCGTCCGCGGGGACGGCCTCGACCGCCCGGCGGCCCGTGCCCGCACAGACCGTGAGACCGAACGGGTTCCACGGCGAGGCGCACAGCGCGTGCTCCGGCAGGATCTCCTCGTCCGCCAGCAGCGCGATCGGCTGCGCGCAGTCCGGGCAGATCACCCGGTACATCTCGAAGGTGTCGTAGGCATCGAGCTCGTCGGCCTCGTAGGCGTCGGGTTCGACGCCCTCCGGCTCGGGTTCGACGGCCGGTTGCTGGCGCTTGGACGCGGAACGACCAGGGCGCTTGAGACTCTGCATGGGATTCTCCCCCTAAGGCTGGGCCGTGAAGGCACTGCGGCCTCGACCACAGCAAGCACTTCCCGTCCGCTCTCGGCGGTAATCACGAGAACATCACGGAGCGCGTCCGAGCGCTGTGGCGTTCGTCACATGCCGCCCGCAGATGCCCCGTGCGCTGCGCCTTTGTCCGGGGCCGGGCGGCCCCGCGTCCCCGCGAGAGTCGGCAGCAGGCTTGCATGTACATCACAAACCGGGTGTGACCTGCGTTGCTCGGGTATCCGAGGAGATCACGCGCACTGTAGGTTTTGGCGCCATGGAGGAGCTGGACCGTCAAATCGTGCAGCTGCTCGTCAAGGACGGGCGGATGAGCTACACAGACCTGGGCAAGGCCACGGGTCTGTCCACCTCGGCCGTGCACCAGCGGGTGCGCCGGCTCGAACAGCGTGGCGTCATCCGCGGGTACGCCGCGGTCGTCGACCCCGAGGCGATCGGGCTGCCGCTCACCGCGTTCATCTCGGTGAAACCCTTCGATCCCAGCGCGCCCGACGACATCTCGGACCGCCTGGCCGGCGTCCCCGAGATCGAGGCGTGCCACAGCGTCGCCGGCGATGAGAACTACATCCTCAAGGTGCGTGTGGCCACCCCGCACGAACTGGAGGAACTGCTCGCCCGGCTGCGCTCCCTGGCCGGGGTCTCCACCCGCACCACGGTCGTGCTCTCGACCCCGTACGAGGCGCGTCCCCCGAAGATCTGAACCGGACGCCCCGATGCCCGGTGCCCTGCGCGAACGCGAGAGACTGTCGGGCATGAGTGAGCAGTCCGCCGACCCCCAGACCGTCCTCCTGCGCCGCGGAGAGGTCCACAGCCCCGCCGACCCCTTCGCCACCGCGATGGTGGTGGAGCGCGGCCAGGTCGCCTGGGTCGGCTCCGAGGGAGCCGCCGACGCCTTCGCCGACGGCGTGGACGAGGTCGTCGACCTCGACGGAGCCCTGGTCACCCCGGCCTTCACCGACGCCCATGTGCACACCACCGCCACGGGCCTCGCCCTGAGCGGCCTCGACCTGTCCGACGCCCCGTCCCTGGAGGCGGCCCTCGCCCTCGTGCGCGACTTCGCCGCCGCCCGCCCGGACGACCGCGTCCTGCTCGGACACGGCTGGGACGCCGCCCGCTGGCCCGGCGGCCGCCCGCCCACGCGCGCGGAACTCGACGCGGCCACCGGCGGCCGTCCGCTCTACCTCTCCCGCATCGACGTCCACTCGGCGGTCGTCACCACGGCCCTGCTGGGCCTCGTGCCTGGCGTCGGCCCGGTGGACGGCCCGCTGACCGCCGACGCCCACCACGCCGTCCGCAAGGCCGCTCTGGGCGCCATCACCCCCGCCCAGCGCGCCGAGGCGCAGCGCACCGCCCTCGCTCACGCCGCCTCCCTGGGCATCGGCTCCGTGCACGAGTGCGGCGGCCCGCAGATCTCCTCCGAGGACGACTTCACGGACCTGCTGAAGCTCGCCGGCGAGGTGCCGGGACCGCGCGTGATCGGCTACTGGGCGGAACAGGCCGACGAAGGCGTGGCGAAGGCCCGCGCCCTGGGCGCCCACGGCGCCGCCGGCGACCTCTTCGTGGACGGCGCCCTCGGCTCGCACACCGCCTGCCTGCACCGGCCGTACGCCGACGCGGGCCACACCGGCACCGCCTACCTCGACGCCGCAGCCGTCGCCACCCATGTCGCCCTCTGCACCGAGGCGGGGCTCCAGGCGGGCTTCCACGCCATCGGCGACGCCGCTGTCGAGGCGGTGGTGGAGGGCGTACGTGCCGCCGCCGAGAAGGTCGGCCTCGCCCGCGTACGGGCCACCCGGCACCGTGTCGAACACGCCGAGATGCTCACCCCCGAAGCGGTCGCCGCCTTCGCCGAGCTGGGCCTGATCGCCTCCGTCCAGCCCGCCTTCGACGCCCTGTGGGGCGGCGAGGACGGTATGTACGCCCGGCGTCTGGGCGCCGAGCGAGCCCGCACCCTCAACCCCTTCGCCGCCCTGCTGCGGGCCGGTGTGCCGCTCGCCTTCGGCTCCGACAGCCCGGTCACTCCGCTCGATCCCTGGGGCACGGTCCGCGCCGCCGCCTTCCATCACACCCCGGAGCACCGTGTCTCGGTGCGCGCCGCCTTCACCGCCCATACGCGCGGCGGCTGGCGGGCCGTCGGCCGTGACGACGCGGGCGTCCTGGTGCCGGGTGCGCCCGCAGACTACGCCGTCTGGCGAACCGACGAACTGGTCGTCCAGGCCCCAGACGACCGCGTCGCCCGCTGGTCGACCGACCCCCGCTCCGGCACCCCCGGCCTGCCCGACCTGACCCCCGGCCGTGACCTGCCCGTCTGCCTGCGTACCGTGGTGGGCGGACGGACGGTGTTCGTACGCCCGGGCGAGTGATCTCCCGGGGTGGCGCGGTGGTGATCACGTCCGGCCGCCGCGTCGCCCGACCTGCGCATCCTCTGGGATCGACGCTCCGGGATGTGTGTCGGTGCAGGTCAGGAGGCTGTTGACAGTCGGCGGCCGGGGGCCGGTAGGTTCGGCCGAGTCCACCACCGGACGCCCGACCGGGGAGCGTTCGTGCAACTCGTCGCAGCGCCGCTGGGTCAGGGACGGTGTGCCGCACCGGGGCACCGCCACTGGGAGCCAGGCTCAGCGCCCGCGCCGGCGGGGGACGTTTTACCGGTCGGCAAGGTGTGACCCGGGTGGGGCCCGGACGCTCAGTAGACAACGGCTTTCGGTCGACCCGCAGCCAGCGGGTCCCAGGTCGGCCCGAAGGGCGCCGGGCCCCCATCCGCCGCGGACGAACGTGCCCAAAAGAACGGTCTTACCCCACTCTTGTGGAATAGACACCAGCGTACGAACGTGCAGGGCGCGTCATCGCAGGCTGCGGCCATTAAGGTTGGACGCCTGCGTACGACCAGAAGGGGCAGCAGTGAACGACGGCGACGGGACCCATGCGGCCAAGGCCCAGGGGAGGCAGTACGGTCCGCTCGGCACGGCCTTGGTGATCATCCCGACCTACAACGAGGCGGAGAACATCAAGACCATCGTCGGCCGGGTGCGCAGGGCCGTCCCCGAGGCGCATGTACTGGTGGCGGACGACAACAGCCCGGACGGCACGGGCAAGCTCGCCGACGAGCTGGCCGCGGAGGACAGCCAGGTCCAGGTACTGCACCGCAAGGGCAAGGAGGGCCTGGGCGCCGCCTACCTGGCGGGCTTCCGCTGGGGCATCGAGCGCGACTACGGCGTGCTGGTGGAGATGGACGCCGACGGCTCCCACCAGCCCGAGGAACTGCCCCGCCTGCTCACCGCCCTCAAGGGTGCCGACCTGGTGCTCGGCTCCCGCTGGGTGCCCGGCGGCCGGGTGGTCAACTGGCCCAAGTCCCGCGAGTTCATCTCCCGCGGCGGCAGCCTCTACTCCCGCCTCGCCCTGGACCTGCCGCTGCGCGACATCACCGGCGGCTACCGCGCCTTCCGCCGCGAGACCCTGGAGGGCCTGGGCCTGAGCGAGGTCGCCTCGCAGGGCTACTGCTTCCAGGTCGACCTGGCCCGCCGCGCGGTCAAGGCCGGCTACCACGTGGTCGAGGTCCCCATCACCTTCGTCGAGCGCGAGCTCGGCGACTCCAAGATGAGCCGCGACATCCTCGTCGAGGCGCTGTGGCGGGTCACCGCCTGGGGCTTCGGGGACCGCGTCGGCAAGCTCACCGGCAAGAGCAAGCGGGCCTGACCCCGCCTGGACGGCTGCGGCCGCGCGACCCTTATCCCGCGCTGAGCCGCGTCCAGGCACACTGGGACCATGACGACTGGCGTTTCCCCCGCTCCGCCCACCACCCGGCCCCGGCGCTCCCGGCTGCGCAGGTACCTGCCGCTGGGGCTCGCCGCATGGCTGGTGCTGGAGATCTGGCTGCTGACCCAGGTCGCGGGCGTGGCGGGCGGTCCGACCGTGTTCCTGCTCCTGGTGGCGGGCGTCGTCGGCGGATCCGTGGTCATCAAGAGGGCTGGGCGCCGTGCCTTCCAGAGCCTGAACGAGGCCTTGCAGCAGGGCGGCTCGCCGTCCGGTGGCGGCGGCAAGGGCAACGGCTGGATGATGCTGGGCGGCCTGCTGCTGATCATTCCGGGCCTGATCTCCGACGTGGCGGGCCTGCTCCTGCTGCTCCCGCCGGTCCAGAAGGCCGTGAGCCGCTCGGCGGAGAGTGTCCTGGACAGGAGGCTGCGCCGGTCCGCGTCCGGCAGCCTCGGCGACGCCTTCCAGCAGGCCCGCATCCACCGCCCCGACGGCAAGGTCGTCCAGGGCGAGGTGATCAGGGAGGAGGGGCCGGAGCCGGAGAAGCAGCGGCCGCCCCTGACCCCCTGAGGCCGGCACCGAGCCCCGCCGACCCGCGCGTCCCGCCCGATGCCGGGGGACGACGGAGACCGAGCGACGACGGCGGCCCGGCCGCTTGGAAGCCCCGGAGGCCGCCCGCGAGATCCAGCCCGTCCGGCGTTCGAGGGCGAGGCCTCCGGGCCGGAACGGCTCTGAGAGCGGCCTCCAGGGCCGGCCACCCCCGCACAGCCGCACCCGGGAACAGAGGCATCGGAAGGCACCCGCCCCCCCCGAGGCCGCACCCTCACTGCCCCGGAACACAACACCGCGGGCGCCGTACGCGACTTCACGTACGGCGCCCGCGGTGATTACGTGCGCTGTGTCTCCGGCCCAGTCCCGCCGGGACTATGCGGACTTGCGGCTGTCCCTCGGGTGAACAGCGATGTTCATCGCCCCCGAGCGCAGAACCGCCAGGCGCTCCTCAAGGACCTCTTCGAGCTCCTCACGGGTGCGCCGCTCCATCAGCATGTCCCAATGGGTACGCGCGGGCTTGGCCTTCTTCTCTTCCGGGCCGTCGCCGTCTACCAGGAGTGCCGGGGCCCCGCAGACCTTGCACTCCCACTCCGGCGGAATTTCCGCCTCGACCGAGAAGGGCATCTCGAATCGATGACCCTTCTCACATGCGTACTCCACGGCCTGGCGCGGAGCCAGGTCGATGCCGCGGTCCGTCTCGTAGCTGGTCACCACGAGGCGCGTACCGCGAAGAGCTCGCTCACTCATGAATCGTGCCTCCCGGGCTTGTCGCCCACAGGACAGGTGTCGCTGTCGTCGTCATCCGGTCAACGTCCGGTCGGCGGTAAAGATTCCCGTTCCGGGTCCCGTTCCGGGTCATGCGTCGCCGTCGTAGCCGCCCCTTGTTCTACCCACAGGCGCCCGGTTTGTCACATCTGCTAGCAGATGTCACCCAGCGTTTCGGCATCTTTGACGCGCAGTAACGGTCCGCCTGGCAGGCCAAACGCGTACACTACCGCCCTTTCGCGCCGAGTGCTAAATCGCCGCTAGATCATTTCCGGAACGGGGTTGCCCGCCTCGCCGATCGCGCGCCGCACCGGGACCCGGGCGAGCAGGGCGAAGCCGATGACGAAGAAGGCCACCAGCGAGATGATCGCGGAGCGATAACTTCCGGTCAGCTGGTAGGTCACCCCGAACAACAGCGGGCCGAGCCAGCTCATCCCGCGGTCGCTCATCTCGTACGCCGAGAAGTACTCGGCCTCCTTGCCCGGCGGCACCAGATGCGAGAACAGCGACCGGGACAGCGCCTGGCTGCCGCCGAGGACCAGCCCGATCCCGGAGGCCAGCACGAAGAACCACACCGGTGCCCCGGCGGGCAGGAAGTACCCGGCCGCCAGCGTGACCGTCCAGGCCACCAGCGAACCGAGGATCGTCCGCTTGGCCCCGTGGGTCCGGGCCAGCCGGCCCATCGCCAGCGCCCCCGCCACGGCCAGCACCTGCACCAGCAGCACCGCCCCGATGAGCGTCGACTGGCCGAGGCCCAGCTCCTGGGAGCCGTAGATGGAGGCCTGGGAGATGACCGTCTGGATGCCGTCGTTGTAGACGAGGTACGCCAGCAGGAAGGCGAGCGTCAGCGGATACCGGCGCATGTCCCGGGCGGTCTCCACGAGCTGCCGCAGCCCGGGTGCGGTGGCGCGCTCCACGCGCGTGTGCCGGTCGCGCAGCCGCCGCAGCGGTACGAGGGTGAAGGCTCCCCACCACAGTCCGGCCGAGGCCAGGCAGACCCGGACCGCGGCCGTCTCGGAGAGGCCGAAGGAGTCGTGCGCCGAGTACAGGACGAGATTGGCCACCAGGACCAGCGAGCCCGCCCCGTAGCCGAAGGCCCAGCCCCGGGAGGAGATCGCGTCGCGCTCCTCGGGCGGGGCGATCTGTGGCAGGTAGGAGTTGTAGAGCATCATCCCGACCGACTGCGCCGCGTTGGCCACGATGAGCAGCAGCCCGCCCAGCAGATACCGGTCGCCGTCCAGGAAGAACATGCCCGTCGTCGCGGCCGCCCCCGTGTACGCCGCCGCTCCCAGCAGCGGCTTCTTGCGCCCCGTGCGGTCGGCCGCACTGCCCACCAGGGGCATGATCACGACGGCCAGGATCACCGACAGGGAGACCGAGTAGGCGAAGAAGGAGCCCGCCCGCACCGGGATGCCCAGGGGGTGCACATAGCCGTCCGCGTCCGCCGCCTTCTCGGCGACGGCTGTGAGATAGGGACCGAGGAACACGGTCAGGACGCTTGTCGAATAGACCGAGCACGCCCAGTCGTAGACGTACCAGCCGCGCTGTTCGCGCCGCAGTGCGGCGGCCTCGTCGGCCGCCTGTATCTGCACGGTGTCGGTGCCCACCCGTGCCCTCGCTTCCCCGCTGGGTGCCGCGCGGAGGCGTGGCCCGGGCGGTCCGGGCCTCAGACCCAGACGCCCCGCTCCTCCATGACCTTGCGCAGCATGTCGATGTGATCGGTCATGATGCCATCGACGCCCAGGTCCAGGAGGCGGTGCATCCGCTCCGGTTCGTTGATGGTCCACACGTGCACCTGCAGTCCGAGCGCATGGGCGGCCCGCACGAAGCGCTGGTCGACCACCGGGACGCCCGACTGGGCCTCGGGCACCTGCGCGGCGACCGCGGAGCGGCGCACCGCGGCGGGCAGTCCCCACGAGCGCAGCCGCAGGCTGAGAACTCCGCGGGTACCGAACGAGGTGGCCAGCCGCGGCCCGGCCAGCCGCTGGGCCCGCAGCACCCGCGCCTCGGAGAAGGAGCCCACACAGACCCGGTCCCAGGCGTCGGTGCGCTCGATCAGCTCCAGGAAGGGCCGCAGCGCCGGTTCCGCCTTGATGTCCACGTTCCAGCGGACCTCGGGGAAGGTCTCCAGCAGTTCCTCGAAGAGGGGGACGGGTTCCTGCCCGCCCACGCGCGCGTGCCGTACGTCCTCCCACGGCAGGTCGGCGATGCGGCCGGCCCCGTCGGTGACCCGGTCCAGCGTCGAGTCGTGGAAGGCGACGAGCGTGCCGTCAGCCGTCGCGTGCACGTCGGTCTCGATGTACCGGTAGCCCGTTTCCACCGCGCGCCGGAACTGCGCCACGGTGTTCTCCAGCCCGTCTGCCGCCCCGCCGCGATGGGCGAAGGCGATGGGGCCGGGATGGTCGAGATAAGGGTGGCGTATCGCGGTGGTCACGGACGCAGTATGGCGCCTTCCGGTTGCCCCGTGGCAACGACTGTGCTGCGCTCCGGTGCCGAGGGGGCGGCGAACATGCGCAGGAAGAACTGGGCGAGCGGCCCGATGGACAGCGCGTACAGGACGGTCCCGACCCCCACGCTGCCGCCGAGGGCGAAGCCGGTCGCGACGACGGCGACCTCGACCGCCGTGCGGATCTGCCGGATCGAGTGGCCCGTGCGGCGGTGCAGTCCGGTCATCAGGCCGTCGCGCGGGCCCGGCCCGAAGGCTGCGGAGATGTACAGGCCGGTCGCCATGCCGTTGAGCACGACGCCCGCGAGGAGGAGCGGCACACGGACCGCCAGGGAGCGCGCCTCCGGGAGCGCGGCCAGGGTGGCGTCCATCGCGAAGCCGATCACCAGGACGTTGGAGACGGTGCCGAGCCCGGGGCGCTGCCGCAGCGGAATCCACAGCAGCAGGACGGCCGCGCCCACGATCGTCAGCACCAGGCCCATGCTGAGCCCGGTGAGTTCGGCGAGCCCTTGGTGCAGCACGTTCCAGGGTTCGAGCCCGAGACCTGCCCGGACCAGGAGAGCGGAACTCGCGCCGTACAGCGCGAGCCCCGTGTACAGCTGGAACAAGCGGCGTCCGAGTCGGCTCGGAGTGGACACGAGATACCCCCCTGGGTGGTGGCGGTGGCCTGATGCGTGACACTCTGTGGCTTGGGACGAAATCCGATCCATGGCCAATTCGGGGAAGGTGGACTGATCGTCATGGCGCAGTGGACCTCAGCGATGGGGGCCGCCCAGCTGGCCCGGCTCCTGAACTCCCAGCAGGAACGCCCGGCCGGCCCCGGCACCCGCCGCCCGCCCGCCTACCGCGCCCTCGCCGACGGCGTCCGGCTGCTGGTGCTCGAAGGGCGCGTCCCCGTGGCGGCCCGCCTTCCCGCCGAGCGTGAACTCGCCCTCGCCCTCTCCGTCAGCCGCACCACGGTCGCCGCCGCCTACGAGGCGCTGCGCACGGAGGGCTTCCTGGAGTCCCGGCGCGGCGCGGGCAGCTGGACCGCCGTACCGGCGGGCAACCCGCTTCCCGCGCGCGGCCTGGAACCGCTGCCCCCGGAGGCGCTCGGCTCGGTGATCGACCTGGGCTGTGCCTCGCTGCCGGCTCCCGAGCCGTGGCTCACCCGTGCCGTCCAGGGCGCGCTGGAAGAGCTGCCTCCCTACGCCCACACGCACGGCGACTATCCGGCCGGGCTGCCGGCCCTCCGCTCGATGATCGCCGAGCGCTACACCGCGCGTGGGATTCCCACGATGCCCGAGCAGATCATGGTGACGACCGGGGCGATGGGCGCCATCGACGCGATCTGTCACCTGTTCGCGGGCCGTGGTGAACGCATCGCCGTCGAGTCGCCGTCCTACGCCAACATCCTCCAGCTGATGCGGGAGGCGGGTGCGCGGCTCGTGCCCGTCGCGATGGCCGAGGGGCTGACCGGCTGGGACCTGGACCGCTGGCGTCAGGTCCTGCGCGAGGCCGCGCCCCGCCTCGCCTACGTCGTCGCCGACTTCCACAACCCGACCGGGGCGCTCGCCGACGAGGACCAGCGGCGCCGGCTGGTGGACGCGGCCCGCTCGGCGGGGACCGTCCTCGTCGCCGACGAGACGATGCACGAGCTGTGGCTCGACGAGGAGCTCGGGGACGCCGGAATGCCGCGTCAGGTCTGCGGCTTCGACCCGGCCGGCTCCACCGTCATCACGGTCGGTTCGGCGAGCAAGGCGTTCTGGGCCGGCATGCGGATCGGCTGGGTGCGGGCGGCCCCGGACGTGATCCGCAGCCTGGTCGCGGCCCGCGCGTATGCGGACCTCGGCACCCCGGTCCTGGAGCAGCTGGCCGTGAACTGGCTGTTCAGCACGGGAGGCTGGGAGCAGGCGGTCGACCTGCGACGCGCTCAGGCCCGGGAGAACCGCGACGCCCTGGTGGCCGCGGTACGCCGTGAACTGCCCGGCTGGGAGTTCGAGGTCCCCCGCGGCGGGCTGACCCTGTGGGTCCGCGCGGGCGGCCTGTCGGGATCGAGGCTGGCCGAGGCGGGGGAGCGGGTCGGTGTCCGTGTCCCTTCGGGGCCCCGCTTCGGCGTGGACGGCGCCTTCGAGGGCTACGTGCGGCTCCCGTTCACGGTCGGCGGAGCGGTCGCCGAGGAGGCGGCGGTGAGGCTGGCGGCAGCGGCCCGCCTCGTGGAGTCGGGGGCGGCGACCGGGGGCGCGGAGGCGCCGCGGACGTTCGTGGCGTAAGGCCCGCACGCGCGGGTGGCGGCCCCGTCGACCGGCCCAGGTGCCCGGCCCCGGTGCCGGGTCGCTCAGGTGCTCTCGGCCGTCACGGCCTGCGCGGGCAGCGTTTCGGTCTCGACCGCGGTCGCGGCTTCGGCCTCGCCCGCGGTCGCCCGCGGCGGCAGCAGCCCCAGCACGGCCTGCCGGTCCGCCTCGCTGGTCGCATCGTCGTACGGGTCCGGCGTCGACGGCACCTGGAGCCGGTGCACCGCACCGGACCCCAGCCGGGCGTAGCCCCGTCCCGGAGGCATCTGGGCCAGCGGCGTCGTGTGCGGCGGCACTCCCAGCACCGCGGCCACCTGCCCGGGCGTCGCGGGCCCCAGGACGACCCGCGCCCGCGTGTGCTGCCGCACCACGTCGCTCAGGACGTCCGTGCTGTCGAACTGCTCGGCCACGGCCACGGTCACGTTCGCCGCACGGCCGTGCCGCAGCGGCACCTGGAGCAGCGTCTGCGGATCCCTGCGCTCGTCCGCCGCGGCGAGGTGGGTGAAGACGGTCGGGCGGTCCAGGAGGATCCACAGCGGCCGCCGGGTGTCCTCGGGCGGCGGATCGCCCGCCTGCCGCGCCCGGTTGACGGCGACCAGCCGCCGCTCGGTCTCCTGCGCGGCCCACTCCAGGCTGGCCAGCGCCCCGGTCGGCGCACACTCCACGGCCAGCACGCCGTCCCGGCCGATCAGACAGGCGTACTCACCGGTGCCGCCGCCGTCGACGATCAGGACGTCGCCGTACCGCAGGGCCTGCAGGGCGATCGAGCGCAGCAGGGTCGAGGTGCCGCTGCCGGGGTGGCCCATGGCCAGCAGGTGCGGCTCGGTGGAGCGCAGGCCCGTCCGCCAGACGACCGGCGGTACGTCGCAGTGTTCCTCCCCGTAGGAGAGGGGGAGTGTGCGCTGCACCTCGCTCGGATCGGTGAAGCCGAGGACGGTCTCGCCCGGCGCGGTGACGAAGTGCTGGGCGGCGATGCCGGTGGGGAGCGGGGCGAGGGCGGTGACCGTCAGCCGGTTGCCCTCCTCGTCCCATTCGAAGTGGTACTCGCGGCCCCGCCCGGCCTTCGTGGTGAGCAGATGCTCGATCCGCGCGCGGGCCTCGGGCTCCCCGTCGGGGAAGTACGCGGGGTAGCGGATCACGAGGTGGCCCACGCGCCCGGCGTCGTTGAACTCGTGCTCGGCGAAGGCCTTTTCCCACTCCCCGCCGTGCGCGTACAGCGGTGCCGGATCCTCGGCGGTGGAGAAGTACGGCACCAGGGCCTCGTACAGGGACCGCAGCCGCTCGGTCTGCGACTCGTCCGGACCTTCGGGCGCCGGTGGTGTGCGGTCGCGGCCGTGCCAGGCGGCCGCCGCCATCACGGTGATGGCGGCGAGCAGCGGCCCGTACGGCATCAACGACACGACCAGGATCACGGAGGCCGTCAGGAACAGCAGCGGCCCGCGCTTGTCCTTGGGTGTCTCGGCCCATTTGCTCCGGGCGACCGAGGCCAGCCGGCGCAGCCCGCGCGAGATGGTGATCAGCGGGTGGAGGACGTCGGTGGCGCTGTCGGCCGCCGTCCGGGCCAGCTCCCGGCTCCGGGCGATCTGCATCCGGGCGATCTGCGCGCTGTCTTTGCTCAGAATGCGGGGGAGAGGGCGCCGGGCCACTGCTGTCTCCTGGTGGTGCGTACGGGCGGGACGGGCGGCGTCAGAACTTGATGCCGCCGAGGAGGCTTGCCAGGCTCTCGCCGCCCGCCTTGATGCTGGGGGCGATGCCCGTGCTGGCCAGGTAGAAGCCGAAGAGGGCCGACGTGCACGCGTGCGTGCCCTTGAGGCCGTCCTTGCGGAAGAAGAGGAAGACGACTACGCCGAGGAGCATGACGCCTGAGATGGAGAGGATCATTTGAGGTCTCCTGGTGTCGGGAGGGGGACAGTCACCATGAGTACTTCCAGGATCACAGGATGTGTCTATACGATAAAAGGTGCAACCGGGTGAAGACCGGCACATTTCCCCCGAACGGCGGAGCCGGGCATGGTCCGGTGGGGCAGGGCGCTTGCGTCCCGCGGGCTCTGCAGTGATCTTTACCTCGGGCACAACGGGTCATGTGAGGCATGAGCCAGTACCCTTGCGATTCACCTGAACGGTTGTAATGAGAGGCGGTCCGGTCCATGAGTGAAGCCCCCGACCCCGAGGTCGTGGAGCTGGCGACCAAGATCTTCGATCTGGCCCGGCAGGGGCGGACGGAGGACCTGGTGGCGTACGTCGACGCGGGCGTTCCGGCCAACCTCACCAACGACCGTGGCGACTCGCTCGTGATGCTCGCCGCCTATCACGGTCACGCCGACGCGGTACGCGCCCTGCTCGCCCGGGGTGCGGAGGCGGACCGCATCAACGACCGAGGCCAGACCCCGCTCGCGGGCGCGGTCTTCAAGGGTGAGACCGAAGTGATCAAGGCCCTCCTGGAGGGCGGCGCCGACCCGGCCGCGGGTACTCCCTCGGCCGTGGACACGGCGCGCATGTTCGCCAAGACGGAACTTCTGGAACTGTTCGGCGCGCAGTGATGCATCCATCCTGACCAGGTACGACACGGAAAACGGGGGAGGCGGTACAGGGCCGCCGGAAATACGGTCGCGGCAGCACACACCGCGGGTCATCATGACGACGTGATTCACGGACGCGATGGCCGGGCAGGTGTTGCCGCACCGCGCGGGCCGTGATGCGGTCCGCATGGGCCACCGACGAGAGGCAGAGAGAGATGGTCTACAGCAAGCAAGAGACGGCGGGCGCTCCGACGTTGTGTCACGCGGCCAGGTAGTGCATGTTCCCCGGTTGCGTCGACGCTTGATGTGAGGCTGTTTCCCATGTTCGATCCGGTCATAGCGCCCAGCGGTACGCTGCTCGGGCTGCTCCAGCGCGGCCGTGGCGACGGCACGCTGCACGCGCTCACCGCCCCGCGCGCCGAAGCGCTCGCGGCCCTGAACCACTGCGTTCTCCGCGACCCCCGCCACGACTGGCAGGTGGAGAACCGCTCCCTGTACTACGCCCGGCTCTACCTCGACCTGAACGGCGAGCTGGACGCCATCGAGGCGCATCTGTTCGACCCCGAGGACGTCCTCGACTCCGAGGAGTCCCGTACCGGCCTCGCCCTGGCCGTCCTCGGACACCTCGCCTCCTACGGCAGGCGGGACGCGCTCGAACTGCTGCGCAGGTACGCCGCCCACGGCTCCAACTGGGCCTGGGCCCTGGACGAGCTGGCCCTCAGGGACGACGACGCGGGCCTGCGCGCCCTCGCCGCCCCCGTCCTGGCCCGTTTCGCCACCGATCCCGAGGGCGAGGCCGAGCTGGCCGTCGCCGTGCGCGACGCCTTCGAGCCGAGGCCCTGGCGGCTGTGGGCCGAAGATGCGCGCGAATCGATCGCCACGCGTGTGCGTGCCGCGCAGGAGACCGGCTGTTTCGACCGCTGGCAGCGCCAGATGCGGCCCACCGGGCCCCGCCCGGGGTGGAGCGTACGAGCCGTCTTCGAGTGGGCCCAGCAGGGCATCGAACGCGGCGCCGCCCTCCATGTGCCGGCCGCCCGCTGTCTGGGCGCCGTGGCCGGCCCCGAGGACCGTCCGGAGATCCTCCAGGCCGCCAGGACCGGCACGGACGGCGCCCGCTGCACCGCACTGCGCTATCTCGCCGACAGCAACGACCCCGACGCCCTCGATCTGATCGAGGCCGCCGTCGCCGACGGGGCGACGTTCGTCGTCGAGGCCGCCGTCGACGCCTTCGAGCGGATGCGCAGCATCGCCGCCGTCGACCGCGCGCGTGGCTGGGCCCAGCGCCCCGACACCCTCGGCGCCGCCGCCGGACGCATGCTGGCCTGCCGCGGCGGAGCCCAGGACCGCGATCTGGTCCTCGGCGCCCTGCGCGAGGCCGTTCGCGGCGAGGGCCCCGACGCACCCACCCTGTGGACCCTGGTCGACGGCACCGGACGGCTCGGCATCACCTGCGCCGCCCCCGTCCTGCGCCACATCTACCGGGAGACGGCCTCCTCCCACCTGCGCGGACGTGCCGCCCGCGCCCTGGCCTCCACCGATCCCTCCTTCGCCACCGGCTTCGCCGTCGAATGCCTGTGGGACTGCGAGGAGACCACCCGCGAGATCGCCGCCCGGCACGCCGAGACCGGTGACGCCCGGGTCGTCGAGCGCCTGCGCCGCCTCGCCGCCGACCCGGCCGAGGAGGACGAGGTGCAGACGGCGGTCCGCAGTCGCATCGGCCCGGACGCCGGGACCATGTGACCTCACCGGCACCGTCGCGCACGGACGGGACGGGCGGGAGACCGCCCGTCGGGTGAACGCGGGGTGACCCGGAGGTCAGCCGGTCATGACGGCCGTCTGACCTGCTCGGGTGTGCAGGCCAACGCTCATGGGACGTTCCCCCACCGGAAAGATCGACGTTGACGCGGCCACGTCCTGCGCGGCGACAACTCCCGTATGCGTGTCGTCATCGTGACCGAATCCTTTCCCCCCGATGTGAACGGCGTTGCTCACTGCGCGCTCCAGACTGCCCGGCACCTCGTGGATCGCGGCCACCTCCCGCTCGTCGTCGCCCCGGCCCCCGCGCCCGGCACCAAGGCCGACGCCCTCGAGGCGCCGTGTCCCGTCGTCCGTGTCCCCTCCCTCCCGCTCCCCGGCTACCCCCAGGTGCGCGTCGCGCTGCCCAGCCGGCGCCTGGCCGCGGCGCTCACCGAGCACCGTGCCGACGTTGTTCACCTGGCAAGTCCCTTCGTCCTCGGCGTCCGCGGCATGGCGGCCGCCGCCCGGCTCGGCATCCCCGCCGTCGCCGTCTACCAGACCGACCTGGCGGGCTACGCCCGCACCTACATGGGTGCCGGCGAGGCGGCCGCCTGGCGCCGGATCCGCTCCGTGCACTCCGCCGCCGACCGCACCCTGGCACCGTCCAGCGCTGCCATGAACGACCTGGAGACGCATGGCGTGCCCCGCGTACGGCTGTGGCAGCGGGGCGTGGACACCGTCCGTTTTCGGCCGGACCACCGTGACGATGCGGTGCGCCGTGAGCTCGCCCCGAACGGCGAGCTGATCGTCGGCTACGTCGGCCGGCTCGCCCCCGAGAAGCACGTCGAACTCCTCGCCGGAGTCTGCGGCCTGGACGGCGTACGGGTCGTGGTCGTGGGCGACGGGCCCAGCCACGCGCACCTCACCGAGGCCCTGCCCGGCGCGGTCTTCCTCGGCCGCCGCACCGGCGACGAGCTCGCCCGGATCTTCGCCTCTCTGGACGTGTTCGCGCACACCGGTCCCTTCGAGACCTTCTGCCAGACCGTCCAGGAGGCCATGGCCAGTGGGGTCCCGGTGGTCGCCCCCGCCGCCGGCGGTCCGCTCGACCTGGTCGACCACGGCCGCACCGGGCTGCTCGTCCCGCCGCGCGACGCGGACGCCGTGCGGGAGGCCGTGCGCACCCTGGCCGCCGACGCCGGCCTGCGGACCGCGTACGGTGCCGCCGCGCGGGCCACGGTCGAGGGCCGTACCTGGGCCGCCGTCGGTGACCAGCTGATCGCGCACTACGAAGACGTGCTCGCGGCACGCAGGACGGCGGTGGCGGTATGACCGGCACTCCGCTGCGCATCGTGCGGCTCGCCAACTTCGTCGCCCCGTCCTCCGGAGGCCTGCGCACCGCCCTGCGCGAACTGGGCCGGGGCTTCCTCGCCGCGGGCCACGAGCCGGTGCTCGTCGTGCCGGGCGAGCGGTACACCGACCGCGACACCGAGCAGGGCCGGGTCATCACGCTGCCCGGACCGCTGCTGCCCGGCACGGGCGGCTACCGCGTCCTGACCGACAAGCGGCGCGTCGCCGCGCTCCTGGAGGAGCTGGCCCCCGACCGCCTGGAGGTCTCGGACCGTACGACCCTGCGCTGGACCGGCCGCTGGGCCCGGCGCGCCCGGGTGCCCGCCGTGATGGTCTCCCACGAGACCGCCGACGGCGTGCTGCGCACCTGGGGCCTGTCCGAGAACCTCTCCCGCCGGGCCGCCGACGCCCTCAACACCCGTACCGCGCACGTCTACTCGCGCATCGTGTGCACCACGGAGTTCGCCGAGCGCGAGTTCGTCCGCATCGGGGCGCGCAACGTCGTGCGCGCTCCTTTGGGGGTCGACCTGATGGAACGGCATCCCACGCTGCGCGACGAGCGGATGCGCGCCCTGCACGCGCGCGTGCCCGAGGCACTGCTCGTGATGTGCTCCCGATTGTCGGTGGAGAAGCGGCCCGGCACGGCCCTGGACGCCCTGGAGGCCCTGCTGCGGCGCGGGCGGCAGGCCGTGCTGGTGGTGGCCGGGGACGGTCCGCTGCGCATACGGCTGGAGCAGCGTGCGCGCGAGCGCGGGCTACCGGTGACCTTCCTGGGGCACGTCTCCGACCGGTCCGTGCTGGGCGCCCTCCAGGCGTCCGCCGACGTGTGCCTGGCCCCGGGGCCGGCCGAGACCTTCGGCCTGGCCGCACTGGAGGCCATGGCGTGTGGGACGCCCGTGGTGGCGAGCGCGTCGTCCGCGCTGTCCGAGGTGATCGGGTCCGCGGGCGCGACGGCGTCCGACCGCGGGGAGGCGTTCGCGGACGCCGTGGAACTCCTCCTGTCGCGCCCCGAGCACGAGCGGCGGGAGGCCGCACGCGCGCGTGCGGAGTGTTTCGGGTGGGCGGCGGCCGTGGAGGCCTTCCTCGCGGCCCACGACGCGGAGGTGCTCCGGCGCGACGCCACCCAGGCCCGTCCCGCCGCCCGGGAGGGCGTGGCATGAGAGCCGTCCGCTTCGTGGCCCTCGGCGACTCGCTGACCGAGGGCGTGGGCGATCCCGTCGGGGACGGCTGGCGGGGCTGGGCCGCGCTGCTGGCCGGCGGCCTCGCACCGGACCCCGAGAGCGTGGAGTTCACCAATCTCGCCGTCAGCGGCGCGCAGACGCGGGACGTGATGGAGCGGCAGACCCCCGCCGGACTCGCGCTCCACCCCGACCTGGTGGCCGTGGTCATCGGCGTCAACGACACCCTGCGCGCCACCTTCGACATCCACGCCGTCGCCGCCCGGCTCGACCAGGTGTACGCGGCCTTCACCAGGCAGGGGGCGACCCTGCTCACCGCCTGTCTGCCCGATCCCGGCGCGATGCTGCGGCTCCCGGCCGCTCTGGCCCGTCCGCTGGCCCGCAGGCAGCGGGCCGTCAACGCGGTGGTCCATGCGCTGTCCGACCGGTACGGCGCCGTCCACCTGCACGCCTCGGAGGGCGCATGGCTCACCGATCGCGACTTGTGGAGCGCGGACCGGCTGCACCCGGGCGAGCGCGGTCACCGGCAGCTGGCCGTCCGCTTCCACGGCCTGCTCACACAGGCGGGGATGGGGACGGGCGCGATGCCGTCCGCCGAACCGCAGTTCCCCGCCCCGACGCGGTCGGCGAGCCTGCTGTGGCTGGCCACCGCGGGCACCGCCTGGGTGGTCAGGCGGTGCAAGGACCTGCTGCCGCAGCTGCTCCAGCTGGCCGCCGACGAGATGAGGCACCGCGCTCGGGGCACCAGCGCGCGCCTCGACGTGCGCGCCAGTGCCGCGGTGTCCGCGGCACTGGCCGCCCTGCCGGTGGCCGGGCCGCCGCGGGCAGCTCCTGACGACGCCGAGGCTCAGCGGCGCCGTACGGCCACGAACCTGACGGTGGTGCCCGGCACCGCCTGTGCGGCGGCGGACAGATCGGCCGCGCGGACCACGGCGATCACCGGGTAGCCCCCGGTGGTCGGGTGGTCGGCCAGGAAGACCACGGGACGCCCGTCCGGCGGGACCTGGACCGCGCCGAGCACCATGCCCTCGCTCGGCAGTTCACCGGGCCGGGCCCGCTCCAGGGCGGGTCCCTCCGTCCGCAGGCCGATCCGGTTGCTCGCCGGGGACACCCGGTACGCGCGCGTGGTGAGGTCCCGGACCGAGCGCGCCGTGAACCAGTCGTCCCGCGGCCCCAGGGCCACCCGGAGCACCAGCTCGTCCGGCGGCCGCGGCTGCGGGACGACGTCCACGCGCGCGGCAGGACCCGCCGGGGTGCCGAGCGGCAGCACCGTGCCGTCCGCGAGCGGCGCCGGGCCCAGACCGGACAGCAGGTCGGTGGCGCGGCTGCCGAGGACCGGCTCGACGGCGATGCCGCCGTGGACGGCCACGTAGGAGCGCACCCCGGCCACGGCCGTTCCCACCTCCAGCACTTCACCGGCCGGTACCAGCACCGGGGCGCCCCACGCCGCCGGGCGGCCGCCCACCCGCACCGGGCACGGCGCGCCCCCGACCGCCACGGTCACGCGGGAACGCGGGCGCAGCGCACAGCCGTTGAGCGTGGTCTCCAGGACGGCCGCGTCCGGCGGATTGCCGGCCAGCCGGTTGACCAGGGCCGCCGCCTGCGGGTCGAGCGCCCCGGAGCGGGGCACGCCGAGGTGCGCGTACCCGGGCCGCCCGCGGTCCTGCACGGTGGTCAGGGCCCCGGCCCGCACGACGACGAGCGCACGGTCGGTCATGCGTCCTGCGGGGGAACGTGCCGCGTGCACGGTCGGACGGTCATGCACCCTCCATCGGTACGAAGCGCACGCGCGTGCCCGGTGAGAGCAGCGCGGCCGGTTCCCGCGCGTGGTCCCACAGCACCGCCTCCGTCGTGCCGATCAGCTGCCAGCCGCCCGGCGAGGAACGCGGGTACACGCCCGTGTACGGCCCCGCCAGCGCCACGGCACCGGCCGGGACGGCCGTGCGGGGAGTGGCCCGGCGCGGGACGCCGTACCGGGCGGGCAGCCCGGTGAGATAGCCGAAGCCGGGCGCGAACCCGCAGAAGGCCACCGTGAACTCGGTGCCCGCGTGGATCCGGGCCACGTCGCGCTCGGACACCTGCCACTGGGCGGCGACCCCGGCGAGGTCCGGACCGTCGTAGCGCACTGGCAGCTCGATCGACTCACGCGCGCGCGGGCGAGCGGGAGGCAGGTGCGAAGAGGCCAGTTCGGATGCCCAGCGGGCCGGATCGGCCAGGCCGTCGAGCAGGACCGTGCGCGCCGCCGGAACGATCTCGCGGACGGCCAGGGAGCCCTCGGCGCGCAGGCGCAGCAGCCCCTCGTGCAGGGCCTGCGCCTGCGCACCCGAGGAGACCTCCACGAGCAGTGCGTCCTCGCCGACCTGCAACACCCTCATACGAAGGCCTCCACCCGCACGCCCGACGCCACCAGCTGCTCGCGCACCCGGCGGGCCAGTTCCACCGCGCCGGGCGTGTCGCCGTGCAGACACAGCGAGCGGGCGCGCATCCGGATGCGCGCGCCGGAGTGCGCGACCACCGTGCCGAAG
Source organism: Streptomyces sp. NPDC007971 (assembly GCF_042958635.1). Classification (NCBI taxonomy): domain Bacteria; kingdom Bacillati; phylum Actinomycetota; class Actinomycetes; order Kitasatosporales; family Streptomycetaceae; genus Streptomyces; species Streptomyces sp. NPDC007971. Next base: position 415,880 of record NZ_JBIBJK010000006.1, read on the forward strand.
CGTGCGAGGCTCACGGAACGCTCCACGACCGCGTCCGGGTCGGTCACCACGGCACCGTCCCGGCCGCGCGGCACCAGGGTGCCCTCGTCGGTGTAGGCGCGGTCGGCGAACGCCTCCGGGACGGCGGGCAGGCCCGCCTTCCCGGCCAGCTCCAGCAGGCGTGAGCCGGGCAGGCCCAGGACCGGCAGCGAGGCGTCCGCCAGGAGCACGCCGTCGACCACCGCGTGCGCCTGCTCCTCGTCGTGCACGACCCGGTTGTAGAGCGCGCCGTGCGGTTTGACGTACGCCACGCGCGCGCCGGCCGCGCGGGCGAACACCTCCAGGGCGCCGATCTGGTAGGCCACTTCGGCCGCCAGCTCGGCGGGCGGCACGTCCATCGCGCGGCGCCCGAAGCCGGCGAGGTCCCGGTAGGAGACCTGCGCGCCGATCGTCACCCCCCGCCCGACGGCGAGCTCGCACACCCGGCGCATGGTGGCCGCGTCCCCGGCGTGGAATCCGCAGGCCACGTTGGCGCTGGTGACGACGGACAGCAGTTGTTCGTCGTCGGTCAGCCGCCAGCGGCCGAAGCCCTCGCCGAGGTCGGCGTTGAGATCGATCACAGTCACGGTCCGGGTGTCCGGCCGCCACGCGCGCGCGTGCGCGTCGACGCGTGCCACGGGCCGGTCGCCGCCGGTGCGGTCCGCGCGCATCACGCGAGTTCCTTCCCGCGCGTCTCCGGCAGCCCGAGCAGCGCCAGCGCGGCCACGCCGTAGCCGATCGCGCCGAAGACCAGCGCGCCGCCCACGCCCCAGCTGTCGGCCAGGAAGCCCACCAGGGTGGGGAAGACCGCGCCCACCGCGCGCCCCGTGTTGTAGGTGAAGCCCTGCCCGGTGCCGCGCACCGCCGTCGGGTACAGCTCGCTCAGGTAGGAGCCGAAGCCGCTGAAGATCGCCGACATGCAGAAGCCCAGCGGGAAACCGAGCACCAGCAGCAGGGTGTCGGCGCCGTGCGGGATGTTCGTGTAGGCCAGGATGCAGACCGCCGACAGCAGCGCGAACAGCCAGATGGTGGGGCGCCGGCCCAGCCGGTCGGTCAGGTGGCCGCCGGTCAGGTAACCGAGGAAGGCACCGGAGATCAGGAAGGCCAGATAGCCGCCGGTGCCGACGACGGACAGTCCGCGCTCCGTCTTCAGGTACGTCGGCACCCAGGTCGCCAGCGTGTAGTACCCGCCCTGCACGCCCGTGGACAGCAGCCCCGCGAAGACCGTCGTGCGCAGCAGACCCGGATCGCCGTCCGAGGCGGGGCGGAAGATCGCGGTGAACGAGCCGCGCCGCGGGCTCTGTTCGCGGGCCGCCGTCGCCTCGGGTGCGTCGTGCACCCGGCGGCGCACCCACACCACGAGGAGCGCGGGCAGGGCTCCGGTCCAGAACATGATGCGCCAGGCCAGGTCGTCGCCCGCGAAGGAGAAGACCACCGTGTAGACGATCGCGGCCAGCGCCCAGCCGACCGCCCAGGAACTCTGGATCGCGCCGAGGGTGCGGCCCCGGTGCCGGGCGCTCGCGTACTCGGCGACGAGGATCGCCCCGACCGCCCACTCGCCGCCGAAGCCGAGGCCCTGCAGGGCACGGAAGACCAGCAGCATCTCGTAGTTCGGTGCGAAGCCGCAGGCCACGGTGAAGACGGCGTAGGTGATCACCGTGATCATCAGGGCCCGCACCCGGCCCACGCGGTCCGCCACCACACCCGCCGCGGCACCGCCGACCGCCGAGACCACCAGCGTGACGGTGGTGAACAGACCGGTCTGGCCGCTGTCCAGGCCGAAGTACGCCGAGAGCGCCACCATGCTCAGCGGCAGCGTGAAGTAGTCGTAGGAATCAAGGGCGTATCCGCCGAAAGCGCCGGCGAAGGCGCGCCGGCCGTTCGGGCCGAGGGCCCGCAGCCAGCCGAACGCGCCGTCCTCGGCGGTGCGTTCGTCGTGTGCCGGTCGTGTGCCGGAGGCGGCGGAGCGTGGCGGAGGGGTCGTGCTCATGGGCACCTCGCAGAGAGAGGGACGGAGGGTGCGGAGAACTGAGCAGTGCCGTGCGGAAGCCGTACCGTGCGGAGTACCGTAGAGGATCGTTCAACGATCCTTCAATACCTGCGTTGTTTCGTTCCCGGGTCTGCGATTGAATTCCGGGCATGGCAGAGCAGCTGACGGGACTGGCCGACGACCGCGCTCTCCTGGGGCGCACCAGCACCGCCGAACGGGTCTCCGACATCCTCAGGAGCCGCATCGCCGAGGGGTACTTCCCGCCAGGCACCCGCCTGTCCGAGGACGCCATCGGCGGCGCGCTCGGGGTCTCCCGCAACACCCTGCGGGAGGCGTTCCGGCTGCTCACCCACGAGCGCCTGCTGGTCCACGAACTCAACCGCGGCGTCTTCGTGCGGGTCCTGACCGTGCAGGACGTCGAGGACATCTACCGCACCCGCACCCTGGTCGAGTGCGCCGTCGTCCGCGGCCTCGGCGAGCCGCCGTACGCCCTCGGCGGCCTCGCCGCCGCCGTCACCGAGGGGCAGCTGGCCACGCACGAGAACGACTGGAAAGCAGTGGGTACGGCCAATATCCACTTCCACCGGGAACTGGTCGCGCTGGCCGGCAGCGAGCGCACCGACGAGCTGATGCGCAGCGTCTTCGCCGAGCTGCGGCTCGCCTTCCACGTCGTGGACGATCCGCGCCGGCTGCACGAGCCGTACCTCACCCGCAACCGCCAGATCCTCCACGCACTGCAGGCCGGGGACCGCGGCGGGGCGGAGCGGCTGCTGCAGACCTACCTCGCGGACTCGCTGGAAAGGGTCGTCGAGGTGTACCTGCGGAGAGTGGGCGAGGACGGTCCGGGCGCCTCGTGAGTGCTGCCGGTGGGGTTGGTGCCGGGCCTCTTGAGCGTTGCTGACGGGAGCGGCGCGGGTGCCCCGTGAGGCGTTGCCGGAAGGGACGCCGCAACCGCCCCGCGAGGGTGGTCGGCGAGGGCCTCACCGGGGCCTCGCGGGCCTCGCCGGAGGGGCCGCCACCGCCGTTCCCGCAGGCTCTGTGACGGCCGTCGCTTCTGCGTCGTTTGGGTTGTTGTCAGACCGAGGACCTAGTCTGTGCACCGTGACTTCGCCTGCACCGACGGACCGTGTTCCGCCCCAGCTCAGCGCGGGGCCGCGCCCAGCACCGGGGCCGGCCGCCGACGAGGGGCTGGCGCGTCGGCTGCGCGCGCTCGCCTGCACCGCACCGCTGCACGACCTCGACGCACGCAAGGCCAATCTGGCCGGCGAGTACTCGGTGTACGGCATGGCCGAGGTGGCCCTGGCCGCCATCGACCTGGTCACCCTGAACATGGACTTCGACACGGGCGCCGACCACGAGCAGATCGTGGCCCGGCTCGTCCCGCGCATCGCCGCCCAGGCCCCGCACCGGCCCGCCGCCGAGCACGAGCGCGTGGCCCGCTGGGTCCTGGAGAACCTGATCAACGTCGGCAGCGTGGACCGCGGCTTCCGCGCCGTGTACGGCACCTTCGCGTCGGACGGCACCTATGTCCGCCGCGACTACGACTTCAAGCTGATCGAGGAGGTCCCCGGCCCCGGCGGCACGGTCTACCTCCGCACCACCGACGAAGCCGTCAACGTCCTCGTCGGCGCCCTGGACACCGACGTCACCAGCGCCCAGATCGCCGCCGAGGTCAAGCTGGAAGTGCTGATCAACCGCGGCCGCCTCGCCGACGCCCAGCTCGCCGCCGAGCAGGCCCGCTACCGCACCGTCCAGTACTCGGAGACCCTGCGCCGCGCCCTGGAGGCCACCCGGCGCAACGTCCGCGCGGTGGACTGGCTCAACGCCGTGCCCGACATGATCACCGAGGCGCTGGACCACGTGGCCGACCGCTACCGGCACGAGAACGCGATCCTCACCAACATCCGCAAGGCCCGCGACGAGACCGAGGAGCCCGAGCACAAGCGCCGCGCCGCCGAGCTGGTCGACATCGTCAAGGACTGCATCCGCCGGCACACCCAGCTCCAGTCGCGCCTGCTGGAGGCCGGCCCCCTGTTCCGCGCCGAACAGGACCGGCAGGCCTTCGCCACCCCCACGACCACCTCCGGAACGGACCTCTACGGCCACCTGGTCGCACCGGTCCTGCCGCTGCCGCTGGAGCAGGCGATCCGGGTGACGGACGCGTTCTTCGCACGCGGCACGGGGCTGCGCACGCCGGTGTCCGTGCGGGTGACCGACCTCGTCGACGTACTGCTGACCCCGCCGGTGGAGCGGGAGCACCTGGGCGCGGAGATGCCCGAGCCCGACCTGATCGCGACGCCCGACGACAGCCGGTTCAGCGAGGACCAGCTGGCCGCGGCCATGGAACTGCTGGATCTGCCGGCCGACGCGCCGCGGCGGCTGTCCGGGCTGCTGGTCCAGGCGCGCAGACAGGATCCCGATCTGCCCTACCTGGTCGCGTTGCTGGCCGTGCACGCGGCCAGCCCGGCGGTCGGCACCGCGTACCGGCAGGGCGAGGAGAAGCTGCTGTTCGCCGTGGACGACGGGACCGAGCTGGAGGATCCCGAGTTCGGCGGCGCCGATCTGATCGTGGGCACCGCGCTGCTGGATGCGGCGGGGATGGCGGCGGACCGGACGGAGGCGGCGTGACGTCGTCTGCCGGGTGCAGGCCGGTTGTGGCTGGTCGCGCCGTTCCCCGCGCCCCTTTCGGGGAGCCTGCCCCCAGCCCTGTTTTCAAGACCGAGGAGTTGCAGTCGTGAGCGAGCACGTCGAGTGGAGTGAGGCGGAGACCCCCGCCGCGCCGGCGACCGCCGCCGTCACCCCCGCCGACGCCGCCGACGCGGCGCGGCTCGTCGCCTTCGGGTTGCAGCCCAAGCTGCAGCCCGCGCGCGACCAGGAGTACACGGAGCTGCTGCGCCGCTACCGCGACGATCCGGCGTTCGCCCGCCTCGCGGACGCCGTCGCCGCCGGTCTCGGACTCGTCGTGCTGGAGGTCTCCCCGCGCGCGGGCATGGCCGTGACGGCCGCCGAGGACTCCGTTTTCGCCGTCCGCATGGGCGACTACGCGCGTCGCACCGCCGCCGACTCCGGGGACCGGTTCCTGCACGGGCTGGCCCATCTCGCCGTCGCCGCGCTGGCGTTCCCGCGCCCCGAGGACCTCGCCGACGACGCCTACATCGGCCGGGTCAGCGTCAACGGCGTCGACGCCTTCGTCCGGCAGGCCTGCCGCCGTCTGGAGGAGCGCGCCGAGGCGCAGGGCGAGAACACCGACCCGGCGACCGACGCACCCGGTCTGGAGGCGGCCTGGCGGATCTGGGCCAGACGCAGCGCGACCGGCGCCACCAAGGACGCGCGCCGCCCGGCCGCCTCCACCACCGGCATCGTGGCCAAGGCCGTGTCCTTCCTCACCGACTCGGGGTTCCTGCAGCGCACCGGGGACGACCACGGCGGCACCTACCGCACCACGGCGCGCTACCAGCTCCAGGTGCGCGACATGGCCGGCAGCGCCGCGCTCGCCGAACTGCTGGAGCTGGGCGTCGTCCCGGTCACCGACGGCACGGCCAGCCTGCTGCCCGCCGAGGAGAGCGAGGACCTGGACCTGGTGGCCGACGCCGGGCTGCCGTTCCACGCGCCGTCGCACTCCTGAACCCCTCCCCGATCTGCCAGAAGACTGACGAGAGTCCGCCATGTACGAGCTGTCCCGGGTCCGCCTCTACTCCATCGGGCCCGCCGGTGCGCGCTACGCCGACACCGTGCTTGACCTGCGGGGCGTGGGCGAGCCCGTGCCCGACCCCGCACCTACACAGGCGGAGTTCTTCGAGGAGGAGCCGACCGGCCCGCCGCGCCGCCCCGCGCCCGCGGGCGTGCTTTTCCTGGAGAACGGCGGCGGCAAGTCCGTGCTGCTGAAGCTGATCTTCTCGGTGATGCTGCCGGGCCACCGCAACACGCTCGGCGGCGCGAGCTCCGGCGTGCTGCGCAAGTTCCTCCTCGCCGACGACTGCGGACACGTCGCGCTGGAATGGCAGCACGTGCAGACGGGCGAGTGCGTGGTCGTCGGCAAGGTCAGCGAGTGGCGCGGGCGTCAGGTCTCCAGCGACCCGCGCAAGTTCGCCGAGGCCTGGTACTCCTTCCGGCCCGGCCCCGGACTCAGCCTGGACAACCTGCCGGTCGCCGAGTCCACCGCCGTACGGCCGCCCGTCGAGGGAGCCTCGGGCGCCCAGGGCCGCCGCCGCACCATGAAGGGCTTCCGTGACGCCCTCATGGAGGCCGGCAAGGCCTATCCGCATCTGGAGGTGCACTGGGAGGAGATCCACGACCGCTGGATCGAGCACCTCGGCGACCTCGGCCTGGACCCCGAACTCTTCCGCTACCAGCGGGAGATGAACGCCGACGAGGGCGAGGCGGCCGGTCTCTTCGCGGTCAAGAAGGACTCCGACTTCACCGACCTGCTGCTGCGTGCCGTCACCGACACCCGGGACACCGACGGCCTCGCCGACCTCGTCAGCGGCTTCGGCAACAAGCTGGGCCGACGCGCCGAGCTGATCGCCGAACGGGACTTCACCGCGGGCTCGGTCGACCTGCTCGGCCGGATCGTCGAGGCCGCCGAGGCGCGTGCACGTGCGCGTGACGTCCACGCCGGCGCCGAGCGCCGCACCCGCACCCTGGCCCGGCGGCTGTCCGCACGGGCCGTGCAGGAGCGGGTGCGGGCCGCCGACCTCGCGCAGCGCGTCACGGCCGCCGCCTACGCGGTCACGCACTCCGAGGGCGCGCGCGAGCGCAGCTCCCTGATCGCAGCCGAACTCGCCTACCGGTACGCCTCCCTGGCGCTCGCCGCCGCCGAGAGGTCCGCCGCCGCACAGAAGCGCGAGCTGGCGGACGCGCGCACCCTGCACTCCGCCTGGCAGGCCGCCGAGGTCGTGCTGCGTCACCGCGCCGCCGCCGACCGGGTCGCGCGCGTGTCCGCCGCCATCCAGGAGGCCGAGCGGGACGCCGCACCCGCGCTCGCCGCCCGTGCCAAGGCCGCCGTGGACCTCGTACGGGCCCTGCACGCGGCCGCTGGGAGCGCCGAGGCCCTCGCCAACGAGGGGGAGGAGCGCTCCGCTGCCCTCCAGGAGGCCGGCGACAGCGCCCACCGCGACTCCACCGCCGCCGCCACCGAGGCGCAGCGCGCCCGCAGCGAGGCCGGTCACCTGCGCCAGCGCCTCGCGGAGGTCGAGCAGGAGACCGCCGAGGCGGTTCGCGCGGGCTGGCTCGACGACAGCGCCCCGGACGCCGACCCGGCCCGCGCCGCGCTCGCCGCGAGCGACGCCGAGAAGACCGCCGTGGCCGCCTGGGACACGGCCCGGGAGGCCGCCCGCAAGGCGACCGAGCACGCGCGCGAGGCTGCCTCGGCGGAGTCCCGCGCGGAGCTGACCGCGGCCCGCGCGGCGGACGCGGCGACCGCCGCGGTGCGGGCCCACGAGGCCGAGCAGCGTCTCGCCGAGGCCCTCGCGACGGAGGAACGGCTCGCGGAACTGCTCAGCCTGCCGGGCGCCTTCGCCGCCGGACGGCCCGGAGTGCCCGCACCCCGGTCCGGAGCCGACGACACGGCGGACGGCCGAACCGGCCCGGCGGCCGACGGCCCCGAAGCACCGGGCGCGGGCGCGGGTGCCGGTGCCGCGGACACCGACGTGTCCGGTGCGGCCCGGGCGGCCGAGAGCGCCCTGACCCCCGAGGAACTCGACCGCTTCGCCGACGAACTGCGCGAACTCCTCGACGGAGCCGTGTCGACCGCCGAGCGGCACCTGTTCGACCTGCGCACCGCCGCCGCCGACGACGCCCGCATCCTCGGCGCCCTCGGCGACGGCGGACTGCTGCCGCCCGGCCCGGACGTGCTGGCCACCGTCGAGTTCCTCGGCGAGCACGGCATCCCCGCGCTGCCCGGCTGGCGCTACCTCGCGCAGGCCGTCGACCCGGCCGACCACGCGCGCGTGCTCGCCGCCCGGCCCGAACTGGTCGACGGCGTCATCATCACCGACCCGGACACGCACGCACGGGCCCGCGAGGCGCTCGGCGACGCCGCCCTGCTGCCGCGCTCCGCCGTGGCCGTCGGCACCGCCGCCGCGCTGCTCGCCCCCACCCCGGCCCCGGATGCCACCCCCGGCGACGTCTTCCTCGTCCCGCCGAACCCGGCCATGCACGACGAACACGCCGCCGACGAGGAGCGGCAGGCGCTGCGCGCGCGGGCCACCGAGCGCGACGAGGAGATCCGCGCCCTCGCCGCCCGGCTCGGCAAGGACCGCGAGCTGGCCGCACGCCTCGCCTCCTGGCGCACCGGCTGCCCGGCCGGCCGGCTCACCGAACTGGCCGGGGCCGCCCGGGACGCCCGCGCGTTCGCCGAGGAGACCGAGGCCGAACTGGCCGAGGCGCGCACCGCGCGCGCCGAGGCCGACGAGTCCGCCGCCGAGGCCGTACAGATCCGCGACGAGCGGCAGGAGGCGGCGCAGAAGGCCCGGCGGGCCGCCGACGCGCTCGCCGGGCTCGCCTTCCGGCTGCGCGAGCGCGCCGGCTGGCAGGTGAAACTGCGCGAACTCGCCGACGAGGCCACCGAGTCGGAGGCCCGCGCCCAGACCTGCCTGGAGCGCGCCCGTGCCGCCGACGAGGACCGCCGCGCAGCCCAGCGCGCCGCCGACGACGCCCGCCGCACCGCGCGTGCGCTGCGCGCCGAGCGCTCCGAGATCGCCGGCGCCCCCGACGACGTCCCGGAGGACGGCGCGGACGCCCCGCAGGCCTCCCTGCCCGCCCTGCGCGAGGCCTACCGGGCCGCCTCCCAGGTCTACGAGAAGGTCGGAGTCGACGCCGACCTGCGCGCCGAGCAGGCCCGCGCGGAGAGCGACGAGAGCGCGGCCCGCGCCGAACTCGACCGGCTCAGCAACAAGGTCCGCACCCGCGCCGAACAGCTGCTGCAGTCGCCGGACGGCTCGGACGGCCCCTCCCGGCAGGCCGCCGCCGCGCGCGCGGAGGAGCTGGTGCAGCTCCTGGAGACCCGGATGTCCACCGCGAGCGAGCAGCTCGGACGGCTGCGCGGCGAGGCCGAGCGGCACGCCCCCGACGACGGCGAGGCACACACCGAGCTGACGGAGGAACTCCTCCCGCGCGACGCCGAGCACGCCCAGGCCCTGCTGCGCACCGCCACCACCGAACTCGCCGCCCGCACCGGGGCACTCACCGAGGCCCGGGAGGCGCACGCCGGGATGCTGGAGTCGCACCGGGCCGCCGAGGACGCGGCAAGCGGCTTCGACGAGATCGCCGCGATGCTCCGCGACCTGCTGCGCGAGCACGCCCCCGAGGAGGAGCAGGAGGAGCCGGAGCCGTACCCGGGCAGCCCTGAGGAGGCCCGCAACTCGGCCGCCGAGGCCCGTCGCTCGCTGCGCGGCTGCGCCGCCGACCTGTCCGCCGCCGAGTCGGCCGTGCGCGAGGCGAGCGACGTACTCGTCCGGCACGCCAACTCCACGCGCTACGAGCAGGTCCGCACCCCCGCCCGGCAGCAGATCCGCGAACTGCCCGCCTCCGCGCTGCCCGAGCACGCCCAGAAGTGGGCGGACGCCTTCGCGCCCCGGCTGCGCGTCCTCACCGACGAGCTGGCCCAGCTGGAGCGCAACCGGGACTCGATCGTGGACCGGCTCAGGGGACTGGTCGAGTCGGCCCTCGCCACCCTGCGCTCCGCCCAGCGGCTCTCCCGGCTGCCGGAAGGGCTCGGCGAGTGGTCGGGGCAGGAGTTCCTGCGCATCCGCTTCGAGGAGCCCGACCAGGCGACGCTCACCGAACGGCTCGGCGAGGTCATCGACGACGCCACGCGCGCGGCCGTGAAGAAGAACTCCGACCTGCGCCGCGACGGCATGTCGCTGCTCCTGCGGGGAGTGGCGGCGGCGCTCCAGCCGAAGGGCGTGGCCGTGGAGATCCTCAAGCCCGACGCCGTACTGCGCGCCGAGCGGGTGCCCGTCGGGCAGATGGGGGACGTGTTCTCCGGCGGGCAGCTGCTCACCGCCGCCATCGCGCTGTACTGCACGATGGCCGCGCTCCGGTCGAACGACCGGGGCCGGGACAAGCAGCGCCACGCGGGCACGCTGTTCCTGGACAACCCGATCGGACGCGCCAATGCGACGTACCTGCTGGAGCTTCAGCGGGCCGTGTCCGACGCGCTGGGCGTGCAGCTGCTTTACACCACCGGCCTGTTCGACACGACCGCACTGGCCGAGTTCCCGCTCGTGATCCGGCTGCGCAACGACGCCGACCTCAGGGCGGGCCTGAAGTACATCAGCGTGGAGGAGCACCTCCGGCCCGGTCTGCCCCAGCAGCCCCGGGCAGGAGAAGCGGTGCACAGCGAGATCACGGCGACCCGGATGTTCAGGAAGCCCGTGCCGAGCGCGCCCTAGCTCTGTTGTCCCGGGACGTCGGTGACACGCGTGCTGGGTTCTCGAACGGGTGAGGGCCTTCTGGGTTCGCCGGTGATTGCGACATCTACTACCGCCGAAGCTCAGGAGGTCCTCGTGTCCCACTGTCATGCCCCGCTGACTCCGACCGGCAGGCTGTGGCCGGCCCGGTGCGTCGTGGACGACGGCTGGTCGCTGCGCCGGGCGGCACTCCCGGCCCGCCTGCCGCGGTCGACACCTGCCGATGCCGATATTTGCCGTGCCCGGGCCCGCCTGCCCTGGCCGACGCCTGCCGAGGTCGGCGCCTGCCGCCCGGGCACGTCAGCTGCGGTCGGCGCCTGCCGCACAGGTCACCGGGACGGGAAGCCGAGGGGTTCACCCGAACCGGCCCGCCGAGGTCCCCGGAACCGTCCCTGCACGGGCTCCTCGGAACCGGTCCACCCGAAGGGCACCGGGACGGTCGGGCCGCCGAAGGTCAGGGGTGCGACAGCTGACCGGTGCCGCCCCGCCGGCGTATCCGCTCCTGCTCCCGCTGGGCCGCCCGCTCCTGGCGTCGATGGGCACGGCGCTCGCGGCGCAACGAGCGGGCCGTGCTGCTCGGCTCGGAGACCACACCGTGCCGCTGGTTCCACACCTGGCGGGTCACCCACACGTCGACCACCGCCCACGTGGCCACCACCGTGCTGACTACGCTGCTGATCACCATCGGGAACGCCGGCCAGGAGCCGGCCAGCGTGCACAGGAACGCGACCATGGCCTGGATCAGCGTCACCGAGATGATCAGCACCGCCCGCACCGCCGCCGTACGCACCGGGTCAGGCATGCGGCGCCGCCGCGCGGGCTCCTCGACCCACAGCGGCCTGTGCCACAGCTCCTGCTGTCCGCCGAAGGTCGCCCCAGCTTCCTCATGCGCCGGAATGTCGCGATCCGGCGCCTGTCGGCGCCGCCGTGCCGCCGAGCGCTCCGACTCGCTCTCCTCGGGCGCTTCGCGCCGCTCCGCCGTCCCCATCACCGTGTCACTCCCCACCGCCAGCAGACCGCTCGCCCCGGTGCCCGAAGACCCCGTCCCCAGTGGTTGCCCGGCTTGCGCTGATTTACGCCGCCGGGGTGCGGGATGCGGCTCCTGTGGCCGATTCCGCCCCCATTTCCCGTAGAGAAGGACGAACAACGGCCCCCGAAGATTCCCCACTTGCGAAAACTTCCAGCCAACCGACTGTCCGTACTTCTTCCTCCGCCCCGGTGTGGGCACGCGCATCCCGGGCGCAATCTCCCGCAATGCCCGGACAACTCGCCATCTCTCGGCCCCAGAACGGAAGCTCGCCCTCCGGACGTGTCTTCGAGTTAGCCGTGGGGCGGTAGTAGGCTCGCGCCGTTTGTTGACGGACATGTGTACCCCCGGCCGGCGGGGGTCGAGCTGGGGGAGGCCATGCGCTTTCGCGGGAAGTCGATCCGCCGGAAGATCGTGGCGCTGCTTCTCGTGCCGCTGGTGTCCCTGACCGCCGTCTGGGGCTTCGCCACGGTACTCACGGGGCGTGAAGTCACCCGTCTCTTCCACGTGACGGATGTCGTGCAGCACATCGGCTATCCCGCGGACGACACGGTGCGCGTCCTGCAGCAGGAACGGCGCCAGTCACTCGTCTACCTGGCCGACCCGCGGGCGGCCGACTCCCTTTCGGCGTTGCAGCGCACCCGCGCCGCCACCGACCGGGCCGTTGCCAAGATCCGCAGGAACGCCAAGGACCACGACGTCCGCGACGATCTGGACGCGGGCGACACCGAGCGCCTCACCGCCGTCCTGGACGCCTTCGACGGCCTCGACTCCCTGCGTCGCAGCGTCGAGGAGCGCACGGTCAGCCGCGTCGATGCCCTCAGGTTCTACAACCGGCTCGTGGACCCCTGCTACTCGCTGCTCTCCGCCCTCGAAGGCATCGACGACGTCGAGATCGAGAAGCAGGGCCAGGCCCTGGTCAACGTCAGCCGCGCCCGCGAGCTGCTCTCCCGCGAGGACGCCCTGCTCGGCTCCTCGCTGGTGGTCGGCACCCTCTCCCACGAAGAGACCCGCGACATCTCCGACCTCGTCGCCCAGCGGACCCTCCTGTACGACACCAATCTCCCGCTGCTGCCCGCCAGAGAGCGCGAACGGTACGAACGCTTCTGGAAGAACGCCGCCACCGCCCCGCTGCGCGTGGCCGAGGAGACCGCCGTCGGCACCGACGCCGGCACCCCGCACGGCGTCACCGCCCAGAGCTGGGACTCCGCCGCGGGCGGCGTTCTCGACCGTCTCGGCACCCTCGACGACCAGGCCGGCGACCGCTACCAGGACCGGATGCGGCCCGTGGCCATGACCGTGATCGGGCAGGCGGCCGTCGCGGGCGTCCTCGGCCTCGTCGCCCTGCTGCTCTCCCTCGTCCTGTCCGTCCGCGTAGGCCGCAGCCTCATCCGCGATCTGCGGCAGCTGCGCCTGGAGGCGCACGAGGCGTCCGGGGTGCGCCTGCCCAGCGTGATGCGGCGCCTGTCCACCGGTGAGCAGGTCGACATCGAGACCGAGGTGCCCCGGCTGGAGTACGACAAGAACGAGATCGGCGAGGTCGGCCAGGCGCTCAACACCCTGCAGCGCGCCGCCGTCGAGGCCGCCGTCAAGCAGGCCGAACTGCGGGCCGGTGTCTCCGAGGTCTTCGTCAACCTCGCCCGGCGCAGCCAGGTGCTGCTGCACAAGCAGCTCACCATGCTCGACACCATGGAACGAAGGACCGAGGACACCGACGAACTCGCCGACCTCTTCCGCCTGGACCACCTCACCACCCGTATGCGCCGGCACGCCGAGGGCCTGGTGATCCTGTCCGGCGCCGCCCCGTCGCGGCAGTGGCGCCGTCCCGTGCAGTTGATGGACGTCGTCCGCGCCGCCGTGGCCGAGGTCGAGGACTACGAACGCATCGAGGTCCGGCGCCTGCCGCGTGTCGCCGTCACCGGCCCGGCCGTCGCCGACCTCACCCATCTGGTGGCCGAACTCCTGGAGAACGCCACGGTGTTCTCGCCGCCGCACACCGCCGTCCAGGTGCTCGGCGAGCGGGTCGCCAACGGCTTCACCCTGGAGATCCACGACCGGGGCCTGGGCATGGCGGCCGAGGCACTGCTGGACGCCAACCTCCGGCTCGCCGAGACCCCCGAGTTCGAACTCTCCGACACGGACCGGCTCGGCCTGTTCGTGGTCAGCCGCCTCGCCCAGCGCCAGAACGTCCGTGTCTCCCTGCAGCCGTCCCCCTACGGCGGCACCACCGCCGTCGTCTTCATCCCCGACACGCTGCTCACCGACGACGTCCCGGACACCAACGGCATCGGCTTCCGCCTGGACCGGGACCGCCCCCCGATGGAAGCCGGGCATGCGGCGAGCCTCACCCCCGCCCGGTCGCAGGCGCCGGCGCAGCTGCCCGGCCTGCCGACCTCCCTGCTGGACGGACCGGTGGAGCTGGAGGCCCCTGTGGACCTGGACGCCATCGACGACTTCCCGGGCGCCCTGACGGACGAGGAGAGCGAGCGAGGCGGGCTGTTCCGCCCCCGCCGCTCCCGCGGCAGCGCCGACGAACCGGCAGCCTCCCGGCCGGGTGAGCCCCGCCTGACGGCCTCCCCGCGCGCCATGGACGGCACCGCCGACGACAGGGCGGCCGCCGACCGCTCCGGCGGACCCGTACCGCTGCCCCGGCGGCAGACGCCCAAGCTGGTCAGCTCGCACGGAAAGCCCGTCACGGAGCAGCGCTCCCGGCGTGGTGACGCGGACGAGCCGCCCGCCACCGGACCGCGCCGTGCCGACACGGGCGGACTCGCTCCCCTGCCCACCCGCCGCCGGGGCGAGGCGGCGCAGCGCTCCCCGGGGCTCGCCGACCCCGGCGACGAGCGCAGGGCGATCGGCACGGGCGGCGCGGACGAGACCTCCGAGTCCCCGGCCCTGCCCAGGCGGCCCCGGCAACCGGCGCAAGGTCCCGGCGGTAGTTTGAGCGATGCCGCTTCGCCCCCCGGCCAGCCGGCCCCGGAGCCCGGGCCCGGCAACGGGCCGCTGCCCCGGCGCGTACGGCAGGCCAACCTGGCCCCGCAACTGAGGCAGGAACCCGAGCGGCGCCCCGACCCCGGGACGCAGCCGGCCGACCGCGACGCCGACGAGGTCCGCAGCCGGATGGCCTCGCTGCAGCGCGGCTGGCAGCGCGGGCGCGAGGAGAACGCCGCGGGCGACGACGCCCAGAACGGCACAGCACACGGAACGACTAAGGGGGACGGTCGATGACCGCACCGAAGGCCACCGGCACCACGGAGACGAACAAGATGGAGCTGAACTGGCTCCTGGACGAGCTCGTCGACCGGGTGGCCAGCATCCGCAAGGCCGTCGTGCTCTCCGGCGACGGTCTGCCCACGGGCGTGTCCAAAGACCTGACCAGGGAGGACAGCGAGCACCTGGCCGCCGTCGCGTCCGGCTTCCACAGCCTGGCCAAGGGGGTGGGTCGCCACTTCGACGCGGGCAGCGTCCGGCAGACCGTGGTCGAACTCGACGACGCCTTCCTGTTCGTGACCGCCGCCGGGGACGGCAGCTGCCTCGCCGTCCTCTCGGACGCCGACTCCGACGTCGGTCAGGTCGCCTACGAGATGACCCTCCTGGTCAAGCGGGTCGGTGTGCATCTGGGTACCGCTCCGCGCACCGATCTGCCCGCAGGCGGGTAGTGGGATGACATGAGCGGAGACGGTCAGGGAAGAAGCCACTGGTTCGACGACGAGGCCGGGCCGGTCGTCCGCCCCTACGCCATGACGCGCGGACGGACCACGAGCCCGGCACAGCACCGCCTCGACCTGATCGCGGTGGTCGTCACCGAACCCGGCGCGGGGGATCCGGAGGGGGACCCGACGCTTGCCCCGGAGCATGTGGAGATCGTCGGACTGTGCCGTCAGGAACCGCAGTCGGTCGCCGAACTCGCCGCGGAACTCGACCTGCCCACCGGAGTGGTGCGCGTACTCATCGGGGATCTCGTGCACGCGGAACTCGTCCATGTGACCCGGCCGGTCCCGCCGGCCGAGCTGCCGGACGAGAGTATTCTGCGCGACGTGATCAACGGCCTCCGGGCGCTGTGACCGGCGCAGAAGCGGAGTAATGACGTGACTGGCTGGCAGTTCTGGGTCGACAGGGGCGGCACCTTCACCGACATCGTCGCGCGTCGCCCGGACGGCCGCCTGCTCACGCACAAGCTGCTGTCCGACAATCCCGCCCGGTACGCCGACGCGGCCGTCGCCGGCGTGCGCGAGCTGCTCGACGGCTCCGAGGAGCGTGTCGACGCCGTCCGCATGGGCACGACCGTCGCCACCAACGCCCTGCTGGAACGCAAGGGCGAACGCACCCTTCTGGTGATCACCCGTGGCTTCCGCGACGCCCTGCGCATCGCCTACCAGAACCGACCCGGCATCTTCGCCCGTCGCATCGAACTGCCCGAGCTTCTGTACGAGCGGGTGATCGAGGCCGACGAACGCATCGCCGCCGACGGCACCGTCCTGCGGGCCCCCGACCCGGACGCCCTCGCGGGCCCCCTCCGGCAGGCGTACGACGACGGAATCCGGGCGGTCGCCGTCGTCTGTCTGCACAGCCACCTCCACCCCGCCCACGAACGCGCGATCGGTGCCCTCGCAGCTGACACCGGCTTCACCCAGATCTCGCTCTCCAGCGAGGTCAGCCCGCTGATGAAGCTCGTCCCGCGCGGCGACACCGCCGTCGTCGACGCCTACCTCTCGCCCGTGCTGCGCCGCTACGTGCGCCACGTCGCCGACGAGCTGCGCGACGTGCGGCTGATGTTCATGCAGTCCAACGGAGGGCTCACCGAGGCCGGACAGTTCCGCGGCAAGGACGCCGTCCTCTCCGGGCCGGCCGGCGGGATCGTCGGCATGGCCCGCATGTCGCAGCGCGCCGGCTTCGACCGCGTCATCGGCTTCGACATGGGCGGCACCTCGACCGACGTCTCCCACTTCGCCGGCGAGTACGAACGCGTCTTCACCACGCGGATCGCGGGCGTCCGGCTGCGTGCCCCGATGCTGGACATCCACACCGTCGCCGCAGGCGGCGGCTCGGTGCTCCACTTCGACGGCTCCCGCTACCGGGTCGGACCCGACTCGGCCGGCGCCGACCCCGGACCCGCCTGCTACCGGGCCGGCGGCCCGCTCACCGTCACCGACGCCAACGTGATGCTCGGCCGCATCCACCCCGGACACTTCCCCGCGGTGTTCGGCCCGGACGGCGACCAGCCGCTGGACGCCGCCCTGGTCCGCGACCGCTTCGCGGCCCTCGCGCGCGAGATCCGTGAGCGGACCGGCGACGACCGTACCCCGGAGCAGGTCGCCGAGGGCTATCTGCAGATCGCGGTCGCCAACATCGCCAACGCGGTGAAGCGGATCTCCGTCCAGAAGGGGCACGACGTCACCCGCTACGCCCTCACCACCTTCGGCGGAGCGGGCGGCCAGCACGCCTGCAGGGTCGCCGACTCCCTCGGCATCCGCACCGTCCTCGTACCCCCCATGGCAGGTCTCCTGTCCGCGCTCGGCATCGGCCTCGCCGACACCACGGCCATGCGCGAGCAGTCCGTCGAGGCTCCGCTGGAAGCGGCCTCGATGCCCGCGATCCACAAGACGGCCGCCGACCTGGAGGCCGCCGCGCGCGCCGAGCTCCTCGCCGAGGACGTCCCAGAGGACCGCGTCGAGGTCACCCGGCGTGCCCAGCTCCGTTACGACGGCACCGACACCACCCTCACCGTCGAGCTGACCGAGCCCGGCGCGATGAAGCGCGCCTTCGAAGAACGTCATCGCGCCACGTACTCCTTCGCCCTCGACCGCCCGGTCGTCGTCGAAGCCCTCTCCGTCGAAGCCACCGGCATCACCGCACCCCCCGATCTGTCCGCCCTCGCTCCCTACGAGGGCCGGCCCGCCGCACCCGAGACCGTCCGCCTCCACACCGACGGTTCCTGGCACGACGTACCCCTCCACCGCCGGGAGGCCCTTCCGCCCGGCGGGACCGTCACCGGCCCCGCGGTCATCACCGAGGCCGGCGCCACGACCGTCGTCGACGACGGCTGGCGGGCCGCGGCGACCGACGACGGGCATCTGGTCATGGAACGCGCGGCGGTTACGCAGAGTTCCGACCTCGGCACGGAAGCCGACCCGGTTCTGCTTGAGGTCTTCAACAACCTCTTCATGTCGATCGCCGAACAGATGGGCGCCCGGCTGGAGTCCACGGCCCAGTCCGTCAACATCAAGGAGCGCCTGGACTTCTCCTGCGCCCTGTTCGACCCGGACGGAAACCTGGTGGCCAACGCCCCTCACATCCCCGTCCACCTCGGTTCCATGGGCACGAGCGTCAAAGAGGTCATCCGCCGCCGCGGTACCGCGATGCACCCGGGCGACACCTACGCGGTCAACGACCCGTACCACGGCGGCACCCATCTGCCCGACGTCACCGTGATCACCCCGGTCTTCGACACCCAGCCCGCGACAGACACGGAGAGTGATCCGCAGATCCTCTTCTACGTCGCCTCGCGCGGTCACCACGCCGAGATCGGCGGGATCGCCCCGGGTTCCATGCCCGCCCACAGCCGGACCATCGACGAGGAGGGTGTCCTCTTCGACAACTGGCTGCTCGCCGAGAACGGCCGCTTCCGGGAGGAGGAGACCCGCCGCCTGCTCATGGAGGCGCCCCACCCCTCCCGCAACGTCCGCACCAACCTCGCCGACCTGCGCGCCCAGATCGCCGCCAACCAGAAGGGTGTCGACGAGGTCCGCCGCATGATCGGTGAATTCGGCCTCGACGTGGTCCAGGCCTACATGCGGCACGTCCAGGACAACGCCGAGGAAGCGGTCCGCCGCGTCATCGACGCCCTGGACGACGGGGAGTACGCCTACGAGACGGACTCGGGTGCCGTCATCCGGGTCCGCGTGCGTGTCGACCGTGGCGCGCGGCGGGCGGCCATCGACTTCACGGGCACCTCCGCACAGCTCGCCACCAACTTCAACGCGCCGTTCTCGGTCGTCAACGCGGTGGTCCTGTACGTGTTCCGCACCCTGGTCGCCGACGACATCCCGCTCAACGACGGCTGTCTGCGCCCCCTGGACATCGTCGTCCCCGCCGGCTCCATGCTCGCCCCCGAGCCGCCCGCCGCCGTCGTGGCGGGCAACGTGGAGACCTCGCAGGCCCTCACCGGCGCCCTGTACGCCGCGCTCGGTGTCCAGGCCGAGGGCTCCGGGACCATGAACAACGTCACCTTCGGCAACGAGCGTCACCAGTACTACGAGACCGTGGCCTCCGGATCCGGAGCGGGCGACGGCTTCCCCGGCGCCGACGTGGTCCAGACACACATGACCAACTCACGGCTCACGGACCCCGAGGTGCTGGAGTGGCGGCTGCCCGTCAGACTCGAGGAGTTCGCGATCCGGCGGGGGAGCGGCGGCTCCGGGCACTGGCGCGGCGGGCACGGCGCCGTACGACGCATCCGCTTCCTCGAACCCATGACCGTCTCCACACTCTCCCAGCACCGCCGTGTGCCGCCGTACGGCATGGCGGGCGGCGAGCCCGGAGCGCTCGGTGCCAACCGGGTGGAGCGTGCCGACGGCACCGTCACCGAACTCGGCGGAAGCGGCTCGGCGGACGTCGGTCCCGGCGACGTCCTCGTCATCGAAACCCCCGGTGGCGGCGGCTACGGCCGACCGTCGTCCGATCACCAGCAAGCAGGAGAAGAGATCGATGATCGTCGGGCGTTCTGAACGCGGCAAGCCCCCCGTCGAGCCCGTCACGCTCAAGATCCTGGTGGCGGGCGGCTTCGGCGTGGGCAAGACCACCCTCGTCGGTGCGGTCAGCGAGATCAGGCCGCTGCGCACCGAGGAGTCGCTCACCGAGGCCGGGCGCCCGGTCGACGACACCACCGGTGTGGAGGGCAAGCACACGACCACCGTGGCCATGGACTTCGGCCGCATCACCCTCCGCGAGGACCTTGTGCTGTACCTGTTCGGGACACCCGGGCAGGAACGGTTCTGGTTCATGTGGGACGAGCTGTCCGAGGGCGCGCTCGGTGCCGTGGTGCTCGCCGACACACGCCGTCTGGAGGACTGTTTCGCCGCTGTCGACTACTTCGAGAGACGCGCCATACCGTTCCTCGTCGGCGTCAACTGCTTCGAAGGAGCCGACCGTTACCCGGCACAGACCGTCCGCCAGGCCCTTGACCTGGACGAGGACGTGCCCGTCCTGCTGTGCGACGCCCGCGACCGGGAGTCGGCCAAGGAAGTGCTGATCGGAGTCGTCCAGCACGCGATGGACTACGCCGCGGGCCGGCGCCAGGCCGTCACCACCTGACCCACGGCACGGCCCGTACCCCCGCCGACCGGGGTACGGGCCGTGGTCCCTGGGGGAGCCACGCGCGTGTGCCCGCTCCGGGCACACGGCACGCGCGCGTGAAGCGCGCCGGGGCCGCCTAGACCTCGTCGTCCTCCAGCCAGGCGAAGCTCTTCTCCACCGCCCTGCGCCAGTTCCGGTACTCGCGGTCGCGTACCGGCGCCTCCATCGCCGGAGTCCACCGGGCGTCCTGCTGCCAGTGCGACTTCAGCTCGTCGAGGTCGTTCCACACCCCCGTGGCCAGGCCGGCCGCGTAGGCGGCGCCCAGACACGTCGTCTCGGACACCCGGGGCCGGATCACCGGCACGCCGAGGACGTCCGCCTGGTGCTGCATGAGCAGGTTGTTCCCGGTCATGCCGCCGTCGACCTTCAGGGTGGTGATCCGTACCCCCGAGTCCTGGTACATGGCGTCCACGACCTCGCGCGTCTGCCAGCTCGTCGCCTCCAGCACCGCGCGCGCCAGGTGGGCCTTGGTGACGTACCGGGTCAGCCCGGTGACGACTCCGCGTGCGTCGGAGCGCCAGTACGGTGCGAACAGGCCGGAGAAGGCCGGAACGATGTAGGCACCGCCGTTGTCCTCGACGCTCGCCGCCAGTGTCTCGATCTCGTCGGCGGTGCGGATGATGCCGAGCTGGTCGCGGAACCACTGGACCAGCGCGCCCGTTATCGCTATGGACCCTTCCAGGCAGTAGACCGGCGCCTCACCGCCGAGCTTGTAGCCCATCGTCGTCAGCAGCCCGCTCTTGGACGGCACCGGCCGGTCGCCGGTGTTGAGCAGCAGGAAGCTCCCGGTGCCGTAGGTGTTCTTCGCGGTGCCCACGTCGTAGCAGGCCTGCCCGAACACGGCGGCCTGCTGGTCGCCCAGTGCCGAGGCCACGGGCACACCGGCGAGTGGGCCGACGGCGGTGCCGTACACCTCGGCGGACGACCTGATCTCGGGCAGGACCGACTCGGGGACGTTCATTGCGGAGAGGATGGCGGGATCCCACTGGAGGGTCTCCAGGTTCATCAGCATGGTGCGGCCGGCGTTCGTGACGTCGGTGACGTGCCGGCCGCCGTCCGTGCCGCCGGTCAGGTTCCAGATCAGCCAGGAGTCGATGGTGCCGAAGGCGATCTCGCCTCGTTCGGCACGGTCCCTGAGGCCGGGCACGTTGTCGAGCAGCCAGGCCGCCTTGGGCCCGGAGAAGTAGCTGGCCAGCGGCAGTCCGGTCTGGTCGCGGAAGCGGTCCTGGCCGTCGGTGCCGCCCAGTTCGTTGCACAGCGCCGCGGTACGGGTGTCCTGCCAGACGATCGCGTTGTGCACGGGCTTGCCGGTGGAGCGGTCCCACAGGACGGTGGTCTCCCGCTGGTTGGTGATGCCGAGGGCGCTCAACTGGTCGGCCCGCAGACCGGCCTTGGCGAGCGCCCCGGCCACCACGGCCTGCACCTTGGACCAGATCTCGGTGGCGTCGTGCTCCACCCAGCCCGGCTTCGGGAAGATCTGGCGGTGCTCGCGCTGGTCCACGGCGACGATCGCGCCGCCGTGGTCGAAGATGATGCAGCGGCTCGAAGTGGTGCCCTGGTCGATGGCGGCGACGTACTTCCCGGCGGTGTCCGTCATGGCTACCCCTTGGTCGCTGGATCGGAAGGCGGTGTTCGGTCTCGGGATCAGAAGGCTGCGTTGTAGACGAGGCCCGCGAGCGCCCCGCCGATCAGAGGGCCGACGACCGGGATCCAGGCGTAACCCCAGTCGGAGGTGCCCTTGTTCGGGATCGGCAGGACGGTGTGGACGATCCGTGGGCCGAGGTCGCGCGTCGGGTTGATGGCATAGCCCGTGGGCCCGCCCAGGGACAGGCCGATGCCGACGACGAGCAGCGAGACGATCAGCGCGGTGGTGCCGGACTCGCCGAGTCCCCTGGTCAGCCCGAAGGCGAGGACGGGCAGGACGAGCGCCATCGTCGCGATGATCTCGGTGATGAGGTTGGCGACCGGGTTCCGGATCTCGGGGACGGTGGAGAAGATGCCGAGGGTCGGTGTCGGCTCCTCCGCCGTGTCCTCCTCGTGCACATTGGCCTGGAACTGGGCCAGATAGACCAGATACGTCAGGACGGCGCCGAGCATCGCGCCGACGAACTGGCCGAGCAGATAGACCCAGACCTTGTCCCACTTGCCGGTGTCGACGGCGATGCCGATGGTGACCGCGGGATTGAGCTGGCCTCCGGAGAGGGGAGCCGCGGTGTAGGCGCCCGCGAGCACACCGAACCCCCAGCCGAACGCGATGACGACCCACCCCGAGGCGCGCGCCTTGGAGTGTCTGAGGGTGACGGCGGCGCAGACACCGGCACCGAACAGGATCAGGATCGCCGTGCCGATGACCTCGCCGACGAAGATGTCTCCGTTGCTCATGGCGGCTCCCTAGGCGCCGGATCGGGGCGAGCGGCCCCGGCCCTCCGTGCAGGAACGGTTCTCTTGAATGACTTCCGCCGAAGGCAGGGAGGGTCCCGCGCCCCGCCCGGCGTCCGTGACGAGCATGCCGTCGCAGCCGGATCGCCCAGAGGGGACGGATCGTGGATGAGGAAAGGTCCACGGCACAGTGCCTGATTACGCCGAGAATGTACGGCGATGTCGGCTGACACCGGGAAGTGTTCACCGGCGCAGAGGGACCGTCAAGGTCGCCGACGGCAACGATGACAGCGGTTTCCGTGGACCGGAGGTCGACGGGTTCCTTCCCGCAGGTGAGAGCTCAACGGCCGGTAAGGCCAGGGGTTTTCACCGGAGCGGCTTGACGGCCGCGCACTGCGCCTGGGTCTGTGCCGCACAGGATCCGCGCCGGATCTCCAGGCCGGGAAGGCCCGCGCGTCCGAGCACCCAGCTCGTCCCGCTCAGTGCCTTCGCCGTCTTCTTCAGCGGGGCGAGACGGGCCGCGGCCTGCCGGTGATCGGACACGCTGCCGGGCACGCACACGATGGTCGCCAGGGACAGCGTGACGGTACGGCCGCCCGCCGACCAGGGCGCGTCGAGCACGGCGGTGACCAGCGGGTCCAGCGCCTCCTCCTCGGCCAGCACCAGGAAGTCGTCCCCGCCGATGTGCCCCACGCGCGCGTGCTCGGCCACCGTCTGCTGCAGCGCCCGCCCCACCGAGCGGATCAGCTCGTCGCCGGCCGCGAACCCGGAGCCGTCGTTGACCTGCTTGAAGTGGTCGATGTCCAGCCAGCTGAGCGCGAACGCCCGCCCGTCGGCGATGCGCCGGTCCACCTCGCTCGTGATCGCGTCGGAACCCGGCAGCCGGGTCAGCGGATTGAGCCCGGCCGCCTCCTCCACCCGGGTCTCGGCCAGCGCCCGCACGAGATCCGCGAGCCGCACGACGCCCACGCACCGGCCGCGGCCGTCGACGACCGCCACATCGTCCGAGGTGCGGTCGCGGCCGCCGATCGCCACCACGTCCAGCACCTCCCAGGCGGTGGCGTCGACCCCGACCGTGCGCGGCGCGTCCCCCAGTTTGAAGGCGGGCCGGTCCGCGTACAGGGCGTGCCCGTACCGGCCGGACATCGACAGCAGGAAACGCGACCGGTGCACCGAGCGGACGGGCGTCCCGGACTGGTCCACGAGCAGCACACCGGAGACGTCCGGCGAGCCGGTCAGCAGCGCCCGTACCTGCCCCGCCGAGGCGGTGACCGGCAGGACGGCGGCCGGCCGCACGAACTCCCGCACGGACGGCCCGTGGCGGGGCACGGTCGGCGCACCGGGAGTGCTCGGCGGAACGTATACCTCCGCCGCCGGGAGCCGGGCCGGCGGAGCGAACAGCTGGCCCTGGGCGAGCTGCGCTCCGGCCGTCACGGCCGCCGCGCACTGCAACTCGGTCTCCACGCCCTCCACCGCCACCAGGGCGCCCAGTTGCTCGCACAGGGTCCGCATCGCCCGCACCGCGGCCGGCCGGGCCAGCAGCGAGGCGTCGAGCTTCACCAGGTCGGGGGAGAGGTCCGTGAGCAGCCTGAGGGGCACGTCCCCGTCGCCGATCCCGTCGGCGCTGATCCGGAACCCCTGCTCGCGCAGCCCGGTCACCGCCTCCAGCAGGGCGCGCTGAGGGACATGGGTGTAGGGCGGCACGACATCGAGGGTCACCTCCCAGGGCATCCGCCCCGCCGCGCGTACGGCGTCGTGCAGCGGGGTGAGGCCGCCGAGGTCGGCGAGCGTGGCCGCGAACACGTTCAGGTGCAGCGGCAGCAGCGTCTCCTTGCGCGTGGCCGCGCGGAAGGCCAACACGGCCAGATTCCCGTCGAGTTCGGGGTCTCGGCGGGCTTCGGCCAGGATGTCGCCGGTCTCCGGGCGTGCGAGTATCTCCAGTGCGGCGACGGCGCCCGTCCTGAGGTTGACCACCGGCTGGAAGGCGAAGCGGAGAGTATCCGTCCAGGAGTGCACGGGAGCATCTTGGCGCTGCCCGCAGACGCCTTGGCGCAGTTCATAAGACGTTCACGCATCATTCCGGGCTGATCACACAGCGTGGACAACCCCATGAGTCACTCCTGTTGCACACCGCCCGTGACGGGCCCGCTCACCGCACCGCGATCACCGACGATCCGTGCCCGAACAGCCCCTGGTTCGCCGTGATCCCCACCCTCGCCCCGGCCACCTGCCGGTCGCCCGCCCTGTCCCTCAGCTGCTGGACCAGCTCGCAGACCTGGGCGATGGCCTGGGCGGGCACCGCCTCACCGAAGGAGGCGAGCCCGCCGCTGGTGTTGACGGGTATGCGGCCGCCCGGGGCCGTCGCCCCCTCCCGCAGGAGTTTCGCGCCCTCTCCCTCGGCGCACAGCCCCAGATCCTCGTACCACTGCAGCTCCAGCGCGGTGGACAGGTCGTACACCTCCGCCAGGGACAGGTCCTCCGGGCCGATCCCCGCCTCCTCGTAGGCGGTCCGGGCGATGGACGCCCGGAAGGTCTCGCCCGGGGGCTCCACCGCTGCGGCCGAGTCGGTGGCGATGTCCGGCAGGTCCAGCAGCGTGTTCGGGAAACGCGGTGTCACGGTCGAGACGGCCCGGATCCGCACCGGCCGCGCCGCTCCGTGCCTGCGTGCGAAGTCCAGGCTGCTCAGCACCACGGCGGCGCCGCCGTCGGAGGTCGCGCAGATGTCGAGCAGCCGCAGGGGGGCGGCGACCACCGCGGAGGCGGCGACCTCCTCGGCGGTGACCCGCTTGCGGTAGCGCGCGTACGGATTGAGCGCTCCCAGGGCTGCGTTCTTCACCTTGACCAGGGTGAAGTCCTCCAGGGTGTCGCCGTGCACCGCCATGCGACGGCGCGCGTACAGCCCGAAGTAGGCCGGATTCGTCGCCCCCAGCAGCCGGAAGCGCAGCCAGTCCGGATCGTCGGGGCGGTCCCCGCCCGCGGGGCGGAAGAACCCCTTGGGTGCGGCGTCCGCCCCCACCACGAGGACGACGTCCGCGAGCCCGGCGAGGATCTGCGCCCGTGCCGTCGCGATCGCCTGCGCACCCGACGCGCAGGCCGCATAGACGCTGGCGACCCGGGCCCCCTGCCACCCCAGAGCTCTGGCGAACGTCGCTCCCGCCACGTACCCCGGGTATCCGCCACGCACCGTGTCCGCGCCCACGATCGAGCCGACGTCCTGCCATGCGAGGCCGGCGTCCGCGAGGGCCGCGCGGGCCGCCGCCGTCCCGTACTCGGCGAAGCCGCGCCCCCATTTGCCCCACGGGTGCATGCCCGCACCGAGCACCGCCACGTCCGCCGTCATGCCGTCACCCCCGTCGGCCGCCAGTGCCAGGTCGTCCAGGTCGTCTCCGCGTCCTCGTGGAGCACTCCGGGGACGACCTGCACCTCCATGCCCACCGTCAGATCGGCGACGGTGACCCCGGGAACCGCCTG
The DNA here is from genome assembly GCF_042958635.1 of Streptomyces sp. NPDC007971. Classification (NCBI taxonomy): domain Bacteria; kingdom Bacillati; phylum Actinomycetota; class Actinomycetes; order Kitasatosporales; family Streptomycetaceae; genus Streptomyces; species Streptomyces sp. NPDC007971. The sequence continues at coordinate 441,531 of NZ_JBIBJK010000006.1, forward strand.
CCCCAGCACCACGATCCGCTCGGACTCCAGCTCCACCGCCATCAACGCGTACGGCTCCCACGGAAGTTCCGGACTGCTCACATAGGGTGACGGAGGCCGGTAGCGGCTGTCGGTGTACGACCAGATCCGGCCCCGGCGTGACAGCGGGACCTCCTCCAGCGCGCCGCCCGTGCAGCGCGGGTTGCGGCAATGGCTGTCCTCCCGCGGGAAGAAGACGGTGGCGCAGGACGAGCAGCGGGTGCCCAGGAGCCGGAAGCAGTCCCCCTCGCCCGTGAACCAGCCGGAGACCGCGGGTGTGCGTGTGCGCGACAAGGTTCCTCCCGGCGACGCAAATATCTGACGAAGCGTCAGAAGTGTGCCACGGGCAACCGGAAATCGGCAGGGCCTCCCGCGCAACCGGACGGCCCGTTTCGGTGTCGTGTTGTCAGGAGGGGCGTTCCGGGGCCGACGGGGGTGGTCCCGGGCCGCCCCTCCTGATCCCCGGCCTGGTGTTGAGCACCGTTGCCGGAAGACGTGCTTCCTCTGATCGGATACAGTCCGCGCGTGTCCGAAAATCAGCACTCGAATGCCAACTCCGCGCCCAACTCGCACTGTTCGAGCTGCGGAGCGCCCTACGGGCAGGGCATCTCCGGCTGGCCGCGCACCTGCCCGTCCTGCGGGAGTGTCGCCTACCGCAACCCGCTGCCCGTCGCGATCGCGCTCCAGCCCGTGTACGACACCAAGGGCACGGCCCTGGTGGTCATCACCCGAACCATCGCCCCCGCGCGCGGAGGCACGGCGCTGCCCGGCGGATACATCGACGACCGGGAGGACTGGAAGCACGCCGTCGTCCGCGAGCTCAGGGAGGAGACGGGCATCGAAGCCTCCGCCCGCGAGGTGCGGCTCGTGGACGCCATGAGCTCCCCCGACGGGCATCTGCTGCTGTTCGGACTCCTCCCGGAACGCCCCGCCGAAGGACTCCCGCAGTCCGCGGCCACGGACGAGACCGCGGGCTGGCACCTGCTGCGCAGGCCCGAGGAACTCGCCTTCCCGCTGCACACCTTCGCCGTGCGGGCATGGTTCGAGGGCCGCTACGCCTGAGGCCGGCCCCTCAGCCGAGTCCCCGGACGCGCACCGGGTAGGGCGGCTCCGCCGCGCCGCCCTCCCGGCCCTCCGGTTCCCGCGCGACCACCACGTCGGTGCCCTGCAGGCGCGCGGTGTAGCGCTCGATCGCCGGGTCGTCCCGGCCCTGGCCCGTGTCCGGCACGACCAGCCCGCCGCCGGTCCGCCCACGGGCGGGCGCCCACACCTCCAGCTCCAGCCCGCCGTCCTCGCCCCGGACGGGAACGACCGCGCCCGCGCGCGCGAGCACCGGAATCCGCGACAGCGGCGCGTCCACGAGGACCTGCGCCGGACCCTCGTACGCCTGCTCGGTCACCGTGTCGTACCAACGGCCCCGCGGGAGCTGCACCGCCCGCCGGTCGGCCCCCGGGTCCATGACCGGCGCCACCAGAAGACAGTCGCCGAGCAGGAACGCGTCCTCGCAGTCGCGCAGCGCACGGTCCTCCGGCGACCCCCACCACACCGGCCGCACATAGGGCGCGCCGGTGCGCCGGGCCAGATGCGCCAGCGTCATGAAGTACGGCAGCAGCCGCCGGCGTCCGGCCAGCGCCACGCGCGCGTGCTCCAGTACCTCGGGGCCGAACTCCCAGGGCTCGCGACGCCCGGCCCGCAGACCTGCGTGCGTCCGGAACAGCGGCAGGTACGCGCCGAGCTGGAACCAGCGCAGATACAGCTCCGGCGACGGACTCCCGTCGAAACCGCCCACGTCCGGACCCGAGTACGGCACTCCGCACAGCCCGAGCCCCAGCACCAGCGACAGTGAGGCCCGCAGGCCCGGCCAGCCCGTCGCCACGTCTCCCGACCAGGTGCCGCCGTAGCGCTGCATGCCCGCCCAGCCGGACCGTGAGAACAGGAAGGGCCGCTCCCGGGGCGTCAGCTCGCGCAGCCCCTCGTACGCCGCTCTGGCCATGCAGAGCGCATACACGTTGTGCGCCTCCCGGTGGTCGCCGCCGCGCCCCTCCAGGGCATGCCGGGCCGACCGCGGCAGCGTCGCTTCACCGAAGGCGTTGAAGGACGTCGGCTCGTTCATGTCGTGCCAGAAGCCCGCGAAGCCCTGTTCGAGCCGCTCCTCGTAGAGCCCGCCCCACCACTTGCGCACGCGCGCGTGCGTGAAGTCCGGGAAGACCGACTCGCCGGCCCACACCTCGCCCCGCACCGAGCGACCCGCGGCGTCCCGGACGAACGCGTCCACGGCCGACCCGCCGTCGTACACTGCGTTGCCCGGCACGGCCTTCACCGCCGGGTCGACGACGGACACCAGCCGGATCCCGTCCCGGCGCAGTTCCTCGGCGAGCGCCGGCAGCTTCGGGAAGCGCTCCTGATCGACCGTGAACACCTGATGGCCCTCGTAGTGGTCGATGTCCAGGTGGACGGCGTCCAGCGGCAGACCGCGCTCCTGGTAGCCCGCGACGATCCGGCGGACCTCCTGCTCGCTGCCGAAGCCCCACCGCGCGTGGTGGTGACCGAGCGCCCATTCCGGCGGCAGCGCGGGTGCCCCGGTCAGCGACGCCCAGGTGTGCAGCACGCGCGCGGGGGTGCCCACGATCACCCAGCAGCGCAGCGGACCGCCCTCCATGCGCATCTCACAGCGCCCGGCCCGGTCGTGTCCGGACCCCGCGCCCTCCTCGCCCTCCCGCAACGTCACCCGGCCGTCCCACGTGGTGTCGTGGAACACCAGATGGGCTGCGGCGTCGGCCACCACCAGCTGCACCGGCATGGTCAGGTACAGCGGATCGTCGCCGGGTCCGAACGCACCGCCCGGATCGGTGTTCCACAGCCGGTAGGTGCCGTCCCGCAGCCGAGGTCCGGCGGCGCGCCCGCCCAGGCCGAAGAACCGGGCGTCCGCGGCAACCTGCGACCGCTGCATCCACCGCGCCGTGCCCCCGCCGACCGGCTCCCACCAGCGCGGCGGCAGATCCCGCCGCAGCAGCACACCGCCGGGCGTGCACACCTGCACCGCGCCGTGCCGGGAGACGACGACCGTCACGCGCTCGGCCACGACCCGCCAGCCGCCGTCCTTGTCCGGCTCCAGCATCGCCCGCGGATCCGGCTCGGGGCAGCTCCCGGCCAGCGCGTACGACGGCTCCGGGCCCGCCCCGTCCCAGCCCCAGAAGACAGCCCCGTTGACCGCGACGGTGATCCGCAGCTCGGACCGGCCGAAGCGGATCAGGCCACCTCCCGGGCCCGGCTCCGCGCCCTGCACCTGCCCCGGGACCCGCGCGCGCTCGGCCCCCCGCGGCGGCAGTCCGGCGGCGTCGATACGCCTCCTGCGCCAGGCGGCCCGCACGGTACGCAATCCCTGAGCCGCCCTCCCCGAACCGACCACACTCATCGAACGCACCAGGTCACGACCGTCCATGCTGTTCACCCTGCCACTGACCGCCTTACATGAGCGTCTCGTTCAACTTCCGTTCACCCGTGCCAGGACCACATCTTCATGACACGGACTATGTGGGGCGCACCCTGGTGCAGAAGTCGATCACATGGCATCGTCCCTGTCAGCCGCGTCACGCGCACACCCCAGCCCGTGCGCGGACCGACGCACACGACGCGCACAGTCCGGGAGCCCCCCATGTCGACCGCGAACCCCCAGCCGCTCTGGCAGCCCGATCCCGAACGGATCGCCCGGGCCCGCATCACCAGGTTCCAGGCCTGGGCCGCGGAGCACCACGGTGCCCCGGCCGAGGGCGGCTATCCGGCGCTGCACCGGTGGTCCGTCGACCAGCTGGACACGTTCTGGCAGGCGGTCACGGAATGGTTCGACGTACGGTTCTCGACACCTGGCGCGCGTGTGCTCGGCGACCGCTCGATGCCGGGCGCCCAGTGGTTCCCCGGAGCCACCCTCAACTACGCCGAGCACGCCCTGCGCGCCGCGGCCGACCGCCCGGATGAACCCGCCCTCCTGTACGTCGACGAGACCCATGAACCGCGCCCGGTCGCCTGGTCCGAATTGCGCCGCCAGGTGGGCTCCCTCGCCGCCGAACTCCGCGCCCTCGGCGTACGCCCCGGCGACCGCGTCAGCGGCTACCTCCCGAACATCCCCGAGGCCGTGGTGGCCCTCCTGGCCACGGCCGCCGTGGGCGCCGTGTGGACCTCCTGCGCCCCCGACTTCGGCGCCCGCAGCGTCCTCGACCGCTTCCAGCAGGTCGAACCGGTCGTGCTGTTCACCGTCGACGGCTACCGCTACGGCGGCAAGGAGCACGACCGCCGCGAGACCGTCGCCGAACTGCGCCGTGAGCTGCCCACCCTGCGCGCCGTCGTCCACGTCCCGCTCCTCGGCACCGCGGCCCCGCAGGGCGCCCTGGAGTGGTCGGCGCTGACGGCGGCCGACACCGAGCCCGTCTTCGAGCAGGTCCCCTTCGACCACCCGCTGTGGGTCCTGTACTCCTCCGGCACGACGGGCCTGCCCAAGGCCATCGTCCAGTCCCAGGGCGGCATCCTCGTCGAACACCTCAAGCAGCTCGGCCTGCACTGCGACCTCGGCCCCGGGGATCGTTTCTTCTGGTACACCTCGACCGGCTGGATGATGTGGAACTTCCTCGTCTCCGGCCTGCTCACGGGCACGACGATCGTCCTGTACGACGGCAGCCCCGGTTACCCGGACATGGGCGCCCAGTGGCGGATCGCCGAACGCACCGGAGCGACCCTCTACGGCACCTCGGCCGCCTATGTGATGGCCTGCCGCAAGGCGGGCGTGCACCCCGCCCGCGACTTCGACCTCTCCCGGGTGCAGTGCGTCGCCACCACCGGCTCGCCCCTGCCCCCCGACGGGTTCCGGTGGCTGCACGACGAGGTCCGCGACGACCTGTGGATCGCCTCCGTCAGCGGCGGCACGGACGTCTGCTCCTGCTTCGCCGGAGCCGTGCCGACCCTCCCGGTGTACACCGGGGAACTCCAGGCGCCGGGCCTCGGCACCGACCTCCAGTCCTGGGACCCGAGCGGCAGGCCCCTCGTCGACGAGGTGGGCGAGCTGGTCGTCACCAACCCCATGCCGTCGATGCCCATCCGCTTCTGGAACGACCCCGACGGCAGCCGCTACCACGACAGCTACTTCGACACCTACCCCGGCGTCTGGCGTCACGGCGACTGGATCACCCTCACCTCACGCGGGTCCGTGATCATCCATGGCCGCTCCGACTCCACCCTCAACCGGCAGGGCGTGCGCATGGGCTCGGCCGACATCTACGAAGTCGTCGAACGGCTGCCCGAAATCAAGGAGTCCCTCGTCATCGGCGTCGAGCAGCCCGACGGGGGCTACTGGATGCCGCTGTTCGTGCACCTGGCACCGGGCGCGGTGCTGGACGAGGCGCTCCTGGACCGCGTCAGGCGGGCCATCCGCGAACAGCTCTCCCCGCGCCACGTACCCGACGAGGTCATCGAGGTCCCGGGCATCCCGCACACCCTCACCGGCAAGCGCATCGAGGTACCGGTCAAGCGCCTCCTCCAGGGCACGCCCCTGGAGAAGGCGGTCAACCCCGGGTCCATCGACAACCTCGCCCTGCTGGGCTTCTACGAGGAGCTGGCCCGCAAGCGCTCCTGACCCGCCGGCACGTCACCCTCCATAGGTGGCCTCGGACTCGCCGAGCACGGTGGCGAAGTCCGAGGCCAGCCGCTCGGCCTCGGCCGGTTCCAGACCCGCGGCCGAGATCCTGACACCGGGAGCGGAGGCCAGGCGGAACCTCGCCCCGGCCGCTACCCACCAGCCGTAGGACCGCAGCCCGTTCACCGCGGCGGACTCGTCCCGCACGGGCACCCACAGGTTCATGCCGCTCGCGGCGCGCGAGGCGATGCCCCGCGCCGCCAGCTCCCCGGCCAGGGCGGTGCGACGCAGCGCGTACGTCTCACGCGCGCGTGCCACCAGCGCACGCGTGCTCCCGTCCGTCAGCAGCCCGTGCACGGTCTCCTGCAGCAGGTGACTGACCCAGCCCGACGTCAGCAGCAGCCGCCCGTCGTGCCGGGCGAGCGTGACCGGGTCACAGGCCGCGGCCGCCCACCGCAGATCGGTCCCCAGGAACTTGCTCACGGTCCGCACATGCACCCAGCGGGCCGTACCGGCGCCGGTGAGGCTGTACAGGGCGGCATCGGCCACCTCGGAGGCATGATCGTTCTCCACCACGAGCACATCGGGCCGGTCCCGCAGCAGCCCGGCCAGCGCGTCCCTACGGGCCGCGGAGAAACAGCCACCGTACGGATTCTGCGCCCGCGGACTGAACACCACCGCACGCACACCGGCCCTCAGCGCCACGCGCAGGGCATCCGGACGCATCCCTTCGTCGTCCACGGCGACCGGGACCATCCGCAGCCCCAACGCCGGGACCAGATCCAGCAGATGGTGATAGCCCGGATCCTCCATCGCCACGCTGTCCCCGGGCCGCAGCTCCACCGACAGCACCCGGCCGATCAGGTCCAGCGCCCCGTGCGCGAACGTCACGTGCTCGGCGGCGATCCCGTCGGCCCCGAGCCAGCCGCGTACGGCGTCCTCCAGCCGCGCGAGCCGGGGAGCCGAACGATGGGAGCGGGCACCGGGGGAGAGCCGCGAGGGCGGCACCAGGGCGGGCAGCAGGGCCGGATCGGGATGTCCGCCGGCCAGGTCGCGCAGTCCCTCCGGCACCTTGGGCGGCCGGCGTGACGCGACCGCCGGGGCCGACGCGACCACCGTGCCGCCCCGCCCGTGCGTGACGACGATGCCCCGCTGCCGCAGCTCCTTGTAGGCCGTGGCGACCGTGCCCGCGCTCACCCCCAGCTCCTCGGCGAGCCGCCGCACGGGCGGCAGCGCGGCACCCGGCGGCAGCGCCCCTTCGGCCACGCCGCTCTCGACGGAGCCGGCAATTCCCTTGGCCGTCGTACCACTGATCTCATATTGTGTTGCCACGTTGACAATTATGTACCAGTACATAACTTGGCTCAAGCTTCGCACAGGGGGATCCGTGGACGCGCAACCACGCGGCGCCGACCGGGCGCCACGCATACCCGGAGGCCGCGACGGACGCCGAATGCTCCTGGTCACCTTCCTCGACCGCATCGGCAGCGGACTGTGGGCATCCGTCTCCGTCCTGTACTTCACCTACGTCTCAGGGCTCTCCTTCGCCCAGGTAGGAACGCTCGCAGCGGTCTCAGGCGCCATAGGCATCGCAGGTGCCCCCCTGGGCGGCCGCCTCGCCGACCGCTTACCCCTCACCCGCGTCCTGATCGCCCTCCAGGTCCTGCGCACCCTCGCCTCCTTCGCCCTCCTCACCACCGACCACTACCTCCCCCTGCTCGTCTTCTCGGCGGCCGGCAGCCTCGGCGACCGCGCCTCCAGCGTCCTCACCAGGCTCTACGCCACCCGCGTCGCCGGAGCCGACCGGGTCCGCTACCAGGCGGTCAACCGCACCGCCTCCAACGCCGGCTGGGCCCTGGGCGGCCTCGCCGCCGCGGCGGCACTCACCCTCGGCACCACCACGGCCTACCGCTGGCTCCTCGCGGGCGACGGCCTCTCCTTCGTCCTGGTCGCGCTCCTCACCCTGACCTGCGCGGAACCCCCGTCGATCACGCGCATCGCCGCCACCTCCGACGACGCGCTCCGCAAGCGGGCACCGGCCGGCCCCTGGCGCGACCGCACCTACCTCGCCTACGTCGCGACCGAGACCGTCCTCTTCCTCGACGACACCGTCTTCAAGATCGGCCTGCCCCTGGCGATCGCCCACAGCCAGGGTGTGCCCCACGGCCTTGCACCACTGCTGCTCGTCCTCAACAACGTGATGGTGGTGGCCCTCCAGGTACCGCTCGCCCGCCACGGCGCCTCCACCGCGGCGGCCCGGAACCTCCTCCTGCCCCTGTCCGCGGCCTTCGCCCTCGGCGGCGTCACCCTGGCCCTCGCCGCCACCGGCGGCACGCTCCGGGCCGTCTGCCTGCTCACCGCCTCCGCCGTCGCCTTCACCCTGGCCGAGATGCTCCACGCCACTGTCTCCTGGGAGCTGTCCGTGGCCCTCGCCCCCGAGACCGGCCTCGGCGCCTACCTGGGAGTCCACGGCCTCGCCCAGTCCGCCCAGCGCAGCATCGGCCCGCTCGCCGTCACCGCGGCCCTCGCCGCAGGGCCCGTGGGCTGGGCACTCTTCGGTACCACCATCGCTCTGACCTGCGGAATTCAACACCGCCTGGTCCGCGACCGGCTTCGAAGGAGCCCGTTGTCAGTGCCGCCGATTACTGTGAGTGAGCATTGATCGACTGTGCATTGGGGGAAACATGGCGCACACCGACCACCTGACCATGCGACGCGTCCTGCGCCGCGAAATCGCCGGCACCATCGGCCTGCTCACCGACGAGCACGACTTCCGCGCCATGCGGCGCTACCGCAGCTTCTCGTTCGACGATCACACCACCTACCTCCAACAGGTGGAAGCCGTTCTCAAGAGCCGCGCCGCGGAAGGCAGCCACACCACACTGGCCCTCTTCGACCCCGAGGACTACGCCGCCTTCTGCGCCGACACAGGCCTCGACCCGGAAGCCCCGGCCAGCCGCACCCGCTTCACCGCGGAACTCGCCGCCGCCGGCCCCACCGTCCCCTACGACGGCCGCCCCCTCGCCACGCTCCTGCCCGTCCTCGTCGACGAGGCCGTACGGCAGGCCACCTGGGAGTACGCCACCACCCTCCTCGCCCGCCTCGGCCCCTGCCCCACCTGCGGCGAAGACATCGGCCGCGCCGCCTTCACCCGCGCCTGCGACCTCGTCGTCCGCATCCTCGAGACCGCCCCGCCGGGCGAGCGGCACCTGGTCTGCAGCGTCTCCGGACCACCGGAAACCCTCGTCTCCGTCCTGCACGCCGACGACGGCACCGAAGGCGCCGTCGAACTCGACGAGGCCGAAGCCCTCGAATTCACCAGCGTCCTGGCCCTCGGCCTCGCCACCAGGAGTCCCGGCGGACTCGTCATGCGCATCAGCGCACCGGACGCGGCCGACCGCGTCCACGGCTGGCGACTGCGCGGAGGCGATCTGGAACCACTGACCGCCTCCGAGGTCTTCGACGCCTACTGCACCGACGCCGAGTCCGGCGACATCATCGCCCCCGAGTCGGGCGTCGACTACTGCGTGCCACCCGACCTCGGAAAGGACGGCACGGAACCGGGACACCGCCACTGAACGCGCCAGGGGCGCCCCACCCGAAGGCGGGACGCCCCTGCACACCACTGGCGACGGCAGCCGGACGCGACTACTCGCCGGACAGCACCGCCCGAGCCGCACCACGAGCATCCTCGGCACTGTCCGTGGCACGGGCGGCAGCGGCGGCCCGCTCGCACTGCGCGAGCGTGTACTTCGCCAGCGTCGCCCGTACATAAGGAATCGACGCCGCGCCCATCGACAGGGAGGTGACACCCAGACCCGTCAGCACACAGGCCAGCAGCGGGTCGGACGCGGCCTCACCGCACACCCCGCAGCTCTTGCCCTCAGCCTTGGCCGCCTCGGCGGACAGCGCGACCAGGTCGAGCAGCGCGGGCTGCCACGGGTCCTGGAGCCGCGACACCGCACCCACCTGACGGTCCGCGGCGAACGTGTACTGCGCGAGGTCGTTGGTCCCCAGCGACAGGAACTCGACCTCCTGCAGAATCGAACGCGCCCGCAGCGCAGCCGACGGGATCTCCACCATCGCCCCGAACTTGGCCCGCAGCCCCGCCGCACGGCAGGCGTCGGCGAACGCCTTCGCGTCGGCACGGTCCGCCACCATCGGCGCCATGACCTCAAGGTAGACCGGCAGCCCCTCCGCAGCCTTCGCCAGCGCGGTCAGCTGCGTACGAAGGACGTCCGGGTGGTCGAGCAGAGTCCGCAGCCCACGCACACCGAGCGCCGGGTTGGGCTCGTCGGCGGGGGTCAGGAAGTCCAGCGGTTTGTCCGCACCCGCGTCCAGGACCCGCACGACCACACGGCCCTCGGGGAACGCCTCCAGCACCTGCCGGTAGGCCACCACCTGCTTCTCCTCGGACGGCGCGTTCTTGCTGTCGTCCAGGAACAGGAACTCGGTACGGAACAGGCCGACGCCCTCGGCCCCGGCCTCCACCGCGGCCGGCACGTCCGACGGCCCGCCGACATTGGCCAGCAGCGGCACCTTGTGGCCGTCGGCCGTGGCACCCGGCCCGGTCGAGGCGGCCAGCACCGCCTTGCGCTCGGCGGCCGCGGCCCGCATCTCCGCCTTCTTCTCGTCGCTCGGGTCCACGAAGATGTCACCCGTGCTGCCGTCGACGGCGATCACCGTGCCCTCGGCCAGCTCACCCGCACCCGGCAGCGCGACGACCGCCGGCACGCCCAGCGCCCGCGCCAGGATCGCGCTGTGGCTGGTCGGGCCGCCCTCCTCGGTCACGAAGCCGAGCACCAGAGCAGGGTCGAGCAGCGCCGTGTCGGCCGGAGCCAGGTCACGTGCCACCAGCACATAGGGCTCGTCACTGTCCGGGACGCCCGGCATGGGCACCCCGAGCAGGCGGGCGACGATACGGTTCCGCACGTCATCGAGGTCGGCCACCCGCCCGGCGAGGTACTCCCCGGCCCCGGCCAGCAGCTCCCGGTACGCCGCGAACGCGTCGTACACCGCACGTTCGGCCGTACTGCCGACGGCGATGCGCCGCTCCACGTCCGCCATCAGCTCGGGATCCTGGGCCATCATGGCCTGCGCCTCGAGTACGGCCTGGGCCTCGCCGCCCGCCAGATTGCCGCGCGCCATCAGGTCGGCCGCCACGGCGTCCACGGCCTGACGCGCCCGCCCCTGCTCGCGCTCCGCCTCCTCCGCCGGGATCTGCTTGGCCGGTGGTTCCAGCACCGCCGTTCCCATGTGCCGAACCTCGCCGATCGCCACACCGTGGCTCACGCCGACGCCTCGCAGCGTTGTCACCATCTCACCCGTCTCCGGTAGTGCGGCGGGTCCCGCCGCCGCAGTGGTCGTCCTGAGCGCCGCCTTGCGACGGCCTTGCCGTCAGTTCCAGGTGAAGAGGCTGTCGCCGGCCTTCACGTCGCCGCTGTCACAGAGGTCGGAGAGGGACTCGGCCGTGGCCTCCAGGGCCACGACAGGGCACACCGCGGACTTGCCCGCGGCCTCGACCGCGGCGGGGTTCCAGCGCACGATGCTCTGACCACGCGTCACGGTGTCGCCCTTGTTGACGAGAAGCTCGAACCCCTCGCCATTGAGCTGAACGGTGTCGATGCCGAGATGGGTGAGCACGCCGTGCCCCTCCCCGTCGACCACGACGAAGGCGTGCGGGTGAAGGGAGACGATGACGCCGTCCACGGGCGACACCGCCTCGGAAGGCTCACGCACGGGGTCGATCGCGGTGCCCGGGCCGACCATGGCCCCGGAGAAGACCGGATCCGGCACGGCGGCCAGTCCGATGGCACGTCCAGCGAGAGGGGACGTCACGGTGGTCATGGGAGGCCTCCCAGGCGTGATGCTGCATACGGGCCGTCACTGCCTGTCCCGGACGGCACTGAACAGCAGCGTATGTCAGATGAAGTGGCGGTTCCGTTTGAAGCTACCAGGAAGTGGTCTAGACCACCAACCCGGCTGATTTGCGCGCGCTTCCGCGCCCCGTGTACAGTCGTACTCCTGCTTGAGGCGGGGCGACGTAGAAGCGCTTCCACTAAGCAGCACCCAAACTCGTCAGATCCTATCCCGGGGTCGCCTTTTGCATGCCTGCAAAAGGGTGGTCAGGGAGACGGAAAATCGCTGATAGAGTTTGGAACCGCCGGAAAGGGAAACGCGAGAGCGAGAACCTGGAAAGCACCGAGGAAATCGGATCGAGAAAAGATCTGATAGAGTCGGAAACACCGAAG